>CAYVMR010000227.1:0-4132 GCA_964452545.1 uncultured bacterium
TAACGATGGGGGTGTTAATCATCAGGTGGGGCGTGCAATCCCCCGGGGCACTCCGGGCCCGGTAGGTTTTTTGCAGGCCAGATCGGTGGCCGGCAGCACCGCCCTGATCGGTGGCGTGGCGAAATTGCCGACTCAGGTGGGCTCGGGCGGATCGGCTGCGGGCTAGCACCATCAGGCCCGAGGTGCCCCGCCCCAGCCGATGGACCGGCAGGGGCGGGGAGTCAGGATAGGCCTGCTGCAGCTGGTGCAGCAGGGTATGGTGAAGAAAGTTACCCCCGGGCAACACCGGTAGCCCGGCCGGTTTGTCGATCACCAGCACCTGGTCATCCTCGTGGAGGACGGTGTAGCCCAGGGGCACCGGTGGTTCCTCCCAGGGGGGACGATGGTAGGCTAGCTGTTGCCCCGCCACCAGGATTTCTTGGCCGCTGGCGATCTGACCCTGCAGCCGGATCTGTCCGGCCTGGAGCCGCCCTAGCCAGTCCGCCGCCGGGGAGTGGGGGTAGCGGGTCGTGTAAAACTCCAGCACCCTTTGACCGGCATCGGCGGCGGTGATGCGATCGCAATAAATCCACCCCTGGTTCACGCTGCCCCCCTGGGGTTGTGATGGTCGATCCCTTGGCTCCGAATCAGATGCCATGCCCAGGGAATGGCCTCCGGGTACGCATGGCAGTCAAGGACAAATTCCTGCCCCCTGGCGACGGACCTTAATAGGGTTAGGGTATCACCTTGCTGCCACCGCCGCCGGTCCCCATGGTAGGTCAGCGGTGGCCGGTTTTCACCGGGATAGAACCAGCCCGGCAGGGCCCAAGTGCTGACCTGATCAGTATGGGATGCGGTCAACTGGCGCTCTCGGGAAACGTGGGAAAAGGTGCCCGACCCGGGCAGAGGCTCCGTCAGTCCGTCGAAGCTTAGGTGGTGCTGGGCAATGTAGAGGACATTATTGGAGTCACGGCCTCGATGGCAGTGGGGATGGTAGGCAGCCCAATCGTAACCCTCCGGGGGGGGAGTGCCAAGAGGCACCACCTCTGCGACCTGTAACCAGCCCCAGATGAGGTGATAGGGTCGCCCGTCCCGCACCCTCCCGTAGGCCCCCTGCCGTTTTTCCACCGGATGGAAGAGCCCGAAGAATAGGAACAGGTCTCCCGGCCCAACCTGCTGGTTCCGGAGGTGACCCTGGGCCGGGCCCGTCTGGCCAAAAATCCCTCGCCAACCTGGCAAGCGTGGCAGGCTATGGGCCACCAGATCGGGATCCAGGTGAGCGCCGTAATGGGGAGCAAGGCGCCCACCGGTGAGTTCGAAGACCAGAGTTCCAAGGGAGCCTTCTGGATAGGAGATATCGCCGTAAGTGATGGGAGAGGATGGGTCTGGAATGGGCAGCGATAGGATGCCGCCATCGGGAAATATCGGGCTGGGAACCCCACCGGCACAGGAGTCAAAGCCTTTTCTACTGAGGATTAGCTTCACCCACCCTCCCACCCTTCAGCCTCAGGGGCGATCGAACTCCAACGCGGTGGCCTAGGGATGCGGCAAGTCATCAGCCAGGCCATGAAACCTGGCGCCCCTCCATCCAAGGCGACCCCTGACTGGACTTGAGGACGACCGGCGGCGGACACCACCGCCAACCCCCATTATAAAGCCCGAGGACAGGGTAAGCTGGTGACAGGGCAAGCTAGAAAAACATAAACTCGGCAGCCCCATCCACACCAATACCCAAGACAATTCTCCTGGTGTCCTCCGCATCAGGCAAAACGCTACACTAGCATCAGGAAGGAGTTAGCGCAGGTGGTTGCGGGTTGACTACGGTCAACCTGAGGAAAGTCCGGGCTCCCGAAAGACTAAACTTGCTGGGTAACGCCCAGTGCGGGTGACCGTGAGGATAGTGCCACAGAAACATACCGCCGATGGCCCGGCTAACCTGGCTGGGCACAGGTAAGGGTGCAAAGGTGCGGTAAGGGCGCACCAGCAGCATCGAGAGGTGCTGGCTCGGTAAACCCCGGTTGGGTGCAAGGTCAGAGGGGCCAGGTTGGTCTTTTTCCAGCCCCGTTGTAGAGTACCGCAGGAGGCGTCTGGTAACAGCCGTCCCAGATAGATAACCACCCCCCCGGTGACGGGGGAACAGAACCCGGCTTATGTCTAACTCCTTCCCATTTATTGGTGTTTATGGTTGATTCTGTGTCCATCGGTCCTCCCCCAGGGCTGCAGCGTTGTCTGCAAAAGCTGGGCTTACCTCCCGGCCTCGAGATTAACTGGCAGCGCCTCGATCTGGCCCTGACCCATGCCTCCGTGGATGGTCAGGCCAATTATGAGCGTTTAGAACTGCTTGGGGATGCGGTGCTCCGGCTAGCCGTGACCGAGTATTTGCAGGAGGCTTTCCCCCAAGCCAGCGTTGGTCAACTGTCTGCCCTCTGCTCGGTGCTGGTCAGCGATCGCACCCTGGCCCAATTGGCGGATTCCCTGGGGCTGGGCGCCTGCCTGCTGAGTGTTACCCCGCACCGGTCCTCCCACCCCGCTGCCCCCCCGGCTCGCCTAGCCGATGCCCTGGAGGCTATTCTCGCTGTGCTGTACCTGGAGACCCACAACCTGGAGTTGATCCGTCCCTGGCTCCATCCCCATTTGCGACGTCTGGCAGCGGCCATTGAGCAGGACCCAGTCCGCTGCAATTATAAGGATGCCCTGCAGGTGCTCACCCAGGCCTGCGATCGCAGCCTCCCCGACTATCGCACCACCGAAACCTATGGGATTGACGGGCACCCTCAACGCTATCAATCCCAAGTTTGGTGGCACGGTAGCTGTTGGGGCACTGGCCAGGGCCCGACCAAAAAGCAGGCCGAGCAGGCAGCGGCAGCGATTGCCTATAACTGTCTGCAGGCAAACCAGCAGAACCCTAGCCCCCAGGGCTAAGAGAAGAGAGCACCGTGGCGATTTCATGATTCTTAGCAAGAACGAGAAGGGAACCCAGAGCAACCCGTGATATAGTACCTTAGGTATTCTTTATTACTCAAAAACGGGTCGGCCTACGGAGTCTAGCTATGCGTTATTTATTTTGGTCTGTACCCAGCTGCCTGTTGAGTCTGGGTATGATCGCCCCTGGCGCTTTTGCCAATGATCTAGTCAATACCAGCCCCTTAAAACAACAAGCTTTGTCACCAATTTCTGCGGTGCCCTCCAGTTTGCTGACACCCCGGCGATTGAGTCAACTGGCGACCCACATGGCTCAGCAAGTTGAGGGCAGTAATGCCCCTACGGTGCTAAGCTCCTTAGGCCTGCCAGGACTGCAGGACGTCATTGACCATCGTGGAAATCTAAGATTGCCCTTGGGGTTGACCGTATATACCACTCTGGGGGATACCTCCATCGGCTTTGGTACAAACTTTTAAAGACTTCTAAAACAGGTCACGGAGGCCCGTTTAGGCAGGGGTGAGGCCCGCTCCCCGGTATACTGCTAGTACTGAACCTAAGCATCGAGATAAGCCCTTGGCCGTTGATCTGCGCAGTTACGTATACATAGATAGTCTACAACCTCAGCATGCAGCTTACATGGGTACCGTAGCCCTGGGGTTTTTACCCCTTCCCGGGGATGCTTCCCTGTGGATTGAGATTTCCCCAGGGATTGAGATCAACCGGATTCTAGACATTGGCTTGAAAGCCGCAGTGGTGCGGTCTGGCACCTTAATTGTGGAGCGTCTCTACGGTCTCCTGGAAATCCATGCCAGTAATCAGGGCGAGGTCAATGCCGCGGGTATGGCTATGCTAGGGGCCCTAGGGGTGAGTTACCGCGATCGCCTCAAACCCCGGATTATCTCCAGCCAGGTGATCCGCAACCTCGACCCACACCATGTACAACTGATTAATCGCAACCGTCGCGGCAATATGATTGTGGCCGGTCAGACCCTCTACGTCTTCGAGGTGGAACCGGCGGCCTATGCCTCTCTGGCCGCTAACGAGGCGGAAAAAGCGGCCTTGATTAACATTTTACAAATTAGTTCCGTAGGTAGCTTTGGTCGGCTTTACCTAGGGGGGGAGGAGCGCGATATTCTAGCCGCCCAGCAGGCGGTTTTAGCCACCATGGAGGCAGTCCCTGGACGGGATCACCCACCTAGACAACGGCAAGAATAGGCTCCGCCCTCCTGCC
>CAYVMR010000228.1:0-4125 GCA_964452545.1 uncultured bacterium
TGGCATGGAGCTGTTGCCGGTAGGGGGCGCTGTGGCGATCGCTGAGAAACTGCTGGGCGATGTCGGACCGGTAGAGGTGGCGATCGTAGCCATCCTGGCGGGCCAGGTTCGTCAGCCGCATCACCTCCACCAGGGCGGCGACATGGGCCGGGCTGCCGTGCTCCAGGCGCTGGGGGGCGATACTGGCCAGCAGGTCGAGGGCGAAGGCAATCAGGGCGCCGCCGGAACTGGGGGGAGGGTTGGTCAACAGCAGGTGGGGGCCGTAGGGCACCGCCAGGGGTTGGCGCTCGATCACCCGGTAGGCCTGCAGGTCCTGGAGCCGTAGGTAGCCCCCCTGAGCGGCAGAGTCTGCCCCCAGCTGCTCCGCCAGGCGGCCCTGATAAAATAGATCCGCCCCGGTCTCTACCAACTCCGTCAGCAGGCCGGCGAACTCCGGCAGGGAGAAGCGATCCCCCGCCTGGAGCAGGCGTCCGCCGGGGGCGTAGAGGGCGGCGGCGGCGGGCGTGGCGGTTAGGATCGGCTCCAGAATGCGGAAACAATAGGCCCGAAAGGGTTCGACGACGGTGCCTTGCATCGCCCAGTGTTGGGCGGGGCCAATCACCGTCTGTAGGGGTAAACGCCCCAACTGCTGGTGGATTTCCACCAAGCCCGCCACGGTGCCCGGCACCGCCATGGACCCCATGCCCACGTGGAACTCCTGCACCGTGTCGCCGAAGTTGGCCTGAATCGGGAAAAACTCGATCGGGGCCCGGGTGGTCTTCACCTGGGGGGTCTGGCAAAAAAAGTCAAATAGCCGGTTTTGGCCCGCGGCGGTGTGGGCCAACAGGAAGCCCCCGCCCCCCAGGGAGGTGAGGGCGGACTCGGTAACACAGGCGGTAAAGGCGGCGGCGATCGCCGCATCAAAGGCATTACCGCCCTGGCGCAACATCTCCGCTCCGGCGGCAGCGGTGAGCTGGTGACCCGCCGCCACAGCGCCACGGCTAGGGGCCTTGGGCAAACTAGACATCACGTTAGACTTCTCAATTCTGAGATTGTAATGGCAAAGGTGTCTATGTCGACGCTAGCACAGGTCAGGGGCGATCACCAGGGGACGATCTGGGGACAGGAATAGCGGTAGACTGCTTTCGGAGGGTTTCCCCCTGCCCCCTCACCCTAGACGTCCCCATGGCTTCCCCCCTTGCCCAACTGCACGATCGCTTTACCCAGGCCCTGGTGGCTGCCTTTGGTCCGGAGTGGGCTGGCACCGACCCGATGCTGACCCCCACCAGCAACCCCAGGTTTGGCGACTACCAAGCTAACCTGGCCATGACCCTGGCTAAACCCCTGGCCCGCAACCCTCGTCAGGTGGCCAGCCAACTGGTGGCCCAGTTGCAGGTGGAGGATCTGTGTGAGCCCCCGGACATTGCTGGCCCCGGGTTCATTAACCTGCGGTTGAAAATCAGCTACCTGGAGGCCACCCTGCGGGATCGTCAGGCCGATGCCCGTCTGGGCATCACCCCCACCTCCCATCCCCAGCGCCTGATTGTGGACTTTTCCAGTCCTAACATTGCCAAGGAAATGCATGTGGGCCACCTCCGTTCCACCATCATTGGGGACTGCATCGCCCGCATTCAAGAGTTTTTAGGCCATCGGGTGTTACGCCTCAACCATGTGGGCGATTGGGGCACCCAGTTTGGCATGCTGATTACCCACCTGGAGGAGGTCTGCCCCGGCGCCCTGGAGGCCGGCTCCGCCCTGCCCATTGGCGACCTGGTCACCTTCTACAAACAAGCTAAACAGCGCTTTGATGAGGATGGTGAGTTCAAGCAGCGATCGCGGCAGGCGGTGGTGGCACTGCAATCAGGAGACCCCAGGGCGACCCAGGCCTGGCAACTGCTCTGCGATCAATCCCGCCGTGAATTTGAGCAAATCTATCAACGCCTAGATATTGCCATTGAGGAACGGGGGGAGTCCTTCTACAACCCAGGCCTAGCCGAGGTGGTGCAGGACCTGGAAGCCCAGGGGCTACTGGTGGAAAACGAGGGTGCCCGGGTAGTGTTTACCGAGGGATTCACCAACAAGGAGGGGCAGCCCTTACCGTTGATTATTCAAAAATCCGATGGGGGGTACAACTACGCCACCACCGATTTGGCCGCGATTCGCTATCGGATTCAGGTGGATGGCGGCGATCGCCTGCTCTACGTAGTGGATGCCGGCCAGAGCACCCACTTTGCCCAGGTCTTTCAAGTGGCCAACAAAGCCGGCTGGGTGCCCCCCCAGGTGAGCCTGACCCACGTCCCCTTTGGAGTGGTACAGGGGGAAGACGGCAAAAAGTTTAAGACCCGATCCGGCGATACGGTGCGGCTGAAGGATTTATTGGACGAAGCGGTAACCCGGGCTCGGCGAGACCTGGAGACTCGTCTACAGGCTGAAAACCGCCAGGAGTCAGAGACCTTTATCCAAACCGTCGCTGAAACCGTAGGCCTGGCGGCGGTCAAGTACGCCGACTTAAGCCAAAACCGCACCAGCAACTACATCTTCAGCTTCGACAAAATGTTGTCCCTGCAGGGCAACACCGCCCCCTACCTGCTCTATGCCTACGTGCGAGTCCAGGGAATCAGCCGTAAGGGCAACATTGATTTCGATCACCTGGCCCCGAGGCTCGCCTTCACCTGGAAGTCGGCGAAGAACAGGTACTGGCCCGTCACCTGTTGCAGCTAGAATCGGTCCTGGCGGAAGTGGGTAAGGATTTATACCCTAACCAACTTTGCCTCTATCTGTTTGAGCTGAGCCAAAAGTTTAACCAGTTCTACGATCGCTGCCCGGTGTTGCAGGCTGAAGATCCCCAACGCACCTCTCGCCTAATGCTCTGCCATCTCACCGCCCGTACCCTAAAATTGGGTCTTTACTTGCTTGGTATAAGAGTCTTAGAACGTATGTAGAAGTTAAGAGTCTACATAGCCTAAGAGCCAACTAATAATAATAGTAGAGTCGCTTTGGAAAACGTGGATTTTTTATCCAAATCGACCAAAGCATTAGGGCAAAAGCCAGCAAAAAGGCTATGGAATTCATCATTCCAACGTCACGTTGCTGAATAGCTACCATAACTAAGCCCCAAACCACTCCTAGGGCAAATAGGATATCCCGGTACGTGACAACGAAAAGACCGGCAAGTAGGGTAAGAACGGAAAGAATAATCGTACCCCAAACCATAGCGGCTGATTGCCAGCCTGCCCTGTTCAGGGTTGTAGCTATGGTCAAAACCATTAGTATAGTTGCCCAACTCAGGTAAAGGCTAATTGGAGCGTGACATAGCCACAACCTTCGGGAAGAGGCCCACACTATCCCGGCATACAGAACTCTATAGGTGACTATGAGTAGCAACAGAACCACTGCCATAGCCACTATCGCCAGGTTAAGCTGCTGAGCTGCAAAGAAATACGACCAAAGGATCTGACCAATGGAAATGCCTATTAAAGACCTATTGACGTTTTGAAACTCAGGCTCATGCCAATGTTCATGGTTGGCTCTGGCATAATAGCCAATACCAAATTGGTAGGCCACCATGGCGAATAATCCTAGATAGATAATTCCCCAGATCGCTAATGCATAAGTAGTAGGAGCAATGGCCATGCCATTTAACCCCGATCCTAGTAGATCTTGAATACTATTCCCTGCCCAGGGAGTCAGGGTGAACAATAAATTAAAACAGACGCTTAACATGATTAAGAAAGCGACTGCTATGACAAGAGCTATGGGGGTATTCACGGCGGAGAACTTAGGAAGTGACTTCTTGACAGGAGTTATCGTCATTGGGCTGAAGTCCACTCATTAAAAAGGACCGAGCTCAGAAGGTACTATTAATGTTCCTATGAAAGTTTTCGGGTTCCGATAGGGCTTAAACCCCTCTTGACGAATAGCTCTTTTAGTGCGTTTAACGTTGTTGATGCGATCGCTGGTCTCTATGCCGAAATAATCAGGTCCCTGGGACCAAGCCCCATGGGCTCGATAGATCCTATAGAGCAAGTGTTGGATGTCTGTTTGCCCCGGATTAGGGCAGGCGTAATGCCCGGGAGCGTTAAGGCTATCAACCCGGGAAGGATCGGCACCCTGGAAAAGCTCCGGTAGAGGCTTGTCTGGGCCCCA
>CAYVMR010000229.1:0-4112 GCA_964452545.1 uncultured bacterium
AGAGGTGGGGAAAGGGGGTAGAACTGTTTTATTTGTTAGTCATAACATGGCTGCGATCAAGAATCTATGTACTTCGGCATTAACCTTACAGGAAGGTTGCCTAGTCAGAAATCAAAACCTTGAAACGGCAATTAGAAACTATTTGCTAACGGGTGCTTCTTTAGAGGCCCATGTCGTTTGGGATCAAGACAACGCTCCCCAATCCAATGAAATCAGGTTTCTAGAGGCCTATATTCTAAATCAAGAAGGATATCAAACATCTATACTAGATTGCAGAGAAGGCTTCTCAATAGTAGTAAGATATCTACTTTTAGAATCTATTACCAACCTCAGAATCGGTTTTTTTATGCAAAATTTTGAAGGTGTTCCAATTTGTGGCTCTAATGATCCTATGGCATGGCATGATCTAGCCAGAAGTAGGGGAGAATACGTTAGCAGATGTGACTTCCCTGGATACCTATTGAACAGGGGCAGATATTCGATCTATTTCGGGGCAGATATCCCTCCATCTAGCAAGCCTCTGGTTACTACTGATTATTGCTTAGACTTTAGCGTAGAAGACATTGAAGGTCATGGAGTTTTCAGGGAAAAACTACCTGGCGTAATTAGACCAAGGTTAATTTGGCATGTTAATAGGCTGTCCTGTGACTCTGAGGAATTTAATGTACTCTCTTGAAAATGCCAGAAAATTTAAGTGGTCGTCTGTGAGTGGAGACTTAAATCCTGAAAGAGTCTCCCATCTGGAGAAATATATAGTAGGAAGTAATATTCTAGATGCTGGCTGTGGCGGTGGCGGCTACGTAGATTTCCTCTGTCGTCAAGGTTTTCATGTCACTGGAGTTGATCGTAATCCTGATTTCTTAGATCTAGCCAATCAGCACGCTAGACTAGGAAACTATATCTGCAGCGATCTAAACAAACTCCCTTTCCCAGACAAGCACTTTGAGTCTACGTATTGCTTTGATGTATTAGAGCACCTGGATGACTTTTCAGTCTTAAAGGAACTAATTAGGGTTACCCAAAGCAGAATTATTATAACTGTCCCTAGGGAAGACGATTTTATGCACAACTATAATCTTACTTTCTTGCATTATCAGGATAAAACCCATTTGAGAAACTATACTAAAGAATCTTTATCAGGACTGTTGAAAGAATGCAAAATATATAATGCGGAACTGATTTTTGAGTTGTTTGTGCCAATTAAGTTCTTGATATACGATGCTATAACCCTTGCCAATCCTCGTCGTGACAAAAACATTATCTCAAGAGTTCAAAGTTTCTTCTTGCAAAAATTTTTAGCATTAATTCCTCTTGTTAAGATTCCTACAGGCTTGGTGGCAGTCATAACACTTTGATGGTGGTTGACCAACCGCTGGCTCTGTCTTGATTAACTAATATTAACCCTAAGGAGTTGAAGCTAAAATGTCCAGATTAGTGAATGTTCTTTATGACATATCCATTCTGGGCCGGGCCCATCTTGACGCACGATCTAGAACTGGTATATTCAGAGTGGTTGAGTCGGTTTTTTCTGAACTGAAGGATCGGAAAGACATTGCTCTTCTTCCCACATCGCTACACGGAACTGGAGGTTTTTGGGATTACTACGCCAGCCAACTTTATTTATATCATATTGCCAATCAAAAGGCTTTAGACTCCTTTGTTGACTTCTATGGAAAAAAGATTCCTTTCTATAATCTTAGAACTCGAGCGCAGCAATACTTGATTAAGGATTCTCAAAAGAATAGGAGCTTGACAAGTCGAGGAATACGATATTTAATCGCTAATTCCTGCAAGGTTTTTGACGTGGGGTTTGGCGTTAATCAGGCTAGCATTCCAAAGCAATGGGTTGGCAATTCAGCTATCTCATTTAATTTAAACTCGGTAGATGTTTATCACTCGCCCTTCCTGTCTCTTCCGGATCAAAGGCGTCTGCCGACATCAATTCCAAGAATAATCACTATATATGATTTGATTCCAGTTGTATTCCCATATTTATTTACCCAGAGTCAACTTGACACGTTTAGGCGATCTTTGCATAGCATCAATGTTGATCGTGATTGGATTATATGTATATCAGAAAGTACTAAGCGTGACTTGCTTGGTTTCTTCGGAGGCAAACTTAATCCATCTAAAGTGCTTGTAACGCCGCTGGCTGCTTCCAAGGCTTTTTTCCCTGTGAAGGATAAAGACTTGATTAGAGATACACTGGGAAGCTATGGCATTCCCCCCAATAATCGCTATATCCTGACCCTTTGTACATTAGAGCCTCGAAAGAATCTGACTGCAGTTATCCGGGCTTTTAGTCGCTTAACTAAACAGCATTTGGATCTGGATTTAAATCTAGTTTTAGTGGGTATTCAGGGATGGAGGAATAAGTCTATCTTGGAGGAGGTTAATAAAGAGCCAAAACTCAGATCTAGGATTTTCTTCACTGGATTTGTTCCAGATAAAGACTTAAGTGCTATCTACAGTGGTGCAACCTGCTTTGTTTATCCTTCTCTCTATGAGGGCTTTGGCTTACCTCCCCTAGAAGCCATGCAGTGCGGAGTTCCTGTGATTACCTCTAACGTCAGTTCCTTGCCGGAGGTTGTTGGCGATGCCGGCATCACAGTGAATCCTCAGGACGAAGATGGGCTTTGTCAGGCTATCTATCGAGTAGTTAGCGATAGGACCTTAGGGGCCAACCTAGCCGCGAAATCCTTAGAACGAGCTCAGCTATTTAGCTGGAGTCGGTGTGCGGAGCAAACCGTTCAACTTTACACAATGGTCGCTGCTGCCCGACAGGATGGATAATTTACTGCTGATCGGTAGTTCTATCCCTGTACCAGTTTTGATTCCGTGGTAGTACCATAGCTCACTTAGGTCTAATATGGCGGGAAGTTTGACTCCAGGGTTGACGACTGGATTGGGGTGACCGGTGTCATACTAAACTATTCAAGCGTTTTCCCCTCCTATGACTGATTTCCTAGCCGCCCTCAACCCTGCCCAGCGTCAAGCTGTGGAGCACTACTGCGGTCCGTTGCTGGTGGTGGCGGGGGCGGGGTCGGGCAAAACCCGGGCCCTCACCTACCGGATTGCCAACCTGGTGTTGACCCACAAAACCGATCCCGAAACCATTCTGGCGGTCACCTTCACCAACAAGGCCGCTAAGGAAATGAAGCAACGCATTGAGGTGCTGTTTGCTGAGCAGGATGCCCAGGCTCGGCACGGCAAGCCCCTTTCCACCCTGGGGGAGGCGGAGCAAACCCGGCTCAAGTCCCAGGTCTACAAAAACATCACCAAGCATCTGTGGATTGGCACCTTCCACGCCCTCTGCGCCCGGCTCCTGCGCTTGGACATTGAAAAGTACCAACATCCGGCGGGCTATCGCTGGAACAGAACCTTCTCTATTTTTGACGAGTCCGATGCCCAGAGTCTGGTTAAAACCATTGTCACCCAAACCCTAAACCTGGATGACAAGAAATTTAACCCGAGATCGGTGCGGTTTGCGATTAGTAATGCCAAGAACCAGAAACTCAGCCCGGAGGAGTTGGAACAGGAGCAGCCCAACTATCGCGGCCGGGTGATCGCCGATGTGTATCGCTACTACCAGAAGGCCCTGGCGGAAAATAACGCTCTGGACTTTGATGATTTAATTTTGCTGCCGGTGTACCTGTTCCAGCAAAACGAATCGGTGCTGGGCTATTGGCACAACCGCTTTAACCACATCCTGGTGGACGAGTACCAGGACACCAACCGCACCCAGTACGAGTTGATTCGTTTGCTGGCCACCAACGGGGAAGCGATCGCCACCTTCGATAACTGGCAACGTCGCTCGGTGTTTGTAGTAGGTGATGCGGATCAAAGCATATATTCCTTTAGGGCTGCTGATTTCACCATTTTGATGAACTTTCAGGAGGACTTTGGCGATCGCTTACCCGATGACGACACCCGCACCATGGTGAAGCTGGAGGAGAACTACCGCTCCACCGCCACGATCCTGGAAGCGGCCAACGCCCTGATCGCCCACAACAGCGAGCGGATCGACAAGGTGCTGCGACCCACCCGCGGCGAAGGAGAACCGATCCGCCTGACCCGCTGCGACGACGAAATCGCCGAAGCCGAGGCGGTGG
>CAYVMR010000230.1:0-4069 GCA_964452545.1 uncultured bacterium
TGTGGTTTAGTTAATGCTTTTGTTTTTATATTAACTTATTGTTTGGGGTGTGTGGGTGGTGTCGAGTTTAGCGGTGAGATCTTTCAGGAATTCAGGGGAAAAGTTGACACGGTGGTCTTGGGTGATTTCAGTACTATTTGAGTAGAGGTAAAGGGAAGAAATTTGCATTGTCCCTTTATTGCTATAAAAAGCACGATTATCAACGGCTAAATTAGTAGCTATAAAATGATTATAACCTTCCTGAATCACCACTTGCCTCATAAAAACTAGTGCTAAATTTTCATAATTTATAATATGATTCATCACCTCATTTCGAGGAAGTTCAACCACATCCTGATGATGGAAATAAGCTCTAATGTCAAAAGGACGATATAGGCATTGAGTTAAATACTGTTCCCAATTTTGATTGGTCGCTAATGAGCGACGACGCAAGTGTAATTTCCAGTCTCTTGTATCTGACAAACTATATTGATTTGCAATATCATCGTCAGAAATTTGTAAATCTCGAAAATCAGCAATTCGTTGTTTTAGGTTTTCGTCATCAAAATCAATTACAAAATGATCGCGATGGGTTTTTACGCCTGTAGAATTTATAGGCATCACATCCGTAATCTTCCAGCCCTGGTCATACTCACTCAGCAAATCCGTATTCTGGGGAATCAGCAAATAAAACGGCGCTTGGGGTTTCAATTCTTGCCAATCGGTTGACAGCACGTCATGGGTTTGCAGCCAGTCATACTTACTGTCGCGGCTGCCATACAGATGCGCGTGGTAGATCTGGGTCATGGTTTAGTCTCTCAACCTTGGGCTAGGGCAGTAATGTGAAAGCAGCACAGTTTTGAGGTCGATAGAGGCTAAAGTCTCGGCGATCTAACGTCAGAATAGTATTGAGGTTATAACGTTCAGCAACAGCCATAACAGAAGCATCAACAAAATCAATGCGGCTGTCTTGGTATTGAGAGAGAATTGCAGCAGTGCGGACAATATCCTGAGCAATTAAACCAATTAGTTGAAAACGGCTTATGGGTAAGGATTCCAGGAATTTGATCAATTGAGCACTCCCGACATCACGATTGAGCAGGTAGGCAACCTCAGTGAGTACAGTTTGAGGTACCAGAATTTTCTGCTGTTGGGCATAAACTGCTTTGACAGGAGCGTGTTCCTCGTCCCGCTTGTTAGCCAGTGCCACAATAAACCCAGTATCAGCAATGCAGGTCATTATTTACTTGTCCACCCCGACTTAGACTGAATTTCGGCAGCAAGAATGTTTTCGGCATTAGTGCCCAAATCAGGTGAGCCGGAGCAAAAACCCACAATCGGATCATCTTCTACACTCAGAGGTTCTTGCTCCTGAAGCTGGAAATATTGTAAAACAGCTTCTTCTAACAAAGTTTCTAAGGATTTTTGTTGCTGGTTAGCCAGATCTAAAAGTTTAGTCAGGGTGTTGGGATTGGGTTTCCAGTTCAAAGTAATGTCTAACATCAGTTTTCCTTAGTAATTAACAACTTCTTTCCCGACATAAAGTTTAACATCTGTTGAATTCTCTGGAAATCACGATCTATCGGATTGGATAGTCAGGTTGAGGCTCTCTGGTAAGCTTTTCTCCTTCCCAACCTCCAATAACCTCATCAAAGAAGTCCGGGGGCCACTCGTCACTATCATCAATTACTACCTTTTTGTGTTTTTGATTAAGAAACTGCAAAAAATCTAGAACTTCTTGGAGGAGTTGATCAGGCGTATGATTAATTTCTTGAATTAGTTGCTCTTGAATGGATTGCATGGACTTAAGCTCCCAACTGTTTCAACAAAAAACAAATCGAAACACCTTGCTGAATATCAAATACATTCTCATCCTTTGAGCCATCCGGAGCGGCCTCCTTTTTTTTAGTATTACCGTGTAAATCCGTCACATACATTTGATCAAAACTTTGCTCTAGACTACGGCGCATTCCCCGAAAGGTGGGATTATCTAAATAACCATGATTGGTAATAAATGCTAAGATTCCTTGCTTTGTTTGATCGATCCGCCACTGTCCAAAGCGAATGAATTTCACATAATCATCTAACAACATTTTAGGATTTTGTTCTTTCATCTCATCCTTAGGATAGTAAGCCTCTCGAATAAGCCGAGTAATCCATTCACTTTTATTAGCAGAATTGACCGAATAGGGTGGATTGCCAACTACCACCATGACAGGTTTGTAGCGTTTAATTTCTGCTGCTTGATCCGACTCTTCCGCAATAAACTCTTTAAATAAAGATTCTGATTTTTGTAAGGCTTCATCTAACGTATTGGTCAGGTAAACCCCCAACCGTTTACCACTATCAAAGGTATAGCCCGTCTCTTCTAAAAATAGCCCTAACTTGAGATGACAAATCGCATAGGGAGCCATCAGCAACTCAAACCCAAAAATTCGGGGTAACAACCGCTCCTTCACATAGCCTGACCACGATCGATCCTCTAACCCCTCAGTCAAGGCATCAGGGTTCTCCTGAAACCGCTGGTGAATCAGTTGAAAAATCCACAGCAAAAAGGTTCCAGTCCCACAGGCTGGATCAAGGATCATCACCTCTGGGTCAGCTAACCCCAACGGCTTGTTAAACTTCGACCTCAGCAAAATATCGACCGAGCGCACCATGTAAGACACCACTGGCTCTGGCGTATAGTAAACCCCTCGCTTTTCCCGCATCTGGGGCTTATAGGCGGCCAAAAAGTCCTCATAGAACCGAATCACGATGTCTTCACGGTTCATCTTGGCTCGGAAATCTTCCAAGATGGCATCCATCTTCGCCGCTCGAAG
This sequence comes from uncultured bacterium, assembly GCA_964452545.1. Classification (GTDB taxonomy): domain Bacteria; phylum Cyanobacteriota; class Cyanobacteriia; order Phormidesmidales; family Phormidesmidaceae; genus Nodosilinea. The sequence goes on from CAYVMR010000230.1 coordinate 2,802, forward strand.
AATGCTGACCACCTCTGAAATTGCGTCAATTAGTTCGTCAGCAATCACAGGAGATTCATCTGAGGCAGTCCCCCTGAGCGTAGTCGAAGGGGCATACTCACCCACCGCCTTCGACACATCCCGAAACAACCGACGCAGAAACGGGTTCGTCTCTGGCAGCAGTTTCCAAGCATCTTCTCGGTTAAAGTCAGTCTCCCTACTTCTCCCCTCTCCCGCTCTGGGGCCGGGGGTGAGGGCATTCTGGCGCTCATCAATCGTGTAGCTGAAGACCCTGGCAGTAAATAGCCCATAGGCGATCGTCTGGGCATAAATATCCGCAAAGCTGTAGTCCTTCTCGTTCTCAGGCTCCAGCTTCAGGGTTGGCAGCAACTCCTTCTGAAAACTCCGCAGCAACCCCCTTAAATAGCCATCCTTCGGCTCCGCTCTATAGACATCGGGAATCACCCGCTCAATCCGGCGCGACACCTCAGCCAACTTCTGAGCCAGTTCCTTTGCAGTGGTAATCGGCTTGTAAAACGCCCACTCCACCAGCGGGATAACAGACAAAGCCGCATCCTTCATCCGGTTCGTTCGAGCCAGCGTATCTTGTCTGAGCCGGTTTAGTCGTGCCTGTAAATCCTCATCTGACCAGGAGAAAGTTTGGATCTGCCGTTGCCGTAGCTTTCCATCAGTGGGGAGAACCATTGCCACTCGCCCCAGGCGATCTTCCTCCGGCAACAGCAGGTACATCACAGGCTGATTGGGAATAATACGTCCGGTGTAGTGTCCGTAAATCTCGCGCTGCTGCTCATCCGCCGTTAAGAACTGCTTGGCGTCACCATCGGTCAATCCATCCAATTCAGAGTAGAAGCCAACAGCGATCGGGCAGGTGTCTTCTGCTTCATCTTCATCAGCACCCGGTCGCAAAAACCAGAAACGAGAGCCTCCCGGGTCACGCTGCTTTAAGGGATAGTCAAGCATCTGCCGCAACGCCTCAACCCGGTTTTCTTGAGTTCCAGCAACAACGGCTTGTAAATCCACAAAAGACATAAAGGGCTGCCCCAGGCAAAGAGCTTCCTATCAGGATAGCTTATGGTTTGATTGTCAGACTAACCCAACGATTGATAGATACGGAACCACAGGCATTTTGAAGCAATAAATGAAGACATATCCCTTGATACTGTGCAAAATCGCGCTAACTTCGGCACCTAAGTCGCATCAACCTCGGCACTGAAATCGCGCCAACTTCGGCACCTGAATCGCGTCAACTTCGGCAGGCCATGTCCAGT
>CAYVMR010000231.1:0-4014 GCA_964452545.1 uncultured bacterium
TGGGCTGAAATGTCAGCAGGGGGCCCTGGATGTACTCCAGTTTGCCGTAGAGTTTCATGCCCTCCAGGGCAAATTGTCGCAGGTTAATGTCTCGCCCCCCATCCCGTCCGGTCAGGTAGTGATTGGTGTTGGTTCTGGCCTTTTCCTTTTGGGGATGATCCTGAATGGAGAGGTCGTAGTAGCCCATCTGATCGAGCCAGTCCACCACATCCCGGCCCCGATAGCGGCGGGGAGATCGGGGGGCGCCGCCCACGCAGAGGTGCACCTGACGACCCGCCAGGTGCAGATCCTCGGCAATCTGACAGCCCGATTGGCCAGTTCCTACCACGAGGATTTCGCCCTCCGGCAGGGAGTGGGGGTTTTTGTACTGGGAAGAGTGAATTTGCAGGATAGGGCTGGGCAAGCGCTCTGCCATTCTAGGCACCCTGGGAACGTGATAACCGCCCACGGCAATCACCACCTGATCCGCCGTCAGGTCTCCCTGGGTGGTGGCGATCGCAAAGCCGCCCTCTCCCTGCCGGGGGCCTACCCTTAACACCGTCACCCCGGTGTAAATCGGGGGCTTGATCAGGTCGGCGTAGGCTTCTAGGTACTGCACAATTTCATCTTTGGCCATGAATCCCTCGGGATCGGGACCGGCATAGGGGAACCCGGGTAACTGACATTGCCAGTTCGGGGTCACTAGGCAAAAAGAATCCCAGCGTCGTTCCCGCCATTCGTAGCCGATGGATGCTTTTTCAAAAATGATATGGTCAACGCCCTTTTCCTTCAGGCAGTAGCTCATGGATAGGCCCGCCTGTCCCCCCCCAACGATCGCAACCCCATAATGGTCTTTCATAGGTACTGGTATCACTGATGGCGAATCGGAACTGGCAAAGGCTGCCGGGGAGCGGGTATGGATACCCGGCCAGGGCCATAGTAGGGGCTGGTCAGGGGGATATTTGTATTTCTCGCTACGGAAAGTTGGGCCCTGGCCCTCGGGCCAGGGGGGGCGATCGCCCCTGGCGAAATCCCCCTGGTTTTTCCAGAGACCCTGTCTAAAACGACAGTATGATCCGGTTAGATCCAGCCTTTAATCATGGCCAGATACAGGGCCTGACAGCGGGTTTTGGCTTTCAACTTGGTGAGCACGTTATTCAGGTGAAACTTAACGGTGCTTTCGCTGATGTAGAGTCTATTGACAATGTCGCGATCGCGCAGCCCCTCTGTCAAGAGTCTTAGAATTTCCCGCTCCCGTGCAGACAGCCCGGGGATTGGCCGGTCAGAGTTGGTGAGTTGCATGGGCACCGGCGGGGGGGTGAGATCGACGCGATAGGGCAGTTTCACCACGAACTCCATCACTTTTTGATGGCCGCCTGCCCCCCATTGCAGGGTGCCGCCTAACCCGGTGACAGCGTATTGGAGCTCCTCCAGGGCGGCTGAGGTCGAGGGTTGCCCGGGGGGCTCGGCAGGCGTTGGCATCGCCACCATGGCCTCCAGGGTCAGTTGGCTATCGCCATAGCTGAGGCGGCAGTAGGAGCACTGCAACCGTTGCAATAGCTCGGCGATGTTCAACAGCAGGCCGGTTTGGGGAGGGGGTAGCCCTCGTTCAGTGCCCACCAGAGAAAGTCGAGCTTGGGAAAGGTGATGGGCCAGTTGCTCTGAGAGGGGAGCGCTTGTCGTAGCCATGAGCCTTTGCTGTTGCAGGGCTTGTTGCACCTGCTGACTCTTTTCCACTGCCAGGGCCAGGGTGGCGCACAGCACCTGGAGCGCCTCTAAAAACTCTGTCGACAGAGGATGGTGGCTAAAAACCGCCAGCACCCCCACCACCCGATCGCCCAGCAGGCAGGGGTAACCCGCAAACCCGATAATTTGATTCGCGATCGCCCAGTCTCGATCCTTGACCCAGGGTTCCTCCGGCAGATGATTACTCAGGAAGGGAATCCGATTTTGGGCAATCTTACCCACCTTAAACGCCCCCACTGGCACCCGGGCGAAAAATCCATCGGTGCGAGTATACATGCCAGCTGAGGCCACCAGCCGCAGCGCCCGGCCCTCCGGTTCCATCAGCCAGAGGCGGGCCAGGGCACAGTCAAACCGTTCCACCAGCCCCGCTGTCGTTTGCTGGGCGATCGCCGCCGGCTCCTGGCAACCACTGAAACGCTGCACAATGGTGTTGACTTGGTGTAAATCCATCAGTAGCCGCGTAGCATCAGCCAACCCGCCAGCGGTTTGTAACACAAGGGATAGCCCAACGACTCCATCTCAATTGAGCCGCCTACCCCAGGTTTACTCTGTATCCTTAGATACTAATGTCAGAATCGCTGTTGTTTCAGTTGCACCAGCCCGGCACCCACCGCTAGAGACTGTTCAAAAACCATGCCAGATCAGGCTGAAGCCATGGACTTCTGCTTGCCAGAACCAGGATTTACCCAAAAATCTGACCGGTCTCCCCATTAGAGAACCCGGAGATCATGGGTCAGCCCACCCCTGGGTTGCCAGCGATAGCGTGTCAGATCGATGCGATCGCGCTGATCAAAGCCGATTCCCTCCGCCTCTAGCAGGCGCCGCTGGCGATAATCGCTACCGTGGCGACGCAGGGAATGGGAGATTTCCCCCTGGGCATTCACTACCCGCTGCCAGGGGACGTCATCCTGATCCGGCGAGAGCCGATAGAGGGCATAGCCCACCAGTCGGGGTTGGCCGATCAGCCCCGCCAACTCCGCCACTTGGCCGTAGGTGGCCACCTGACCCTGGGGAATCTGGCGCACCACCCCATAGATGCGTTGGTAGAGCCTCTCTGAACCAGAACCCTGAGTAACCATACCTAGTGCCCCTCCCCGAGCCAGACCGGCGATCGCAGCACCACTACGGAAAAACTCGCCAGGGTAACCACCTCCTGCGGTTGATAGCCATGGTGGTTGAACACAAAACCCCAGGAATCCTGGGTATCCAGCATCAAGGTCCATGACCGTTGGCTGACGGTGGCGGGAATATGGAAATCTTGCTCAATGGGCTGGGCGTTAAACATGAGCAGAAAGCTATCATCGAGGACTCGCTGTCCCTGGATCTGAGGGTTAGTCACCTCCTCACCATTGAGAAAGATACAAATCGCCTTGGCCGTGTCATCATGCCACTGCTCAGCGGTAACTTCCTCACCGCTGGGGTTATACCAGCCAATGTCGTGGATCCCAGACCCATGAATCTCCCGACCTAAAAACCAGTGGCGGCGGGAGAGGTTGGGGTGGTGCAGGCGGAGCTTAATCAGTTGGCGGGTAAACTCCAGCAACGGTCGGTTCTCTTCGGTCAGGCGCCAGTCATACCAGGCCAGGGGGCTATCCTGGCAGTAACTATTGTTGTTCCCCTCTTGACTGCGGCCTAACTCGTCCCCCCCCAATAGCATCGGCACCCCCTGGGAGAGCAGCAAGGTGGCCAGGAAATTCCGTTGCTGCCGTTGCCGCAGGGCCAGAATGGCGGGGTCATGGGTATGGCCCTCTAGGCCACAGTTCCAGGAGCGGTTGTAACTTTCCCCGTCCCGGTTATTTTCCTGGTTAGCCAGATTGTGCTTTTGGTTGTAGCTAACCAAATCCCTAAGGGTAAACCCATCGTGGCAAGTGATGAAGTTAATGCTGGCGTGGGGTCGCTTACCACTGGCCTGGTAAAGGTCAGAACTGCCGGTAATGCGAAAGGCAAATTCCCCCAGGCGACAGTCATGGTTACGCCAGAAATCCCGCATGGCATCGCGATACTTCCCATTCCACTCCGACCAGAGCAGGGGGAAGTTGCCCACCTGGTAGCCTCCTTCCCCCAGATCCCAGGGTTCGGCAATCAGTTTGATGGTGGACAGCACCGGATCCTGGTGAATGATATCGAAGAAGGCGGCCAGGCTATCCACCTCGTAAAGTTCCCGGGCCAGGGCCGAGGCCAGGTCAAAGCGAAAGCCATCTACGTGCATCTCCAGCACCCAGTAGCGGAGGCTATCCATAATCAGCTTTAGCACCTGGGGATGGCGGACATTGAGGGAGTTGCCACACC
>CAYVMR010000232.1:0-977 GCA_964452545.1 uncultured bacterium
GACCCAGGACTATCAACCCTCCCTACTCTCCGATGCCGATCGGCGGGCGGCGGATCTATCTTCGGTGTACAACCACCGGGTCCAGACCGCCCTCTCCCTGGTTGAGTTACAAGGCTGGAAACAGCGGGTGGCTGACTATCAACAGCGGCTGCGATCGGGTCTAGGGGAAAGCCAGGGCCGCTTGTTTGACGAGGTGGATCGGCTGTCTTTAGTGGATTCCATTGACCCCTTTACCCTACCGCCTCGAAATGCTGAGTTCTGGCGAGAACATTCCCAGGGGGCTGGGGTGCCGGCGCTCTATTTTGTGGTTGACCATGCGGTCCCCCTACTGCTCTACGTGGGGGAAACCGTTAAGTCTAATCAGCGATGGCGGGGGGTGCACGACTGCAAGGGCTATATCCTGAGCTATGTCGAGGCCCATCGCCAACACCAACTGGCGGTGACGGTCAATATTGGCTTTTGGCCCCATGCTGATCAGGACCGGCGATCGCGACAGGCCCTGGAATCCGCCCTGATTCGCCACTGGCGATCGCCCTTTAACAAAGAAAACTGGAATCTCTGGCATACCCCCTTTGTGGCCAATAAGCCCTAGGCCTGACTGCCTGGCACGACCATCGACAAGTCTTCTCTTAAAGGTGGATCACCTTTGCTTCGTCTTTAAGAAATATTAAGCAATTCGGGCTAAAGTGACACTAGGATTACATCTCTGATCTTTGATTTGGGGCACAATCCAGCCATAGCTCCGATTTACCCTACTGCTGCCTCTGCTCAGCCCTATGCAAACCCTTGACGTTCCCCAGGTCATTGCCTCAGCTCCCCCTGCCCCCCCCGGCCTGCACCGGGTGGTGATCATCGGCGGCGGCTTTGGCGGGCTATATGCCGCCCAACAATTGGGCCGGTCCACCAATCTGCAGGTCACCCTGATTGACAAGCGTAACTTCCACCTATTTCAACCCCTGCTCTACCAGGTGGCCACG
>CAYVMR010000232.1:987-4008 GCA_964452545.1 uncultured bacterium
GGGAGGGCTCTCGCCAGGGGATATCGCCTCTCCGCTGCGGGGCGTCCTCAGTCGCCAACAAAACACCGAGGTGTTGATGGCAGAGGTGGTGGATATTGACCCCCAGGCCAAAATCGTCAGCCTTAAGCAAGACGGGGATGTGGCCTACGACACCCTGATCGTAGCCACCGGCATGAGCCACTTTTATTTTGGTCGGGATGACTGGGCTGATGTGGCTCCTGGTTTAAAAACCATAGAGGACGCTCTGGAAATGCGGCGACGGGTCTTTGGGGCCTTTGAAGCCGCAGAAAAAACCACCGATCCCGACCTCCGTCAGGCCCTATTGACCTTTGTCATCGTCGGGGCGGGTCCCACCGGAGTAGAGTTGGCTGGAGCCCTGGCGGAGCTGGCCTTTGATACCCTGAAGCCAGACTTCCGTCGGGTGGATACCTGTCAAACTCGGATTATTTTGGTGGAGGGTATGGACCGGGTGCTGCCCCCCTTCCCCCCCGAGCTGTCTAACCGGGCCCGCCAGGATCTGGAGAAGATGGGGGTGGAGATTCTTACCCAGACCCTGGTGACGGAAATTGAAGGCCACCGGATTAGCCTCAAACAGGGGGACCAGATTACCACCCTAACCGCCGCCACCGTGCTCTGGGCCGCTGGCGTCCGAGACCCTGGAATGGGGGGGATTTTAGCCGATCGCACTGGGGCGGAACGGGACCGCTCCGGTCGACTGATCGTTGAGCCCGACCTGAGTATAACCGGCTATCCTGATATTTTTGTGGTGGGGGATTTGGCCCACTACGGTCACCAGGGAGACCGGCCCCTGCCCGGGGTGGCTCCGGTGGCGATGCAGGAGGGCCAGTACGTGGCCAAGTTAATTCAAAAACGGCAACAGGGAGAAACCCTACCCAAGTTCGAGTATAAAGACGCGGGCAGCCTGGCGGTGATTGGTCGCCATTCCGCCGTGGTCAACGCCCCTAAGGTTAAACTAACGGGCTTCCCAGCTTGGTTTGTGTGGCTGTTTATCCATGTATTCTTTTTAATTGAGTTTGACAATAAGGTCATTGTTATGATTCAGTGGGCCTCCAACTACATCACCCGCAAACAGGGGTCCCGCCTGATTACGGAACGCACCGTAACCCATGAGTGATCATGCCCCTAAGGTCATTATTCATGGTGGCGCCGGTCCTTCTCTTCAGAGTAAGGGTGGTTTGGAGGCCGTCCGGGAGGATCTCCATGCCGTGGTGGCGGCGGTCTACGAACGGGCTAAGGCCGGCGCCAGCGCCATGGATTGTGTGATCTACGGTTGTCGGCAATTGGAGGACCGGCCCCGCTTTAACGCTGGCTATGGCTCGGTGTTACAGGCGGATGGCCAGGTCCGTCTGAGTGCGGGCCTCATGAACGGCCTTAGCCAGCGCTTCAGTGGGGTGATTAACGTAGCTCGGGTAGAGCATCCCATCGACCTAGCGGCTGTTTTACAGGCGGATACCGACCGGGTACTCTCTGAATCGGGGGCGATGGAGCTGATTCGAGAGTTGGGCATCCCTCCCTTTGACCCGGTAACGCCCCAACGGTTGCAGGAGTGGTTGCAGGCCCGTCAGGAAAATTTCTCCCAGGTCATGGCCGCCGTCGTCGCGGCAGATTCCCAGGCTCGACGCGGCACCATTGGCGTGGTGGTGCTAGACCGTCAGGGGGCCCTGGCGGTGGGCACCTCGACGGGGGGCAAGGGGTTGGAACGGTTAGGTCGGGTCAGTGATGCGGCCATGCCAGCTGGCACCTATGCCAACCCCCTAGCGGCGGTTAGCTGCACGGGCATTGGCGAAGACATCATCGATGAGTGCTTGGCAGCTCGACTGGTGGTTCGTATTAGCGATGGCCTGGGCTTGGGGGCAGCCCTGGCCAAGTCCTTTAGCGAAGCCACGATTAACCAGCGAGATTTTGGCGCCATTGCCATCACCCAGCGGGGGGAAGTGGGATGGGGCAAAACTAGCGAGGTTCTCTTAGCGGCCTACCACACAGGCCGCAGCTTGGGTGATACCCTAGAGCTGGGGGCTGGGACCGCTACGGGGGTGGCTCTCCAGTAGTCGTTCGGGCGTTCCTTTCCCTATTTTATTGATATCAAAGGATCAATATCTATGCGATTTAAGGCGCAGTCGCAGAGGCGGGAGCTACCAGAGGTTAACCTGGTGCCGATGATGGACGTCCTGATGACCATCCTGGTCTTTTTCATTATCATTTCCATGACCGCCCAGATCAACCAGAAGGCCGTGGAGGTTAGCCTGCCAGCCATTGAGTCGGGGAGCGAGGCGTTGGATCAACCTGACCCGATGATTCTCCAGCTAGATAAGGAGAACATCTTATTCCTGGAGGGAGAACCTATCGATCCAGAGCAGATGGCCCAGGCCATTCAGCAATACCTGGGGGAAAATCCCGAAGGGGCGGTGGTCCTTGAGGCTGACTATGAGCTCACCTACCAGGATATTGTAGAGGTGCTGGGGGCTATGCGGGATGTGGGGGGCAGCCGGGTCTCCCTGGCGATCGCTGACTAGCCCTGACTGGGATAATTCCGCTGTCTCTCCCTAGTTTATCGGTTGGTTGAAGGAGTGATAAGCCGTTTTCTGTTCCAGATTCTCCGCCGTTCCAGATCCTAGGAATTGTTCCCCTGATCAGCCGTTGTGCCGATGTTAGGGTCAGATCCAGGACAGGTCACTGTGGCAGGGCACACTGGGGTAAATCCAAAGCTATACGTCCTTTTACCCTCGGCAACCCACCATGGCTGGCGCCTCAACCCTCGCCTGGGATCACGTCCTGGCGGAGTTTCAACGGATCTGGGGCTACCCCAACTTTCGCCCTCCGCAGGATGCCATTATTCGCGCCCTGCTAGCCCACCGCGACCTGCTGGTGGTGTTGCCCACTGGGGGTGGCAAGTCGATCTGTTTTCAGCTGCCTGCGTTGCTGCAGTCGGGGCTGACCCTGGTGGTTTCCCCCCTGCTAGCTCTGATGGAAAACCAGGTGCAGGAGCTGCAGGCTAAGCAA
>CAYVMR010000233.1:0-3998 GCA_964452545.1 uncultured bacterium
TTATCTTTTTCCTGGAGACCGCCGGCGGTGACCCCGTGGGTAGGCTGCGGGTACCGGTGACTGCGGGCTATTCGATGGCCACCGACAAGTCCCTGATGCCCCCCGGGGCGATCGCCCTGGTGCAGTTTCCCCTGCCCCAGGCGGTTGCTGGTGAGGGTTGGATCAACCAGGACACCACTCGCCTGGTGTTAGATCAAGACACCGGTGGTGCCATCCTGGGACCGGGGCGGGTGGATTTATTTGTGGGGTCTGGGCCCGAGGCGGGGGCGATCGCCGGTCGACTACACGGACCAGGCCAATTGTTTTATCTGCTACTGCGTCAATAGGAGCACCAATCCTGCCTTCCCCGATCGAGCTTGGCCAGGGGCTAGCCGGTGCCCGGAGAGAGCAGATTAAGGCAGACAGTCACCCCAGAGCCGCAGGCAGCCATCAGCGATCGCTCAGCCAACGGTAGGTTAGGGACCCCGCCACCATGGCCAGGAGAAACACCACTGGGTTAGCAGACCCTAGCACCAAGGCGGTAATCGCCGGGCCAGGACAGTAGCCGCCAATGCCCCAACCAATGCCAAATAGGGCCGCACCGATCAATAGGGGACGATTGATGTACTGGCTGGTAGGCAGATAGAACCTGCTGTCCAGAACCGGTTGGGGGCGGCGTAGTACCCAGCGAAAGGTGATCAGGGTGACCATCACCGCCCCCCCCATCACGAAGGCCAGGGTAGGGTCCCACCGACCGGTTATGTCTAAAAAGCCAATAACTTTTTGGGGGTCAATCATCTGGGCATAGCCCAACCCCAAACCAAATAAGACACCAGCGATCAGGGCAGTCCAATAGGTGGGTTTCATCGCAACAACGGCAACCTTAACTAGACGACAGGAACACACGACCCATGGGGATTCAAGCCTGGGGGAGCTTAGCCGCCGGCCAGGCCTGAGGGCAGCAAGTGGCGGGTCACAAACACCGTGATAAAACCAGTGACCATAAAGGTAAGCACCGCCACCAGCGATCGCAGCGATAACCGCCCCAGACCACACACCCCATGGCCACTGGTGCAACCACTGCCCATGCGGGTACCGAACCCAACCAAAAAGCCAGCCACAACCATGGTCAGGGGGCTAAAGCCATAGGTGGGGGTGGGCCGAACCGCCAGACCATATTCGTAAATCAATCCGCCACCGATCAGTCCGGCGATAAAGAACCAACGCCAGATTTCTGCCCTGGTCAAGCCCAAAGCACCATTGACAATCCCACTGATCCCTGCGATCCGCCCGTTGAAGGCTAACAGCAGGGTAGCACTGAGGCCAATCAACCCACCCCCCAGGAGCCCATACCACCAGTCGATCACCATAGCACCTTCTTCCTTTACTACCTAGACATATAGTAATGCATTCTCTCCGCTGGCCCTCACTCGAGAAAGGGGTGTTGAAGGCGATGGAGCAGTTGATAGAAAGGTTCCCAATCATCGGTCAGGGTGATGGGTTCCCAGATCGCTTCAATGGCAGGGCGTAGCAGGATGGTTTTAGGATTGGTGCCCCCCTGTGGGTGGGCCACCGTCGCCTTGGCCTGGGGCGGCTGGTACTCTTGGCTGCGGTGATTGGTGCGTCGCCAGGTATCTCGCGGGGGGGCGGCCTGGGGGTGGGAGGCCACCAGGGAGGTGGCAAAAATTGCCTCTGGCTGATCCCGCCACTGGGGGGAAAATTGTTGAGTCAAGGCCAGGAAGAAGTCATGGTAACCCAGCTCTACCGCCTCGAGCAGGGTCAAAGTTTGGCTAACCAGGTCCTGGGCTAGGGGATCGGCCAGGCCGGTCAGGCCCAGTTTGGCTAGCATCCTGATCTGGTAGTAGTGGGCATAGCGATCGGGGTAGGTGGCCAGCCGCCGATCCAGATCATCCATAGGCATGAGCTGGGCCAGGGGTTTTTGCAGGGCCCTGAGGTTAAGTTGGCAGATGGCGGGCTGGTTGCCGTAGCTATAGCGTCCGCCATGATCAAAGTAGGCGGCGGTAAATCGGGGATCGTAGCGATCGATAAAGGCGTAGGGGCCGTAGTCAAAGCTTTCCCCCGTGATCGACATATTATCGGTGTTGAGCACCCCGTGGCAGAACCCCACGGCCATCCACTGGGCGGCCAGGGCCGCCACCCGGTCCACCAACTCATCGTAGAAAGCCAGGAACCGCTCCTGGCGATCGCGATAGAGGCGGGGCCCAGGGTAGTAAACATCAATCACATGCTCCAGCAGTTTGGCGATCAGATCGGGGCGATCGTGATAGTCCAACCGTTCAAAGCTACCAAAGCGGATATGGGAGCGGCTAAACCGCACCATCACCGAGGACCGGGTGGGGGAAGGTTCATCCCCCCGCCAGAGGGCTTCCCCGGTTTCCACCAGGCTGAAGGTGCGGGAGGTGGTTACCCCCAGGGCATGGAGGGCTTCCGCCGCCAACACCTCCCGCACTCCACCCTTGAGGGTGAGGCGGCCATCGCCACCCCGGGAGTAGGGGGTAGTGCCCGATCCCTTCGTCCCTAGGTCGTAGAGTTCTCCATCGACCCCCCGCAGTTGCCCATAAAGAAAGCCCCGGCCATCCCCTAAAAAAGGATTGTATTGACCAAACTGATAGCCATGGTAACGCAGGGCCAGGAAGGGCTCTCGACCCTGAAACTGGCCAAAGGCCGCAATCAAGTGATCATCGCTGACCGCGGCCCCGTCTAGCCCTAACCGTGACAATACCTCATCGTTGCGAAACCGCAGGCAATGTTGGGGAAACGCTGCCGCTGCCACGATGTCATAAAAATCATCCCCGAGGGACTCCAGGGCAGGAATATAGTCAAGGCTGAGCAGAGGGTTCACGGGCAGCGAAGCTGGGGGTAAAAGGGAACACACTTGACTTTAGCAACACCGATGTTACTCATCAAGGGTGAATGCCCTAGCGGTTAGCTCCAAGGGGTTAGGGGGGCCGTGGGCGAATGGGCATGGGTGGAGCATGGGGGCATGGGCCCTAACTGGGGACAGCCGACCGCTGGCAATCCGGCGATCGCCAGGGACCATCCTCCATTAAAATTTTCTACATACTCATTGGTTTTACCCCATCCCCGCTCAATGTCTGACTCGGAGCAGTTGCCAGAAATTCTCACCCTGATTGACATTCTCGATGGCTTAGAAGCGCTGATCGACAACGCTCCCAACGAGGACATCGAGGATATCCTGGAGGAAGCCTGGCTAGAAATTAGCGATACCCTACCGGAGGACTTCAAGGCGGCCACGCAGCATGATGCCGGGGCTGAAGGACTCCGCCGTTATCTGAAGGTGAAGGCATTTTTTGAGAATCCATCGGAACGGTCCATCAGCGCCGCCGACCTGGAGGAATACTACCGCAGCTACATCGCCGCTGAGGCCGATACTGACACGGATGTCGACGAAGAATCTACAGACTTTTTTCCCCCAGAGTAGATTAGGTCACTATTCCCGTCCGGGGAGAACTGGCACTAGCACTTGCCTGGACAGGAATACGGCCAGCGCGGTAAGCCAGTCGCCCAGCACTGGTGGCTAGGCCCATGGCCCGACCCATGGCCACGGGGTCGGTTGCCTTGGCGATCGCGGTATTAATCAACAGGGCATCGGCCCCCATTTCCATCGCGGCAGCGGCTTCACTGGGGGTACCGATACCGGCATCTACCACCACCGGCACCCCGGCATTTTCAATAATGATTTGAATGTTGGCGCTGTTACGAATCCCCTGGCCGGAGCCAATCGGGGAGCCGAGGGGCATCACCGTAGCACAACCGACCTCCTCCAGGCGTTTAGCCAGCAGTGGATCGGCATTAATGTAGGGCAACACGGCAAACCCTTCCTTGACCAATTGTTCGGCGGCGGTCAGGGTGCCAATCGGGTCGGGCAGCAGGTATTTAGCGTCGGGGATCACCTCCAGCTTGACGAAGTTATTATCCTCCTGACCCAACAACTTGGCCATTTCCCGACCCAGTCGGGCCACCCGAATGGCCTCGTC
>CAYVMR010000234.1:0-3964 GCA_964452545.1 uncultured bacterium
GGTGGATGGGGCCCGCCTGCAGGGGGCCCTGGCCCTGATCGCCTAGTTAGGGGGTCGCTCCAGGCTGGGCCCGCCAGGTGGCCAGCTCCTGCTGGGCGGCCCGGTAGGCCCGGCTGTCCGGAGGAATCAGCTCAGCGGCGGCGATCGCCCCGGGCAGTTGCCCCTGGGCCGCCCGCACCCGGGCGATGGCCAAGATATCCTCACTCCACTGGTTAATCTGATCCTGGGCTTGGGCAAACTCCGGATAGTCAGGGGGGATTTGTTGCAGCAGCTGGATGGCATCGCCATAGGTGGCGGCTTGCTCCGGTTGGGGCAGGGACTGGGCCTGCTGCAGGAGTTGCTGGTTGGTGGCTTCCTGTTGCCAGCGCTGCCAGGTGGCCTGGGCCTGGCCATAGACCTCCAACTGGTCCTCGGGCACCAGATCGAGGGCGGCCACTGCCGCGGCGCGGTTGCCCTGGGCGGCCCGGGCCCGGGCCAGGTCTAAAATCATCCAACTCCAACGCTCAATGGCGTCCTGGGCCTGGCCGTAGACCGGGTCATCGCTGGGGATCTGGCGAGCCTTTTCGATAGCGTCATTTAGGGAGGAGGCGGATAGGGGCTCCAGGAGGCGTTGTGCGTCGGCGAGTAGGCCTTGCCCCGCCCCCGGGGGGAGCGAGACCGAGGGGGGAACCCTAACCTCCGGTGACCCAGGGCTAGGGGGCAGGGAGCGGGAGAAAAACCCTTGGGTCCGTAGCAACACCCCAAACAGAGAAAGACCGGCCACCAAGATTAACCCCCAGGCCCAGGTGGGCCACCGGTCCTCGGTCCCGGGGGACCCCCCACCAATCACGGCTTCTGGTTCTGGGGAGGGGGCAGGAGTGGGGGGCAGATCCGGCTCCTGCACAGCGGTTTCGGGCCAGGGGAGGGCGGTGGGGCGATCGCTGGGGGGGGCCAGATCCCCCAGGTGATCGGCGGGCACCACCAGGAGGAATTTTTGGTCAGCGGGCACCACCGCCAGGGGGTTTTGTAGGGGCCGGAAATGGTGCTGACAGAGCTCCGGCACCCGGCGCTGCAGGTAGGTTGCCAGTTGGGCCAGGGTCAGGCAGCCCTGAAACCGCAGACCCTCGATCAGCGCCTCGGTAAAAAAGCCATGGCGCACCGCCAGACTGTCCTGGGAAAACTGGCCGGGCTGGCAGGATAGGATCAGGGGTAGGTTCAGGCTTTTAGCGAGTTCCAGGGTTTGCAGACCCAATTGGCTGACCCCCTGGCCGACCTGGGGGCGATGGATGTCGAGGGTGACCAGCGATCGATGGGCACCGGCGGCCAGCATCTGCAGCAGGCCCTCTAGGGGCAGGCCAGTCTCACCGACCTGCTCAAGGTCAGCCTCGATCGGCAGGATATAGTCCTGGCCCTGCCAGTACACCCCATAGCCACTAAAGAAAAACCACACCAGATCCTCAGGTCCAGCCTGGTCACAGGTTTGTTGCAGGCGCTCCCAAAGTACCCGACGGCTCGGAAAGGCCGCCCCCGAGTAAACCATGGGGGCCACATCCGCCAGCAGGGCACATTGCTGGGGCGGCAGGCCCGCCTCACTGATCAGAAAGTCACGCAGCTCCAGGGCATCAAACTGGGCGTAGAGCAAGGGCTGCAGCTTTTCATACTGGTTGATGCCCACAATCACGGGCCGGTAGCTGACCATGGTTTGGCGATCTCCCCTGGCGACGGGTCTAGGTCCTCTGGGCGGGCCAACAGGACGGGTGATTCCTTGCCATGGTACCGCAGGCGGGAGTCAACCATGGGCTGTTATCGCCCTAGCACCGGTGGAAATCAGCGGCCGCCACTGGTCACAGCAATACCCTATCGCCCTGCATCATTTAGCTAACCAAATTTAGCTAACCAACCCAACAACTCACCCACCGTTAACCGCAACTCCTGGGCAAACAGTGGCACTGGCAACTCCATAGCCCTGGCCACCGGCAAGGGAACGGAAGCGAGCTAAACCGCGCACCCAATGGTAACTTCGACCGATCAACCCGGTCCTGAAGGTTCTGGCCAGGCTATAAATCTTGATAGACCACCCCCGTGGGGTTAACCTGACCCAGGTGAACGAAAGTTATTGCGGCGTTTACAGGGATTGTCCTATGCTAGTAAGGTTGTGAAAATTCCTGGACTCTAGCCATGGCCGTCCCCAAGAAGAAAACCTCCAAGCAAAAACGTGATCAACGGCGCGCTAGTTGGAAGCGCACCGCCGCCCTGCAGGCCAAGAAGGCCCTTTCCTTGGGTAAATCGGTGTTGACGGGCCGTTCCACCAGCTTTATCTATCCCACCGCCGAGGAGGACGAGGCGGAGGATTAGGAATTAAATATAGGGTTGCTCTAGGTTAACCACCGGTGGCTCCAGGGGCGGCATTGGTTTTGTCTCCCCTGGGGTCGGTTGCTGTGGTGTTGGATCCGGATCAGGTTCCATCCTGGGTAAGGTCGGGGCTAGGTTGGATTCTGGATCAAGCGACTCAGGCGCTACCCTGGGTTGGTTGCGGTGCGATCGGCCGTGGGCCCTGGGTCCTGGATCGGTGGGAGACTGGGGCGATCGCCGCCGGCCTGACCAGCCCTGACGCCACCCTGACCCGGGGGGCTGGCCCAACTCGGGGGCCGACTCGGGCCCAGGTTCTGCCACCGGCACCTCAGGAATAGGAAGCGGGTCAGCCGGTTCACCCCCTAGGCCGGGGGCCGGGGTAGGCATGGCTGGGGTGGACTCCGTCCCCGGTTCTTCCCTAAGCCCTGGAGGGGTTGGGGCGGGGCTCAAGGGCACCAGGGTCGAGTCCCCCTGGTCAGTCTCCACGGGGGCCGGCTCTGCTAATTTCACCTCAGGTTCGGGGGCAGCGGCATCCAGTCCCTCGCCCGGGGATGGCAGGGGTAAGTCTTCAGGGGACGGGGGGGGGACGACGGCCCCATCGCCACCATCGCCCGGCTGGGGGGGAGCGTCAACCGCCTCAGGCTGCTGGGGCTCTGCCTCGGACATCGCCTCAGGAGTTGCCTCCCCGGGTTCCATCCCCTCGGGCCGGATCAGCCCAGGGGCGATCGCCTCCGGTTCAAGGGGCTCGGGGGCCGGCGGCGGGGGAGGGGTATAGGTGGGGTCAACGATCCCCACCAGCTGTTCCAGGTCCAGTTCCCCCCGCACTAGTTTCGATAGGGTATCCTCACCGCCGGGTTGGAAATCAATGGTGCGGACGATGTTATTAAATTGGTTGTCAATCGGTTGGCCCTGGGCATCGATCAGCTCCAGCTGCAGCCAGTTGCGACCGGGTTCAAACCCCTTCAGGTAGATCGGTTGCCATTGATCAAAGACAAAGCTTTGGCCGTTAATGGTGCAACGCACCCGCCAGTCCCTCAGGGCATCGTCGCCATCGGCCTGGGCACTGAGGTGGAGGGGGGCATTGGTGAGGTAAAAGTCGAGCATGATCGGCTCCGCTCCGTAGGTGCCCTGGGGGCGACTATAGGTGAGCAGCGGTGCACTGGCATTGATCTCTCGTTGGGGGGTCTGGGCGAAGATATGGAAGGTGCGCTGGTCGAAGGCGCCCTGATTCTTAAAGCTTTCATGCCAGGGGCGGGAGGCAAACACCCGCAGGGTGTGGGTGCCGGGGGAGAGGTCGTCAAAGACAATGGGCTCAGACACGTCGTAGATAGCCCGGTAGGGCTGATCGTCCAGGAAGAGATGGAGGTGGGGGCCCAGTTGCCAGGTGGGGTCTTTAAATAGGGGCAAGCCTCGCACCTGCAGCCGCACCGTCACAGAGCTGTTGTCCAGGATTTCCCCCGGCCGGGGGCTGAGGATCCTCACCTGGGGCGTGTAGGCGTCTATGACCTGTTTCAGGGTGACCAGGGCCTCGGGGGGAGACACCTCCGCCAGGGCGCTGGTTAAGCGATGGGGCTGCTCCGACGGCTCCGTCAGCAGGGCGGTGGGCTGGGTGGGGCGGGCACAGCCCCAGCTG
>CAYVMR010000235.1:0-3952 GCA_964452545.1 uncultured bacterium
AATGATGCTACGGTCCAGATCGTCCAGGGTGGGGCAGTGAAGGTCGTTTTCCATGACAGAGACCAAGGGACCTTTCTGTTATAGCCCATTGGCTGCCGCGTCAGCTATGGGGGGTTACCACCCTGCCTAGGGGAAGGCGATCGCGGTAGAACTGATCCCAGTGGACCCTAGCGCCTTAGGAACTACTGCGTTTACGTTGGCTGTGCTATAGGTATCCCTTCCCCATCGTGATCACCGGTGGGGTTTTTTATGGGTGTCTGTTAGCCCTCTCCATACTCCGGCAGGGTAGATATCGGCTTCTTTCCTCAATTGGTACAGGGATGGTATAAGAAAGAAATGATGGCGATGGAGCTCGCCGAAACCGCCCAGCGTTTGAGTATTACCACAACGTATTTGGCTGATGGCTCCTACTTTCCCGGCTTGTAGCGGAAGGGTAGGGCAGTTTGTGTATGGGCTGAAGCCAATCCTTCGCGGCAAGTCACGTGGGTTACCCGACTCAACTGCAACGTGACGCTATGTTAGAGAGCATTATCTGGATTGTGTTAATGGGCTTTTTCGTGGGGCAAATTGCTCGACGGATGAGAGTGCCGGCGCTGGTGGGCATGGTGTTGGTGGGCATGGTGCTGGGTCCCTATGGGGGTAGTGTAATTGCACCAGAGGTTTTGGCAGCGGCAGATTCGCTACGAGTGATCGCCGTCATGGTGATATTGATGAAGGCTGGGCTAGGGCTTGATCGTGAAAAGCTTTCCCAGCAGGGAACTGTAGCCCTGCGGTTAGGCTTTTTGCCAGGGGCTTGTGAGGCGATCGCAATTGCACTTACCTCAATGTGGCTGCTCCAGTTTGACTTTGCCACCGGGCTACTCCTGGGCTGCATCATTGGTGCAGAATCTCCCGCCGTCATTGTGCCTGGAATGTTGCGCTTAAAAAGTCTGGGATGGGGGGTGGAGAAAGGGATTCCGGATGCCATCTTAACCGGAAGTGCGCTGTCAGATGTTCTGCTGCTGCTCGTCTTTAGTTTGCTGCTGGCCTTTTTGTCTCAAAGTGCGGCAGCGGAAATCACCTTGCCGGGAGGGGTAACCCTAAGGCCCTGGCCATGGTTGCCGTTTCAAATCATTCTGCAAATCGGGTTAGGGGTTTTCCTAGGATGGTTTGTCGCTCGTCTCTTGGTCTCATTGTTGGCAAGGCAAAATTGGACCCAAAACGCGGTGCAGGATGCCCTGGTTACCGCAGGCTTCGCCCTATTGCTTGTGGTCTTAGCGGAAGATTTTCCAGTATTCTCAGGCTATCTGGCGGTCATGACGACTGGCTTTTGTCTAACTGAAATGGATGCCCCGTTAGCACGACGGTTACGCGGTGGTTTCGATAGTTTGTGGGTGATGGCTGAAATCATCCTGTTTGTGCTGTTAGGTACGACTATTCAGCTTAATGTCCTGGGGAATACACTGCTGGTTGGATTAGTTGTATTGGCAATTGGCACTCTGATCGGGCGTTCCCTCGGCTGGTATTTATCAACCTGGGGAAGTAACTGGACATGGAAAGAGCGGCTATTTTTGCTTCCTGGAAATTCCGCTAAGGCCACCGTACAGGCGGCGATCGGTGCAATTCCCTTAGCACAGGGCATAGCCGGGGGCGAAACCATGCTGGCCGTAGCCGCTCTCTCAATTCTGGTAACCGCACCCCTGGGAGCCTGGGCCATTCCTACCGTTGCGCCAAGGCTGCTGCAGCGGGGCGAGGTTGACCCAACCAAGGTTTCGGTATCCCAAAGAATTGTATTGCTGGCCGCCGTTGATACCTCTGCCCTGGCCAACCAAGTGCTGACTAAAGCGGCGGAGTTGGCTCGTCGTAGCGAGGCCGAAGTGGTTGTGCTGCACATTATTCGGATGAATGACCCCGAAGGGATTGAGCGACTTCGCCAGGAGACAAAACGCCTCCTGGCCGATATTCGGTATCGATTTGTCACCGCCAACGGCCCGGTGCCAGAGGCAATTGTTCGCACAGCGCAAGATTATGGGGTAACGGAAATTCTGATCGGCAAACGCGGTCATCGTCCTCTTGGGGAGGTGCTGGTCGGTTCAGTGTCTCAAGCCGTTCTGGAAAACAGCCTTAGGCCGGTTGTGATTGTGGAAGCGCCCTGGGCGGCACAGTCACTACCCGAAAACCGCTGCCAAAGTAACGGTTGACGGGGTAGCCGTTGTACCGATAGGCGCAGCGACAATCGCCGGGAAGGTAGTGCCAAGCCCCGCCGCGTAGGATGCGGGGCTTGTTTTCCTCTGCTTCGGCATCAACCCAGGCGCGACCATCGCGGGGAGCCCCTTGGTAATCGTCGTGATCGTGGTCCAGGCACCATTCCCAGACGTTACCGTGCATATCGTGGAGGCCAAAGCCATTGGCAGGAAAGATTCCCACATCGGTCGTTTGCTGCCGATAGGTTCCCTGAGGTCCGGAGCCATAGGTGTAGTGGCCATGGTAGTTAGCCAGGTCGGTGGTGAGGGTTTCCCCGCAGTTAAAGGGGGTGGTGGTACCGGCCCGACAGGCGTACTCCCATTGGGCTTCGCTGGGCAGGGTGTAGGGTTGGCCCAGTTGTTTAGATAGGCGATCGCAAAACTCCACCGCATCATGCCAGGACACCTGCTCCACCGGGCGGTTATCCCCTTTAAAGTGGGCAGGGTTGTTGCCCATGATGGCCTGATATTGGGCTTGGGTGACGGGGTACTTACCGATCCAAAACGGCGCTAGGGTGACCGGGTGCTGAGGGCCTTCACGGCCATCTCGATGGGGTTCACCATGGGGAGAGCCCATCATCAAGGGTCCGCCAGGGATTAGCACCATCTCCAGGGTGACGCCCTGGCCCAGGTCTACAGGCTGGTAGGCGGCGCTGGCCGGTTGACGGGTTGTCATCTGCCCCTGGGGGTTGACGATCACCGCCTCAAAGCTAAAACGGGGGTAAATGGAGTCCGGTTGGGGGGACTCGGGGAGTGGGTCTCGAGCGGCTGGGCCGGCGATCTGGGCTAGGGCCTGCTGCAATACCGCCAGCCCGGGGCCGCGGTTCTCCACCCATTGCAGCAGCACTATGGCCCGGTCCCCCAGGGCGGCCAGGTCAGCGGGTAAACTGCCGGGGGGTGGGGTCAGGGCAAAGACTAACCGCTTAAATTGGGGGTCGGGCAGTTTGGCCAGGGCCTCACTGAGGGCCAGCCGGGCGTCGACCGATAGGGAATTGTCGCCAGACATTCGCTAGGATAGGGAGACATTAGTATCCCGTAGGAAACGGCGCTAACCTGACCGGTCGGCACCGTTTTTTCATGTATCACTCCTAAAGTTTAACGACTTTGCTGTTCTGGGGATAACCCTTTCAGCAATACCCTAGGGGAAACAGCGCTAGTCAAGATTAATCCTCATGACATCAACCAGAAACTAAAAACCCCGCCGGGGTGGCAGGGTCGGGAGTGTGATGTAATGCATGGCGGGTGTTATCCCGCAGTGGACTCCACGGCGCCCGGGCCTGATGGATGGCGCTCCAGCACCTCCACCCAACCCTGTTCCCCATCCAACCGCACCCACTGGCCATCGTGCAAGCGCTGAGTGGCGTTGGTCACATCCATCACCGCCGGAATCCCGTACTCCCGGGCGATAATGGCCCCGTGGGAAAGGCGGCCCCCGACCTCGGCGATCAACCCCTGCACCCCGGCTAACAGCAGGGCCCATCCGGCATCGGTGTAGGGCACCACCAAGATCACCGGGCCATCGCTACTCTCCAGGGGAGCCAGTTGGGTCATGACCCGCACCGGCCCCTCCACCACTCCGGCGCTAGCGCCAATGCCAGTCAGGCGTTGCAAACTGCCCAGGGGGGCGGCGGCGGGTGGGGCGGAGAGGTGCGGGGGGTCGTCACCAAACACCAGATAGGGCACCGACCGCCCCCGATCCTGCTGAAACTCCTGACGGCGGGCCGCCACCA
>CAYVMR010000236.1:0-3948 GCA_964452545.1 uncultured bacterium
GAGGCTAGTCTGCGGCTCGTGATCTAGTACAGCGCAGCATAAACTTTCAGACCTTGAAGAGGAGGGGCAGGACTCAGGTCTACTGACACCACCTGGTCTAGTTAGGGGGGGTTCCCTCTAGGATCGGGGGTGGCGCCACAATGGGGGCAGGGGGTGGCGGAGCCGGGGCGGGAGGGGGGGCAGCAGGGGGCGGAGGGGTGGGCTGGGAGGGTTCTGGGGCTACCGGTGGCTCAGCTACCGGTGCGCTACTGCTTTCTGGAGCCGGCCTACCCTGATTTGCCGATGGGGAGGGACTGGAGGTAGCCTCGGTGGCCCTAGGTCTGCGGTCTGCACCGTTATCATCAGATGGCTTCGAGGTTGCCTCCGCAGACTCCGAGGTAGACCGTTTAGAAGGGGTGGAGAATTCTTCCGCAATCATTCGACCAGGTTTGATCGGTTGGGCCTTAATACTGCCCTTGCGGCCACCGAGGCGGGGCAGATCAGGAAATGGTTCGACCGGGATTTCGTCCATGAGTTGGCGCATAAACATGCGCCAGATGGCGGCGGCGGTAGTGCTACTTCCCCGGCTAGGGCTACTATCGTCGTTGCCCATCCAGACCCCGGTGGCTAGTTGGGGAATATAACCAATGAACCAGAGATCTCGGTTTTTTTCTGAAGTTCCAGTTTTGCCAGCTACGGGACGACCCAGGGCCGCATTGCTACCCGTACCACCGTCCACCACGGACCGCAGCATCCAGGTGATGATCGCGGCAGTATTTTCATCGATGGCCTGGAGAGTCTCCTTGGGCGTTTCATAGATCACCTCCCCCTGACTGTTCAGGACTCGACGAATACCATGGACAGGCACGTGACGACCCCGATTGGCTAAGGTGCCGTAGGCACTGGTCAATTCCAGCAGGTTGACTTCGGACGAACCTAAAGCCAGGGAGTAAGCCGGTAGCAGAGGAGACTCGATACCCATACGTTTGGCAATGTTCACCACCGGGTCAAAACCGACATCAACGATCAGTTTGACCGCGACAATATTGATGGAGTTACGTAGGGCTTTGATGAGATCAACCTTACCGCTATAGGTTTCACCGTAGTTTTTAGGTTCGTAGCCGTCAACTACGTAGCGGGCATCGGTATAGTCTTTGTAAGGAGAAAAACCCGCAGCAATGGCCGTGGCGTAGACAAAGGTCTTAAAGGTTGACCCGGGTTGTCTCTGGGCTTGGGTGACTCGGTTAAACTGACTGTTGAGAAAGTCGTTGCCCCCTACCATGGCCTTAATTTCACCGTGGCGGGGGTCAACGGCCACCAGGGCTACCTGTTCAATCCCCTGCCAGCCACTGTAGCGCTCAATGGCTTGGTCTACGGTTTGCTCTGCTTTGCGTTGCCAACCGACATTGAGGCTGGTCTCAACGGTCAACCCCCCAGCCTCGAGTTGATCGGGGGAGATCAATTGCTCAAGCTGTTTCTGGATATAAATAGTGAAGTAGGGAAATTCACTATAGAGAAACTTGGGCTGTTTTGGGTTAACCTGTACCGGCGCGGTGATGGCCACCTCCGCTTCGGCCGCGCTAATCCCTCCGGTCTCCAGCATCCGGCGAATCACCCGATTGCGCTGACTGCGAGCCGCCTCCGGGTTCACCACCGGAGAGTAAAGACTAGGAGCTGGTGCCATGCCGGCAATCATCGCAGCCTCGGCCAGGGTTAGCTGGTCAATGGTCTTGGCGAAATAAACCCAAGCCGCATCGGCCACCCCATAGGCGCCAGAGCCTAGATAGACCAGATTCAGATAGCGCTCCATAATCTGGTTTTTCTCAAGGTTTCGTTCTAACTTGTGGGCTAGCAAAATCTCCTTGGTTTTACGCTGAAAACTCCGCTCCTGGGTGAGGTAGACAATTCGAGCTAACTGCTGGGTAATGGTGCTAGCTCCCTCCACCACATCTCGCTGTCGCAGGTTAGCCCCAATGGCCCGGCCAATCCCTCGCAGGTCTACACCCTGATGATCATAAAAACGCTGATCCTCAGAAGCAATAAAGGCATTCACTAGGTCTTGAGGAATATCTGCGTAAGCGATGGTTTCGTGGGAGGCTGGCCCTAGCTTTTGCAAAATGACGCCATCCGCGGATAGCATGGTGACCGTACCATCCCGCTCATAGGTCAGGGCCAGGTTAGCATCGGGAAGACTGTTATAGGTGGTCTGGATGAGTCTGACTGTTCGAGTTAATCCACCTGCTACCAGGGCAATTGCCAGCAGACCTAACCACCGTAGCTGCGATCGCCCGGGCGGTTTCAGTTTTTGCCTAAGCTGGCGACCAGGGGCGTAGCGCGATGATCGAGGCCCTGGTTGGCCAGAGAAACGGGGTGGAGCGGTCCTGGAAAAGTTGCCATGATCTACCTCGGGTTCTAGACCAGAGTAGGAAGACAGCCAGGTTAACCAAAATCGGATCATGGTCTGTGGTTGGATCCCAGGGGTTAAGGTATAAACAGCACTGTAGAAGGTTTGGGGGATTTCAGCAAGGGCATGGCCGGCTCCTGGGGATCAGAATCAAAGCCCAGCGTGGCCCAGGGCTAACCCTGTGACGAGCATACCCAGTACCAAAAATGGCTGGGCACTGGCCTGATACTTGACATCGTTGGTGAGCGGGTCTCGTAGGAAGTACATATCCTGAAAGGTAATCTGGGGAATAATGAGCAGCACCAGCAGCACGGCATACAGGTTTTGGTGGATGGCCATCAGGTAGGCGGCGATGCCCCCCTGGAAAACATCAATCATCAGCACACAGATCCAGGCGGCGGCGGTGATGCCAAACATCACCGGTAAGGATTTAAGCCCCATCTGGCGATCGCCCTCCACACTCTTAAAGTCGTTGACCACGGCAATGCCCAAGCCAGCCAGGCTGTAGAACAGGGTGACGGCCACAATGGTCCAACTGAGGTCGCCAAACAGGGCATGGCCCGCCCACCAAGGCAGGGCAATGTAGCTGGCCCCCAGGGCGTAGTTGCCCAACCAACCATTTTGTTTAAGTTTGAGCGGTGGCGCCGAATAGATATAGGCGAGCAGGCAACCCCCCAGGGTAAGGGTCGTCAGGGTGGGGAAACTATGGCCAGCCCAGCGGTCTAGAGCATAGGCCAGGCCCACCCCTGCCCCCAGCAGGATGACAATCTGACTAACCACCTGGGGAACGGAAATGGCTCCGGAGGGAATAGGGCGGTAGGGTTCGTTGATGGCATCGATGTCGCGATCGTAAAAATCGTTCAGGGTTTGGGTATAACCCGTCAACAATGGCCCTGAAAGCAACATACAGGCAGCAGAAATTAGCACATTTTCAACGGTCCAGCGAAACTGCCCGGAGGAGGCGGCGCCGCACACCACCCCCCAAATCAGGGGAATCCAGGTGATCGGCTTCATCAACTGCAGGCGAATCTTCCAGATCGAGGTTTCGCCGGGTTTAGCGCCCTTCATGCCCAGCAGTTGTCGGGCAGCACTGCCTCCAGCCTTAGGTGTTTCGGCCGCTGGGGAGAGGGGCTGGGCTAGATCGCCGGCGGGAGAGGGGGAGGGATCAACCATGACAAAATTTTATGGGGGGAGAGTAAGGGCAGGGCTATAGCCCAGTATCGCTTTAGGCAAAGGAAATCACCAGGTATTCGTCTTGGAACTTAGCCCCCTTTACCGATCGCCCCTGTAGGGCGGCTGGTAAGGAAAGATTGCGCCGTTGATCACCGGCTTCCACCGTCACCTCGGGCCCATACTGGGTGAGCTTCACCTGGCTCTTATCAAAGGTGGGTAAAAACAGTTTGACCACCTGAGCCTGTAGATCCACCACCGTTGACCGATTAGCGGTCCGGGCAATCTGCTGGGGGTCCGGCATGGCGGCAATCAGGTTAGCCCTGTCCTGGCTCTCCTCCCCCGGGCGCTGGGGTATGGGGATGTGGGGCAAGGGGGCAAAGGCCCGTTCATAG
>CAYVMR010000237.1:0-3835 GCA_964452545.1 uncultured bacterium
GATCCTCTCCTCCGGGGGGGTGTCGGTGGGGGACTTTGACTACGTCGACTCGGTGCTGCGGCAGTTGGGAGCCACCCTGCGGATCACGGCGGTGGCGGTAAAACCGGGCAAGCCCTTGACGGTGGCCACCCTGCCCCGCCCCGATGGGGCCCCTCCCCTGCTCTACCTGGGCCTGCCGGGTAACCCGGTCTCGGCCCTGGTGTGTTTTTGGCGCTTTGTGGAGCCCGCCCTGCGAAAACAGTTGGGCCTGAGCCATGGCTGGTCCCCCCAATGGGTTGGGGCCACCACCGATCAACCCCTGACCGCCGGTGGCGATCGGGAAACCTACCTGTGGGGTAACCTCAGCTCTGGGCAGGAGGGCTACCGGTTTAGCCTGGCCCCAGGTAGCCATAACTCCGCTAACCTGGTTAACCTGGCCGGTAGCAATGCCCTGGCGGTGGTACCCGTTGGCACTACCCACATCCCCAGGGAAAGCCAGGTGCGGGTGATGGTGGTGGGACGGATTGCGGGTGATGGAGGTTTGTAGGGGACAACTTGACCGGCAGCAGTCGACTTTGGCTGTTCTGGCTAGGGCGATAGATTGATCCTCCGGTGGTACATAAACTGCACCACCGGAGGATCAGCACTAAATCATCAAACCAAGGTTATGTCATCTACCGCTAACCCTCCCGCCACGGTGATATCGGTAAACCAACCGTAACGAGGATTCCCGTTAACATTGGTAATCACATCACTGGGGGTAGAACGGGTCGTGCTATAAACGGTGGCGCCTGCTTGGTTGAAAACGCTCATCACCACGTCCAAATCACCATCGTTATCGACATCGGTAAACTGGTGCTCAAAGGTGTACCAACCATCAGCGGTGATTTCCACCGCCCCGGGTACGCCCCCAGGGATATCCCCCCGGGGCGCAAAGTAGGCGTTGTTGTCGGCATAGACGTAGAGTTGATTGGTGACGGCGTTGGTATTGACATGGAAGACAAAGTCCCGCAGGAAACTGCTATCATTCGCCTGGTTAACCGACACGCTGTACTCAAACCCCTGTAAACCGGTGAGTCCATCGGCCCCGTCACTGAAGGGATCCAGATAGACCTTCACAGAGGCGGTGAAGCCATCCCCGAAGGGCTCAGGGTTCCCAGTGGAGGAAGCATCACCGAAGCGATGGAAGGGACCGGAACTGGTCTCCTGCAGTAGGGCATAGGCCGATCCTGAGGCGGCGGGAATACCGTTGGTCCCAGAAGGAACCACACTAAAGGACCCATAGGCCCCTCCAGCAACCAAAATATTGGCGCTCCCCTCAAACCCTTCAAAGACTAACAAGCCAGGATCAAAGGTCGCCACCGCATCAGCCCACTTAATGCTCTCATTACCATTGACGCTGGTGGCCCGCACTCCCAGGATGGTGTCAACCGTTGGGTCAAAGTTGGCCGGAGCAGCTAGGGTCAAACTTTCGCCAGCCTCTAGAAAGGTAGACTTCGCCCTACCGGCTCGGCCCAGACCAGGGCTAGAGGCTTTCAGGTAGCTGTCCCAAACAATCCGATTGTTAGTCGAGTTGGTGCCATCCCACACCGTTGTGTTGCCGTTCATATTGAGGGCATTGTCTGATCGATCTAGCCTATAGCCATCAGACGTAGTGTTGCCATCGGAAAACCACAAAGCATTGAGGTCAAATTCACCCACCAGACTGGTAACGACAAAACTTTCTGAGGCTGTATCGTAGACGATTTCAAACTGTAGACCCGCGGACTGAGATCCGTATTGCCAAGTGTAAGTAGCCATAATCAAGTCAAAATTCCAAAGGATGTACGGAGTGATTAGTCAAATAGTCGCGAGTGACTATTTGACTAGTTATAAATGGACTATTAATCCAAGGTATATGCACCAGTAGACTCTTCCCCAGCCAACCTCTCCTAGCAGATGGTTGAGGGTTAAATCCGTCAGATTTATTAGCCATCGCAACATAGAGTGAGGCTTTGAAATCCTCTTTCTACAGGCAAAATGACCAATGAAATCTAAATTTCTAGCTTCCTCTTAAAATAGGGAAAACGACGATAAAATGTCGAATAAATCTACTCTTCCAGAGGATCGAGTTAAAAGCATGGTAAATGCATCCATAATGACACCTTCCTTAGGTAATTACATTCAGAAGGATTCTTGATAACTTGCAAGAAGTCGTCATACCGTAGCCTGGAGTGGTTGTGAATAAAATACATTCCAGGCGAAATTTAGTATAAGCTCGAATCTCTTGCAGTCCTTTGCGTGTCTCTAAATGCCTCTGGTGAATAGATTTAATACTAGAACCATGGGACTATATAACCCCTGAGGATTTGCATGGTGTGATGGCCATCATCTAAGGTGCTGAAGGATAGGATGAATCGATAAATACCGATTTCGGCTAGGCGTTCTGTTTTGCTGCTAAGCCATGTTATCCATGGCTATAGTGATCAATCTTGTCATGAACAAGAAATTGTCTAGTTAAACTGTCCTCCTAGCTCTGAATTAGTATAGCAAGCTGTTTCGAAAGTGTGTCCATCCATACAAAGTCCCAAATAGAAATAGGGTGACCTATTCAGTATTGGTCATGGTTGTTTAAAGCACCTGGACTCAGGGTAAACGCTGTGGATGGGACTATATTTGAGAGATTAATAGTATGGAAAGCAACATTCTCTTCCGTAGGAATGCTGATCCTTACATTTTGTAAGTCTCCCGCAGGACGCATCGGTGGAGGTAGGCAGTATGGTTCTAGACCTTCCTGCCACGGCGGTATGTCCTGGTCTGGGGGAAACCGCGATTCCCCCGACAAGAAAAACAAATCAAGGGCTATACTAGTCCTTGATTAGGGGTTCGCCATCGGGGGTAATAGCTGTCCTGGCGGGTTTCTGGCCAACGTTCTAGTGAGTAGATCCTGGCATACATCCACTGACTTCCCTTGAATCCTGAATTCTGCCCCCTGAACACTGCCCCCTTTTTAACCCTGTCTTAAAGAGTTGCCTAATTGACCCCACCGAGTAGCAGGGAGATCGGGTGAATGGCTAAGTCTCAACCGCCTCTCCAGGGTCAGGCCCTGGTTAAGGAAGTCTGCCGCCGCATTCGGGTAGCCCGCTCCTACTGGGATGCCCACAATAATCGCGCCTGCCGCCACGAGCGGGAAAAGGCCCTGGTTCTCTACCACACCCTTACCCCAGAACAGAAACAGGCCATTCCCCAAACCCTGCGGGTGTGGTTACGTTACCGTAGTGAGAAATACTTTGGTAGCCACCGCACCCCCCCTAACCGCTAAGCATGCCGCGCCGCTACAGCCAGGGCGATCGCCACCATCGCTATCAACCCCACCGGGGGCCGGTTACGGGTGAGGTTAACACCGGCATGGACCTTGTGGGTGCTCGGTTTCTGGGTAGGCCATGGCACGAGCCACCAGGACGGGCCTAATCGCCTGGTTTAGTAGCGACCCAGGGGGGCTTTGAGTCAATACTCCCCATCTGCACGGAGAGGGGGTGGCGGTGGTGATGGAGTTTCTATCCGAAACCGAGGGAGGAGAGCTATCGGTGCGGTCTACCTTTCCCTACGGTAAGCTCTATTTCTACGAGCAGATTTTGCAGGTGCCGGTCTACGTCACCTTTGACCCCTACGTGCCCAACCTGGAGGTGCGGTGCTTACACCAGGGACGTTATCAGCTTAAAACCGCCGATGCCAACGGTCGCTTTTGGCTGCCTTCCCTGGGGCTGTGGCTGGGCATCTGGTCCGGTACCTACCAGCAGTTGATGGGGCATTGGTTGCGCTGGTGGGATGAAGCGGACCAACTGCTGCCCTGGAGTGGCGAACGGGCGGAGCAGGA
>CAYVMR010000238.1:0-3818 GCA_964452545.1 uncultured bacterium
TGGTGGAATGAAGCAGCGGGTGGCGATCGCCCGGGCCCTGGCCATCCGGCCCAAGTTGCTGCTGCTGGACGAACCCTTTGGCGCCCTCGATGCCCTCACCCGGGGGGGGCTGCAGGAGCAGTTAATGAAAATTTGCCAGGAACACGAGGTCACCTGTGTCATGGTCACCCACGATGTGGACGAAGCCCTACTGCTGGCGGACCGGATCGTGCTGATGACCAACGGTCCAGATGCCCACATCGGTCAAATGATTGAGGTGCCCTTCCCCCGCCCCCGGGAACACCTGGAGGTGGTAAAACACCCCAATTACTACAGTCTGCGCCATGAAATCGTCTACTTCCTCAACCAGCAGAAGCGGATCAAACAGCACCAGGCTAAACCAGCGGCGGCGGTGGCGGCCAACGGTCTGGAAAAGGTCAACCTGGAACTAGGGTTCATTCCCCTCACCGACTGTGCTCCCCTGGTGGTGGCTAAGGAACTGGGGTTGTTTGAGGCCCACGGGCTGAGCCAGGTCACCCTCAACCGGGAGCCCAGCTGGGGGGCGATCGCCGATGGGGTCACCAGTGGCCGACTGGATGGTGGCGGGCATGCCCCTGGGCCTCACCCTGGGGCTGGGGCCATCGGCCTCGGTGCCGGTGATCAGCGCCCTCACCCTGAGCCGGGGTGGCAACGCCATTACGCTCAACCGCCAGCTCTACGACGCCGGGGTGCGCAGCCTGGCGGACTTTAAAGCGGCCCTGGCCCACCGCCCCGACCAGGTACACACCCTGGCGGCAGTACATCCTACTTCGATGCAGCACCTGCTACTGCGCCACTGGTTGGCCAGCGGCGGCATTGACCCCGACCGGGATGTCACCGTCACCATGATTCCTCCTCCCCAGATGGTCTCCACCCTGCGATCGGGGGCGATCGATGGCTACTGTGTGGGGGAACCGTGGAACTCCCGGGCGGTATACGAGGGCATCGGGGTGGTGCTAGCCACGGACCACGACCTCTGGCCAGGCCACGTTGAAAAGGTGCTAGGGGTAACCGAAGCCTGGGCCGAACAGTATCCCCAAACCCACCTGGCCCTGGTGAGAGCCCTGCTGGAGGCCTGCGAGTATTGTGACGACCCCCTACACCGGGAGGAGATTTTGGAGTGGCTCTGTCGGCCTGAATACCTGGGATCTGACCCGGCCTACACCCGCCCGGGCTGGATCGATGCCTACCCCCGGGGGGATGGCCGGGAGCCCCAGGTGATCCCCAACTACACCCAATTTTTCAACGGCAAGACCAACTGCCCCGATGCCATTGACAGCCTCTGGATTCTCACCCAAATGGCCCGCTGGGGCATGGTGGCCTTTCCCCGCAACTGGCTGGAGATTAGTGAACGGGTCCACCGTATCGATATCTTTGGCCAAGCGGCTCGAGACCTGGGGTTGCCAGATACGGGCCGCGATCGCCATGCCATCCGTCTGTTTGATGGCATCACCTTTGACCCCGACCACCCCCTGACCTACCTGGATCAACTGACCATTAAACGGGATCCGCGGATTGAAGAAATCCTGGTTTGAGGTCCTGCCTTGCTTGTCGACTGCCCCCTAACCTTCCTCCCCGATGGCCGTGTTAAATTCCCCTAGCCCCTCTCCCACCACTCACTTGAGTTCCGAGCCCTTTTTGGTGTTCGACAACCTATCGAAGGTTTACCCCACCCCCACCGGTGACTACATCGTCCTGGAGGGGATTAACCTCACCATCCAGGAAGGTGAGTTTGTCTGTGTGATCGGGCACTCAGGCTGCGGCAAATCCACCCTGCTGGACATGGTGGCGGGCTTTCGCCAGCCCACCCAGGGGCAGGTGCGTCTGCAGCGCGAACCAATCCAGGCCCCGGGCCCCGATCGCATGGTGGTGTTCCAGAACTACGAAAACATCTACCTGGGGGTGGAGGCGGTCTTTCCCCGCCACGCCGCCGCCGCCAAGAAACAGATGGTCATGGAACACCTGGAGCTGGTGGGGCTGGCGGAGGCGGCCCACAAAAAACCGGCGGCCCTCTCCGGTGGCATGAAGCAGCGGGTCTGTATCGCCCGGGCCCTGGCCCTGCGGCCCCAGGTGCTGATCCTGGATGAACCCTTTGGCGCCCTCGACCCGATTACCCGGGAGGAGTTGCAGGAGCAGCTGCTGAAAATCTGGCAGGACCACCAAATTACGGTGATGATGATCACCCACGACATCGATGAGGCCCTATTTTTGGCCGATCGCATTGTGATGATGACCAATGGTCCGGCAGCTCAGATTGGCGAAGTCCTAAATCTACCCTTTGGCCGGCCACGGCAGCGATCACGGCTGATGGAGCAGCCGGAATACTACGACCTGCGCAATTACGCCCTGGATTTCCTTTTCCGCCGCCAGGCCCACCCCTAGGCCAGGGTAGCAACGGCTTGACGCAGCCGATCCAGGTGGGCCAGCAGATACCCCTCCCCGATCAGATGACGGGCTTTGCTAAAGCCCTGCTCCAGGGAATCACACCCCCCCAGGCGCCAGAGATAAAAACCACCGTTCCACACCGCTGAGTCGTAGAGGGCCCCGGTGTCACCCTGGAGCAGGGCGGTCAAGGACTCCAGGTAGGCCGACTCCGTCACCAGGGGGGGGTCTTCGCGGCTAAAGCCGTAGTCCTGGGGGTGGAGCAGGAGCCGTTGCCAGGAGCCATCCGACTCCCGCAGCCCGATGATGGCGGTGCGGGAGCGGGGTAGATCCACCCCCCCCTCTAGCCCCTTAACGGTGGTGAAGGGAGCGGTGCCCCGCAGGGCCAGGGCGGCCAGAGCTACGGTTTCCGTAGGGGGATGGACAAAACCGCTGATCAGATGGGCCGGGCCAGCGTAGGGACACCAAAGCAACTCCACCGTGGCCAGGGGAGGGCGTTTACCAATCTCCTCCCGGTAGGGCACCAGGGCCGCCGCCTGGGAAAAGTGGCGGGGCAGGTAGAAAAAGCCCAGGTTGGTGGCTTGCAGCAGGCCATGGACCTGTTCCAGGGTGAGGTGATCGAAGGGCAGTTGCCAATGGCGCCAGATATCGATCAGGGGTAGACCGGCCTTGGTGGGCATGCGATCGCCGCCGTGCAATAACACCGGCACCCCCGCCACCGCCAACAAAAGGGCGGTAATCACGGTGACGGGGGCGGTGCGGGTGCGGCCATCGTAGGGACAGCCCAGCACCGCCAGGGGTTGGGGGCTGGTGAGGGGGGGTAGGCGGGGGCCTAGATCGGCGTAGGCATCCAGGAGACCCGCCAGTTCCTCGGGGGTGGGGCGTTTGATCCGGTGGGCCATCAAAAAGGCGCCGATCTGGGCTGGGGTGGCCGCCTGGGTGAGCAGCAGACGACCGGCCACCGCCGCCTCCGCCCGGCTCAGGGACTTGGCGGTATGGCTGCCACTACCGACTTTTTTCAGCAGTTCTCGAAAGACTTGACTCATGGGGGCGGGGCTCAGGGGGAGAAAAACGATGATCGATTTGCTGGTGCACCAGTTGACTGAGGTGGAGCAGGGGGGGAATGGTGAGGCGATCGCGGGTGGTGACCAACACCACCCGCCGGGTCAGGACCGGATCGGCGCTGGACCGAATCGCCAGGGCCGGATCAGCCCCCATCTCCAGCAGGGCGGACTGGGGCAACAAGGCCAGCCAATCTCCCTGGCGCACCACCCCCCGAAAGGCATCCAGGGTATTGAGCTCCAGGGCCACCTGCAGGGTACCGCCATGGCGCTCAAACTGATCCTGCACCAACCGTTGCATGCCGTAGCCATCCTTAAAGACCACCTGGGGATAGGCCGCCAGGGCACCCCAGGGTA
>CAYVMR010000239.1:0-3812 GCA_964452545.1 uncultured bacterium
TAAGGCCAGTAACCTTCGGCGGATTCTCTAACTCCCATGCAACCGGTTGACCTGACCACCCTGATGGCGGTGGTGCACGACCTGCAGCGCCACTGGGTGCCCTGCCGCTGTGAGCAGGTGGTCCAGTGGCAGACCACCTGCCTAGCCCTGGGCCTGCGCACCTTCGATCAGCGGGGTTGGCTGACCCTGTCCTGGCATCCCCAGGCGGCCCGGCTGCACCTGGGGGAGGCGCCCCCCCGGGGTCAAGACACCTTCACCTTTAGTCAACAGCTCAAGCACCAGCTCAACCAGCGGGTGCTGCTGGCCATCATCCCCCTGACCCCCTGGGAACGGGTGGTGGATTTGCAGTTTGGTCAGCGGCCTGGCGATCCCCCCCTGTGGCATCTCTACGTGGAGATCATGGGCAAGTACAGCAATGTGATTTTAGTCAACGCCCAGGGCCAGATCGTCACTGCGGCCCACCAGGTGAGTGAACAGCAATCCCGGGTCCGCCCCATCCAAACCGGCGCTCCCTACCAACCGCCCCCTGCCCTGCTGGGCCCCTGCCCCAGCCGCCAGGAGCCCCTACAGGGTTGGCAGGAGCGCCTTACCCTGGTGCCCGGCCCCCTGGGGAAGGTCCTCCTACAGAGCTATCGGGGCTTGAGCTCCAGCCTGGTGCGATCGCTGCTAGCCCAGGCCCAACTCAGCCCCCAGGCCGACTCCAGCCAGCTCACCGCCACCGACTGGGAGCGCCTCTTTCAAGTTTGGCAACGCTGGTTAGGGGCCCTGGAGACCGGGGATTGGCACCCCGCCCTGACCGCCGACGGCTATACCCTGCTGGCCTGGGGCCAGCCCGGGGAGGCTACGATCCACCAGGTTTTGCAGCGGTACTACGCCGCCGAGTTAAACCGGCAGCGGTTTCATCAACTGCACAACCAGCTGCAACAGCGGCTAAAAACCGCCCTGGCCAAGGTGCAACACAAGGCCGAGGGCTTTCGCCAGCGCCTGGCCGACTCTGCCCAGGCCGACCAACTACGGCAGCAGGCCGATCTACTGATGGCCTACAGCCACCAATGGCAGCCCGGCCTCACCCAGCTCACCCTGCCGGATTTTGCCACCGGCGCCTCCCGCACCATCCCCATTGACCCAGACAAAACCGCCATTCAGCAGGCCCAACGCCTTTATAAGCAGCACCAAAAGTTGCAACGGGCCCGCCAGGTGGTGGGGCCGCTGCTGGCGGCGGTGGAGGGGGAACTGGCCTACCTACAGCAGGTGGAGGCCAACCTCAAGCCGCTGGCTCCCTACCGGGAAGCGGCGGATCTGGAGGCCCTGATCGAGATTGAGCAGGAACTGATCCAACAGGGCTACCTAGTGGTGCCCGATTATCGCCCTCCGGCCACCGGTCAGTCCCCGGCGGAGGGCTTTCGCCGCTACCTCAGCCCCGACGGTCTGCCGGTGTGGGTGGGGCGCAACAATCGCCAGAATGACCAGCTGATTACCACCGTGGCCACGGACTATGACCTGTGGTTCCATAGCCAGGAAATCCCCGGCAGCCACGTGCTGCTCAGGTTAGAGCCGGGTCAGGTGCCCAGCGATCGCGATTGCCAGTACGCCGCTGACCTGGCCGCCTACTTTAGCCAGGCCCGCCTGGCGGATCAGGTGCCGGTGGTCTACACCCAACCCCGCCACGTTTATAAACCTAAGGGGGCTCGCCCGGGCATGGTGGTTTATAAACAGGAAACGGTAATCTGGGGTCAGCCTCGCCGGGTAGAGGCAACCCTGAATCCATAGCTAAGGGGGGACAAGTTCTGAAAATCTCCGGCAGGGGAGCGCCGCTGTCGTTAACAGATCCCAAGCGATGCCTAGGATGGCCGACGGGTTTGGGTGGCGTTGTAGATTTGGTAGCGTTCCTCCACCAGGCGATCCAGGTCCTCCGTCGCCAAGCGACGCACATAGTTCAATTTAATTTCCTCTAACCAGGTCACCAGCAGGCTTTCGATCTCCTGCAGGTTGCCCTTTTGCTGCAGCTGGCGCTGGAAGCTGTCGGTAAACTTCTGGATGAGCACTTGGTAGCGATCGTCTGGACTGGCCCCAGGCTGATCCAGGGTGGATCGTAGCGCCGTGTAAAGGGAGCTAGAGAGTTGGGTGACGACCTGTTGGGTAATTTGATCGGGCACCCCCCCCACCCCTGGCAATTGACGGAACCCCTGATAACCGGGGGCGCGGTCAAAGGCCTGCATGACCGTTTGCTGCACCAACCGATCCAGCTCTGGCTTCACCTCCGGCAGGACATCATAGACGGTCAGGTTAATCAGCCGCTGGCTAATGGTGAGGAGCTCGTTAACTCCATTCAAGTCAATATAGGCACGGCCCTTGCCCTTGACCAATAGGGTTTGGCTGATGGTGCCATCGCTGATCAGGGTTTGGAGTTGATCGATCAGGCGGAGGATGACCACCTCGGTCAGTTCCACCGCCACCTGGCTGAGCAGGAAATGGTTAAGACGGGTTTGCAAGGGGTTGAGGTCGATCAAATTGGCCTGGTTGAGCCGTACCGTGACGGGAATCACCCGACTGAGGGCTAGCCAGGGCAGGCGCAGGCCACTAAAGGGGATAATTAACAACAGGTCGTACCAACGCCAGACTAAAACATCCCGTCGTCCAAAGTTCTTGTAGCGGCGGTGCAGATAGACGCTGCGGGCCAGCATTTCCAGGGCAAATATCAGGTTAAACCCCAGATCAATTCGCCAAAATTGATCCATAAAACCGCCATGGACGGCGATGCGACGGAAGAAGTTGGTCTCGATCAGGGGCCGAACTCGGGTGTTGAAAAAGGCCATTTCCTGCCCAAAGCCAGCGGTGCTGAGGTGGTCGTAGCTCCAAAACTGGGTGAAGGCATCGGTGGCGGACTCCAGGCCGAGACGATCGCGCAGATTAATTTTAATTCGCTCCAGGTTGCCAGACTTGTTAGCCAGTTGGAAGGGGTTTTCGGCAATCATGGCAGCGCTCTGCTGCTGCAAGTCTACTAAAATCGCCTGGGCGGCGGCGGAGGTGAGGCCGGTCTGGGCCACCTGATCCTCCAGTTGGTCAACGGTGTCGAGGTAATGGCGGGTCAATCGATGGGGCTCGATTCCTTTAAACTGTTCGCCGTACCAGGTGGTCAACTCCGGTAGGAGTCTGAGGTAGAAGTCTCGCCAGGGAATATAACTCAGATCGAAGCTCACCAAGCCCAGGTTAACCAGGGCTAGAAGGGCCATCAAGCGCTCAAACCAGCGTGATCGTCGCCGCCCTCGGGCCGGTTTAGTGGTGACAGCCGCCCCCAGGGAGGGGGGTGATGAAGGACGAAAGGTCATGGCTGGACCTCAACCGGGAGGCCACTGCAGCGATCGCCCCCCCAGCAGGTGCAGGTGGAGGTGATCCACGGTCTGACCGCCATCCTGGCCGGTGTTAATCACCACCCGGTACCCCCTGTCCTGTAGCCCCTGCTGCTGGGCGATCGCCTTCACCGTCAATAACAGGTGCCCTAGCAGGGCTTGGTCTCCAGAATCGGCCGCCGCCAGGTTAGGGAGGGGCTGTTTAGGAATCACCAGAATATGGATGGGGGCCTGGGGAGCAATATCCCGAAACGCCAGGCAGAGGTCATCTTCGTAGACAAGGGTGGCGGGGATTTCCTTGCGAATAATCTTGCCGAAAATCGTGTTACCGCCTACCCCCTGGCCCCCTGGGGTGTGATCGACCATAGCAAAACACCTAACCCAACGCCGCTATTGTGCCACGGCTGGGAGGCGGTGGTGTAAAGTCAGGATTGATTTCTTTACGGGTCCAGTCCTTTCCTC
>CAYVMR010000240.1:0-3790 GCA_964452545.1 uncultured bacterium
TACCCTGATCTCCGGTGTGTTTGGTGTGGTGATTGTGCTAGCGATCGGCGGGGCGGACATGGCGGTGGTGATTTCCCTGCTGAATAGCTATTCAGGGTTGGCCTCGGCGGCGGCGGGTTTTATGCTCAACAACGATCTGTTGATCATCACCGGTGCCCTGGTGGGCAGTAGCGGCGCTATCCTCAGCTATATCATGTGCAAGGGTATGAACCGATCCTTCCTGAATGTTTTGCTGGGGGGGTTTGGGGAAGGCACTAGCCGCAGTCCCCAGACAACCAACTCCACCGCGGAGGCCACCGCCACCAATGTTCCTGAGGTAGTAGACCGCCTGCACAACGCTCAGAGTGTCGTGATCGTACCTGGCTATGGCATGGCGGTCGCCCAGGCCCAACACGCCGTGGCGGAAATTACCCGCCTATTGCGGGCCCAGGGGAAGCAGGTACGCTTTGGTATTCACCCGGTGGCGGGTCGCATGCCTGGCCACATGAATGTGCTGCTGGCAGAAGCCAACGTGCCCTACGACATTGTGCTGGAGATGGAGGAAATTAACGACGACTTCCCCAGTGTGGATGTGGTGTTGGTGATTGGTGCCAACGACACGGTTAACCCCAGCGCCCAGGAGGACCCTGGCAGTGCGATCGCCGGTATGCCCGTCATGGAGGTGTGGAAGGCGGATACGGTGGTGGTGGTGAAACGCAGCCTATCGGCGGGCTATGCCGGGGTGGAGAACCCATTATTTTATCGAGACAATAGCTTGATGTTCTTTGGCGATGCCAAGGCCAACATTAACGCCGTGCTAGCCCAACTCAGTGCTAAGACTCCAGCGGCAGCCCTGCGGGTAAACTAGGCCAGCAGGGATTGAATGGCGGCGGCGGTCAGAGTAGTGATGGTCGATACCACCAGATCGGCTCCCGACGCCCTGAGCCGCTGGTCATAGTCCCGGCGGTAGTCCCCATCCTTAGCCACGACATGGGGCGGTAGGACCCCGACCCCGATCCAGGTCCGTCCTGGACGTTGCCGCCGGGCCTCCACCAGGGTTTGCATATCCGCCACCGTATCACCGGCATAGAGCACCGGCAGGTCAGGGGCCAGCTGGTGCCGCTGGCTGAGCACCCGGACCACCTCAAAAAGGCCGGTGGGGTCAGGTTTCCCCGGTCCATCCTCCATCGCCACCAGCACCGGATCCCGCAGGCCCAGGCGGCGTTCTAACACGTAGCATGCCGACCCCCGGGTGGCGCCACTGAAGAAGCCCCAGGCTACCTGACTGGCGCTGAGTTTATCAAAGTAGGCCGGGCTCACCAACAGCGGTTCCTGGGTAATGTAGCCATCCCAGCCATCCGGGTGACTCTGGTTAGGGCCCCGATACCGGCTCTGGAAGAAGGCCACGATCTCCTCGTAGGTCAGATTCAGATTGGTGCGATCGCGGCCGCAGGTTTCAAAATAACGATAGACCAACTCCTGGGACCCTTCCCAGTCGTTATTCCACCGCCCCTCCGCCTTAAAGCCATCAATCTCCTCTGGCGAGGGACGGTACTGCCCCCCGGTGAATTGCTCCACCGTATCCGCCAGGGCTCGTCGGTAGGAGTGACTAACATCTCGCAACACACCATCAATATCAAAAACCAGCATTACCGAAGAAACCATCGGCTTCACCATCCTATGGAAGTGAAATGATATGATTGTAAGCTGTAGTATTTCAAGAAGTTCCGCGGAGGTCTAGTTTGTCCAGATTTGTCTTAAAGGTACTCTGGCTAGAAAATGACGTGGCCCTAGCGGTGGATCAGGTGGTAGGTAAGGGCACCAGCCCCCTGACCTCCTATTTTTTCTGGCCCCGCAACGACGCCTGGGAGGAAATGAAAACCGAGTTAGAGAGTAAATCCTGGATCGCAGAAGAGGAGCAGGTGGAAATCCTCAATCAAGCCACAGAAATCATCAATTACTGGCAAGAAGATGGCAAAGGGAAATCTTTAAACGAAGCCCAAGCTCGCTTTCCAGAGGTCACCTTTACCGGTAGCTCGTGACCGCCCCTGGGCTAAAGTAAACAGCCCTAACTCCGTTACCTGGGGCTAGGGCGAGTAGTCGCTATGCTAAGTACAATCCTGTGGTTAACCTGACCACAGGATTGTACTTAGCATCGGATCATTTCACCGCCTCAGAGGCCTGTAGCTTAGCCCGAGCTCGCTTCATCGCCTGGGTCGCCTGCATCAGAGCCTGTTTATCCTCAGGATTAACCTGATTGAGGCGCTGCTCGGCCTCTTCATAGGCAGTGCGGGCGCTGCTGCGGTCAATGGCGTCACCCCGCTCTGCACCATTGACTAAAATGGTGACGTCGTTGCTCTCAACCTCGGCAAACCCCCCCATCAGGGCAATGGGGTACCAAGTTTTGTCTGCCCTAACCCGCATTACGCCAATGTCCAGGGCAGTCAGCAGGGGGGCGTGACCGGCCAAAATACCTAGTTGACCGGTGGTGCTGGGGAGGACGACCTCCTCAGCCTCGGCATCCCAGACGGTTTTATCCGGGGCAATCACGCGAACCGTTAAGGCCATAGGAAAAAATGAATAGATTACTAACGCAGCGGGTCGAGGAGGCCAGACCTAGGCGGGAACCCAGGTCCACCTCCTCGACGGGGGATTAGTTGGCAGACTTGAGTTTTTCAGCCGCCTCCAGCACCTCTTCAATACCCCCCTTCAGGTAGAAGCACTGTTCTGGAATCCCATCCAGTTCACCGGACAGGATCATGTTGAAGCCCTTAATGCTATCCTCCAGGCTGACATACTTGCCAGACATACCGGTGAACACCTCCGCCACAAAGAAAGGCTGGGAGAGGAACCGTTCAATCTTACGGGCCCGGGCCACCACCAGGCGATCGTCCTCAGACAATTCATCCAAGCCCAGGATGGCGATGATGTCCTGTAGCGCCTTATAGCGCTGCAGAATGGACTGTACGGAACGGGCGGTCTTGTAGTGCTCATCGCCGACCACGCTGGGCTGCAACATGGTAGAGGCGGAGTCCAGCGGGTCAACCGCAGGATAAATACCCTTGGAGGCCAGGCCCCGGGATAGCACGGTGGTGGCATCCAGGTGAGCGAAGGTGGCGGCGGGAGCCGGGTCAGTGAGGTCGTCTGCCGGCACGTACACTGCCTGAATTGAGGTGATTGATCCCTCATGGGTGGAGGTGATGCGCTCCTGTAGATCGCCGACCTCGGTGCCCAGGGTAGGCTGGTAACCCACCGCCGAAGGCATCCGACCTAACAGTGCCGATACTTCGGAGCCCGCCTGCACAAACCGGAAGATGTTGTCGATAAACAGCAGCACGTCCTGCTTATTGACATCACGGAAATACTCCGCCATGGTCAGGGCTGACAGGCCAACCCGCATACGGGCTCCGGGGGGTTCATTCATCTGACCGTAAACTAGGGCCACCTTAGACTTGCCCAGGTCTTCGGCATTAATCACGCCGGACTCGATAAATTCGTTATAGAGGTCATTACCTTCGCGGGTGCGTTCCCCCACGCCGCCAAAAACGGACACGCCACCGTGCTCCTTGGCGATGTTGTTAATTAACTCTTGAATCAATACGGTTTTGCCCACACCGGCTCCACCAAACAGACCAACCTTACCGCCGCGACGGTAGGGGGCGAGCAGGTCAATCACCTTAATGCCGGTTTCAAAGACCGTTGGCTTGGTTTCCAGGTCCGTCAGCTTAGGGGCGGCGCGGTGAATGGGGGAGGTGGTCTCCATGTTGACCGGACCTTTTTCATCGACAGGTTCCCCCAGCACGTTAAAGAT
>CAYVMR010000241.1:0-3784 GCA_964452545.1 uncultured bacterium
GGCCGCCCTCCACCACCAGGTCGACGATCAGCTTGACCTCGTGGAGACACTCAAAGTAGGCCAACTCGGGCTGATAG
Source organism: uncultured bacterium (assembly GCA_964452545.1). Lineage (GTDB taxonomy): Bacteria > Cyanobacteriota > Cyanobacteriia > Phormidesmidales > Phormidesmidaceae > Nodosilinea. The sequence continues at coordinate 78 of CAYVMR010000241.1, forward strand.
CCGGCATTCACCAGGGTCTCAAAGCCGGCCTTAATCAACTCGCTGAGGCCACCGCAGAGCACCACCTGCTCGCCAAATAGATCGGTTTCGGTTTCCTCCCGAAAGGTGGTTTCTAGGATGCCCGCCCGGGTGCCGCCGATGCCCTTGGCGTAGGCCATGGCGCGATCGCGGGCCTGACCCGTGGCATCCTGGTTCACGGCAAACAGGCAGGGCACCCCCTGACCTTCCTGGTAGGTGCGCCGCACTAGATGTCCCGGCCCCTTAGGGGCCACCATCACCACGTCCACATCGGCGGGGGGCCGGACCTGACCAAAATTAATATTGAAACCATGGGCAAATAGCAGCACGTTGCCCGCCTCCAGGTTGGGCTCAATCGCCGCCTTGTAGATGGTCTTTTGCACCTCATCCGGCAGCAAAATCATCACCCAGTCCGCCAGCTGCACCGCCTCCGCCACCGACTTCACCGTCAGCCCCTCCGCCTCCGCCTTAGCAATGGAGCGACTGCCCTCGTAGAGCCCCACCATGACATTGACGCCACTGTCCTTCAGGTTGAGGGCGTGGGCATGGCCCTGGGACCCGTAGCCAATAATAGCCACGGTTTTGCCATTGAGTAAATCCAAGTTGGCGTCACTGTCGTAGTACATGCGGGCCATGGCGGTCTCCTTCTCCACAGGCGGGGGTCACTTCACAAGCCTTTCATTTTATCAAACTAATCGACCCCTCTGATCGAACCCTGGTTGACTGACAAAACATTGGCCTACCGCAGTAAAACCACTGCTATGCAGACGAAGTCAGGCTTCCCCGACTGACCCATAACCCGCGTAGGCGGGTTTTATCTATCTAGGCGCGGCTTCTAGCCGCCAGCGTTAAGAGTTTCGTCAGTCAACCAAGATCGAACCTTTTCAGTCAGTTTTCGAGAAATCTTTTAATCATGGTTATCCAGAGATTTTATGCCTATAGCGGTTTTCGATAGAGTGAGACACCCAATTGCTCAGTCCTACCCCCCATCGCCTGGCTGTTGGGGTTTTATGCTGTATCCGCCCTGATCAAGGGGGCAGGGGGGTGATCCTATCGCTGTTCTCCCCCTTGGTAAGCAGGGGCGAGGAGATATGGCCATACCGCACTTCACCCAAGTGAAGTCCGCTATATGTAGTTCCCTTGAAAGGTTCATCAATTCAGCGGTAGAGCAAGGAATGATCAGGCTAACAGTCTGTAGCCCCATAAGACGAATAATGGTGCTCCTAAAGGAGCCATAAAGTCTCCTAGTCTTCATTACCCATAAAATTAGGTAAACACAAGTCAGATTAACTTTGTCATGAGGCTAAGACTGCTACTTCAACTTAGCTTACTTGAAGAAGTCTTGGTAGAATTTCCCCTTTGTAATAATTCCTAATGTTTTTAGTGTATCGTTGACAGCATCCATTAATCCATAGTCTTGAATACGACGCTCTTCACCCTTGAGAACCCTCCGCAACGCCATATAAAAGTTTAATTCTCCCAGGGCTGAGTCATCCCCCTTATCACTAGCATCAATGATTCTCTGGGCATAGTCATTGATTTTGGCCTCAACGTGCTCAATCAGCTCTTGCTTTTGCATGGATAATCCTCCAGTTGTATTACATAAATCAGTCGACTTAGACCGCATCCAGTCTAGCAAATCATACTTCTAGCCCTCAGTCTAACCATTGCCATCCTTGGCAGAAACACCTAAAGTGCATTCTCTTTACTTTTTCGAGAAAAAGAGTCTGAGAACAAAGACCTTGATAAACCTTAAATTCCCAGGCTAGAGAAAGTATGCCTGCGATCAAGTCATGAAGGCAACACTATGCTTAAGCTACAACGCCTTCAAGGACCATGTCCATAGTCGATAATATTTTTTAATGTTGTCCTAGGATTTTTTATAAAAATTGATTAACAGCGATCGCTCTTGGCTAACTTCTTAAAGAAAGTTATAGAAATATAGTTAGGACTATCCTATAGATATCACTGCAGCTAATTCTACGAGTAGATGGCCTTCTCCCTGGGTTAGTCCTTGGCAAAAAGCTCTTAAACAGGAAAAGATATAACGTTATGGATCGGCGGATCGACAGATGTTGCGCTTCAGATCGGCTATGTCAGAGGCGAGCCAGTCTAAACACATTTAGATCAAGGTAACTAGGGCTATAAAGCTTTAGATGAAAAACAGAAAATCAAACCATTTCACTGGTAATTACTGCCTCAAGTTTCTGAACTGACTCAATTAAATGGTTACTGTTCTAGTGTAAAAGGCTAGATGGGTCAGACCGTAGTGTTTCTGGCGAATTAACGCTAACCCTGGGATCGATTCCCCGGGCTGCCAGCCCTGCTGGCCATGTTCCACCGCCACCTCCCCCCCCGGTGGCAAAACACCAAGCTGGGCAATTTGACTCAGCACCGGCTGATACAGCGAACTACTATAGGGGGGATCGAAATAGATCAGGTCGAAGGGTTGGCCTTTAAGCCGGGAGAGTTGGTTGAGCACATCCCCCCTAAATAGCCGGATCCGCTGTTCTGGTTGAGCCAGTTTTTGCCAGTTCTGACGCACCACTGCACAGGCGGCCGCCCCTTGCTCAATCCCCACCACCTCGGCGGCTCCGCGCCCCAGGGCTTCCGCCCCCATGGACCCGCAGCCAGCGCAAAGGTCAAGCCAGCGACAGCCCTGAATGCGTCCTTGCCAGATGTTAAACACCGCCTGTCGCACCCGGGCCGTGGTGGGGCGGGTTTCTAAACCGGGTAAGGACTTGAGGGCACGATTGCCGTACACCCTGAGCATGGTTTGGGCCTCTAGGTTATCTGTGAAAATTCTATCAAGGCTGGCGGTTAGGAGGGGGGCAACGGTGAGCTTGGCTACACTGGAAACAGGCATGATCAGAGGTAAGCGCCATGACCCCATCCATTCCTCCCCACCGGTCACGGACCACCCCCCTAAAACGGGCCCGGGCCTTTGCTTTAGGGATTGGTGCTGCGCTGCTAACCGCAGCCTGCGGCGGCTTTCTGGCCAGGGACGGGCTGGGGCTGACCCAGCCAGGGGTGGATAGCACTAGGTTAGTCGATCCGGCGCAGTCCTGGGCCTTTACCCCGGAGCCCGATCGCTTCAGTCCTGAGGCCCTGTTAGATTTGCGCTATCTCAATGAATCCCAGGCGGGGCAGGCGGGGTTTATTCGTCGTTCAGCCGACGGCGAAGACTTTGTCACCGGTGACGGTAACCCGATCCGCTTCTGGCCGGTGAACACCGGTATTTGGCGGCAGCCTCCAGAGGCGATGGCGGAACAGGCTCGCTTCCTGGCTAAACGGGGGGTGAATCTGGTCCGCTGGCATGGTCAGATTCCCTCCCAGGCGGCCCAAACCCCCCTCAGCGCCATTGATGAAACCGCCCGTGACCAGCTCTGGCGACTGGTGGCGGCCATGAAACAGGAGGGCATTTACACCAGCATTTCCCCCTACTTTGCCGCCTTTCTTCCCCTCCAACCCCAGTGGGGGGTGCCCCGCGATAGCGACAACATCATGGGGCTACTGTTTTTTGATCCGGTGGTGCAGGAGGCCTATAGGGCCTGGTGGCGAGCCCTGCGGGCGCCCAGCAGAGCTGCCCCGACGGCTGCGTCGACGTCGTTGCCGTCGACGGCATCATCGACGAGATCGAGGCGGACTTCATCATCAGCAGCGTAGGGGCGGCGAACCGCACCGACGAC
>CAYVMR010000242.1:0-3781 GCA_964452545.1 uncultured bacterium
TAGGCCTGCTTAAAGACCGGGGCGGCCACATCAAAACTGGTAGGAATTAGTCTATAGAGGGGCTCCGCCTGTCCCTGGAAGACACGTTCATTCAAAAGGGGGCGATCGACCATGGCCGCGATCGCCTGGCGCACTCGGACATCCTCCAGAGGCTGGATGGTGCGGTTAAGGACCATGTAGTTAATCACGTTGGTGCCCGCCTCGATCACCTGCCAACCGCCACTGCTAGCCTCCCGTTGGAGGCTAGCGATTTGCTCTGGGTCGAGGGTCTGGTAGGCAATGTCAATGCCGCCAGTCTTGAAGCTGTTGTAGAGATTGGCGGGGCTACTGAAAATTTGAATATCAATGCCCTGGTTGGCTGGGGCGGGCCCCCAGTAGTTGGGGTTGACGTCCAGCTTGATCGCATCACTGCTAAAGCTGGCCAGTTGGTAAGGGCCGGTACCCACGAAACCATCGGGTTTAAACTTGCCCGCACCGACTTCGTACTGGCTGGGGGACACTGGGGTTAGCCCAGAGAAGCTGAGCAGGGCCGGAAAGGCGGCGAAGGGAGCCTTGAGGGTAATGGTCAGCTGATGCTCACCGCTGGCCGCCACCCTGGCTACTCGCTCGGTCAGCAGGGCGGCAGGGCGACCGCCATTTTCCATGAAGCGCTGGAGGGAAAAGGCCATCACCTCGGCGGTGAAGGGGGTACCATCGTGGAGGGTGACATCGGTGCGCAGGGGAATGGTGTAGGTGAGGCCATCGTCACTGACGGTGGGCAACTCGGTGGCTAGCTGGGGAATCAGCTCGGTGCTGCCGGGACGATAGCTATAGAGACGATCCCCCAGGTTGTAGAGCAAAATGCCGGGGAAGGTCTCGTAGGCATCGGCGGGGTCAAGGGTGCGGGCGGTGAGGGTGGTGCCCAGGGTGATGCGATCGCCGGTCGAGGCCGATGGGTCCACCTGGGGGCGCCCGCCACAACCCAGCACCAGCAGTAGGCAAAGGCTGAACAAACCGACAAATTGACCCCATCGCCGACCCCGTCTACGGTCCTGAAACCCCGACCTGGCTCCCATCCCCTTGATCATCACCTAGCCCTCCCCCTGTAACGTTGATGCCTGGTTCACCTCCAGGTCTGTTGCCTAGTTGTATCACCCTTTGTTCGCCCTGCAGGAGTTATGATAGAAGGCAGTTGACATTTCTTAATATTGCCGCCCATCTATGGCTTCGTCCTCCCCCGCCAGTGGTATGAAGGGGTTTATTGAGACCCGTTTGCTCCAGGGTCAGCCCCTGACCGCTGAGTTGGCCGCGATTTTATTGGTCTACGTTGTCCAGGGTATTCTCGGCCTGGCTCGGCTCGCGGTGAGCTTTTTCCTCATGGAGGGGCTGGGGCTCAGTCCGGCGACGGTGGCGGCCCTCACCGGGGTGGCCGCCCTACCTTGGACAATCAAGCACCTGTTTGGCTTTGTCTCCGATGGGTTGCCGATTGGTGGCTATCGTCGCCGGCCCTACCTGGTCTTGTCGGGCCTGGTGGGATGCGCTGCTTGGGTGGCCCTGGGGACGGTGGTGCAATCCGCGGGGGGGGCGATCGCTGCCATCACCGTGAGTTCCCTGTCGGTGGCGGTCAGTGACGTGATTGTCGACTCCCTCGTAGTCGAGCGGGCTCGGGGGGAATCCCAGGCCACCGCCGGTACCCTGCAGTCCTTAGCTTGGGGAGCCTCAGCGGTGGGGGGCCTAGTCACCGCCTACCTGGGGGGAGCCCTACTAGAGCAGGTTACCACCCGCGCTATATTCTTAATTACCGCCAGTTTCCCCCTGATCGTCTCACTGACCGCCTGGCTAATTGCCGAGGAACCTATCGCTGATACCGCTACCTGGAGTTTGGTGAAGCATCAGGTAGGTCAGCTTGGGAGGGCGATTCGCCAACAGGCCATCTGGATGCCAGCCCTATTCCTGTTCCTTTGGCAGGCTACCCCTAGCGCCGATGCGGCTTTCTTCTTCTTCACCACCAATGATCTAGGTTTCGGGCCTGAGTTTCTGGGCCGAGTGCGGTTGGTCAGCAACTTGGCTGCCCTGATCGGCATCTGGGTATTTCAGCGGTTTTTAAGGGGTGTGGGCTTCCGCCCTATCTTTGCCTGGTCTACGGTAATGTCCAGTCTGTTGGGCTTGACCAGTTTGATTTTGATCACCCATGCCAACCGTAGCCTGGGCATCGACGATCGCTGGTTTAGTCTGGGGGATAGTTTAGTCCTGACGGTGATGGGGCAAATTGCCTTCATGCCAGTGCTGGTGCTCTCGGCCCGGCTCTGTCCGCCGGGGGTGGAGGCCACTCTGTTTGCCTCGCTGATGTCCATTGTCAACCTGGCGGGTCTGGTTTCCCACGAACTGGGGGCTCTCCTCACCCACTGGCTAGGGGTGACAGAAACCAACTTTGACCACCTTTGGCAATTGGTGCTGTTGACGAACCTCACCACTCTGCTGCCCCTGCCCTTGGTATTTCTATTGCCAGCGGTCTCTGCCCAATCTGAGGCGGTGGTTGACCTACCTGATGCCCCTGAGTTGCAGGGGCTAGATCTTGATGGACCGGTCTCTACCCAGCCCCATTAAGGGCCCACTCGCCTCATTGCCCACCTTCCTGACCTCTTTACTGGATTGTTAACTATGACCACCACTTCCCTCCCCACCACCGCCTACTCCCTGGCTGACTGGTGCAGTGGCTATCGCTCCCAACCCGAGGAATATAGCTATCCCGTCACCGATATTGAGGGCACTATCCCCACCGAGTTGGAGGGGACTCTGTTTCGCAACGGGCCTGGCCAGTTAGAGGTCTACGGTGAGCCGGTCAAGCATCCCTTTGATGGCGATGGCATGGTGTGTAGCGTTCGTTTTCACCAGGGGCAGGCCTACTTTCGCAACCGCTATGTTCGCACCAGCGGCTACCTAGCTGAGCAGGCGGCGCAACGCCCCCTCTATCGCGGTGTGTTCGGCAGTCAAAAGCCCGGTGGCCCGCTGGCCAATGCCTTTGACCTGAGGTTAAAGAATATTGCCAACACCCATGTCATTTACTGGGGAGGTAAACTGCTGGCCCTCTGGGAAGCGGCCCAGCCCTACCGCCTCGACCCCACCACCCTGGATACCCTTGGCCTGGAGGACTTCGATGGCCTGGTTCCCCCTGGCGGGTCCTTCACTGCCCATCCCAAAATCGATCCTGGCCACCATGGGGCTCCTCGCCTGGTGGGGTTTTCTGCTAAACCTGGCCTTTCCACCAAAATTACCCTCTACGAGTTTGACCTGGGCGGTCAATTAGTGAGCCAGCATAGCCATAGTCTGCCGGGCTTTGCCTTCCTCCATGACTTTGCCCTCACCCCCAACTACGCGATTTTCTTTCAAAACCCCGTTAGTTTTGGGCCGCTGCCCTATCTGCTAGGCCTCAAGGGGGCGGCGGAATGCCTCCATTTCGACCCTCGCCAGCCCACCCGGGTGATTCTCATACCCCGTCAGGGGCAGGCCCCGATCCAGGTGATCAATACTCACCCTTGCTTTGTTTTCCACCACGCCAATGCCTTCGAGGTGGAGGATCAGGTGATGGTAGATTCGGTGTGTTATCGGGAGTTTCCCCAGTTGCCCGGGGGGGGTGACTACACCACCGTCGACTTTGACCAAGTTCCGGAGGGTCAACTCTGGCGCTTCCACCTGGATTTAACCCAGGGCACCGCTCGAACAGAAACCCTGCTGTCTCGCTGTGTGGAGTTTCCTAGCCTGCATCCCGATCGCCTGGGGCGGCCTCACCGCTACCTCTACC
>CAYVMR010000243.1:0-3780 GCA_964452545.1 uncultured bacterium
GCAAAGCCCGCCATGCCGGAGGCAAACAGGTAGGGGAACTCACACTGGTCATCGTCCGCCCCCAACTCCAGGAAGAGATCCAGCACCTTATCGACGGCGGCGTGGGGTTCGGCCTGGGGGCGATCGATTTTGTTGATCACCACAATCGGCCGCAGCCCCTTTTCCAGGGCTTTTTTGAGGACAAAGTGGGTTTGGGGCATGGGCCCCTCGTTGGCGTCGACGATTAAAATACAGCCATCCACCATGCCCAGCACCCGCTCCACCTCACCGCCAAAGTCGGCGTGGCCCGGGGTGTCAACGATGTTGATCAGGGTGTCTTGGTAGCGAACGGCGGTATTCTTGGCCAGGATGGTGATGCCCCGTTCTCGCTCCAGGTCGTTGGAGTCCATGACGCAGTCTGGCACCTCCTCCCCCTCCCGAAACACCCCGGATTGCTTGAGCAGGGCGTCTACCAGGGTGGTTTTGCCGTGATCAACGTGGGCAATGATGGCGACGTTACGAATGGGGAGGGTCATGGGTAAAGGAGAGACCTGGGGTGAAAATGTGCAAGAAGTTTTAACAATTGTAGCCCAGGATGGGTCGCCTCGGAGGGATTACCGCAACCTAGCGGAGGAATCAGAGAGTCCGATTGAAGGGTCAGAACTCAGTAATCAGCGGTCAGACAGTACGTTTCAGGTCACTGCCCGGTTAGGTAAACTAAAGGAGGGTCTCTGGGGATAGCGACGCCCTGCGATCGGCCCAACCGCGAACTGTCTAAACAACGGGGGACCCCTGACATACCCCTACAGCGCTATCATCGCCCGGAGCCCGTAGGGAAATCGGCGCATCGACAAAATCTGAAGGAACTCTAGCGTTACCTCGATAGGATCTATCGCACCGCTACTATAGGGGATAGTTCTCTATTGGTTGCCAAACCCTTAGCCAGATCATGGGGGCCCTATCGTTGATCCTAAGCATGGCGAATATGCGCCCCCTGGGGGGGGCGCCGATCACCCTGGACAGGGTCTGCCCCCATGGTTAGGTCGATGAATGGCGGTGCAGACCAACTGATCCCCACCGCCACCCTGGATCAACTCGGGCCCTGGTTGGTGGACTATAGCCAGCGGGCCCACCTGACCCTGTTAACCGAAGCTGATTGGCCGGGGGGGCACCCTCACTACCAGCGGTTTTGGTGCCTGGTGGGGCCAGCCCTGGCGGTGCTAATTGCGGTGCCGGTGCAGGTCAGTACCGCCGATCAGGTGGTGGTGCAGTTGTCGATTTCCCCCCCGGAAATTGTGGCCCTGCTGCAGGATGGTCAGCCGTCAGCATCCCCTCCGCCCCAGGTTGTTGACCTCCTCCAACCGGCGCTGCTGGACTCAAACCCCGCGGCCCAGGCAGACTTTATGCTGGCCTGGTTAGACTTCTGTACGAAGGCCAGCCAGGCCACTAGTTGTCAACCCGTTCAGGCCCAGTTAGACCAGCAGTTGGACCGGAGCCTGTTGCTCAACCAGGTGGTCACTAAGATTCAGGCCAGCCTCGATCTATCGGAGATTCTGGAGACGACGGTGGCGGAGGTACGGCAATTTTTAGTGGCCGATCGCCTGGTCATTTACCAATTTGATCAGGACTCCGGCCAGAAAATGGGGGACATCCCTGACCAGGGTGCATCCCCCCTGCCCGGGGTGAAGGGGCATATTACCTACGAAGACCGGGCTGACCCCAGCATCAAGTCGGTGCTGCACTACAGTGAGCAGCACTGCTTTCATCAAGTACCGGGCTGCCGCGATCGCTACCTGGCGGGTCAAACCCTGGCGGTGCCGAACGTAGACAGGGCCTATGGCCATCTCCCCTGCCTGCAGGCCTTTCTCCTGGAGGTGCAGGTGAAATCTAAGCTGGTCTCCCCGATCGTGGTGGGGCATCAGCTTTGGGGGCTGCTGATTGCCCACCAGTGCAGCCAGCCCCGCTATTGGCAACCCTGGGAAATTGAATTTTTGCAGCACATTGGGGAGCACCTGGCGATCGCCATCAACCAGGCCCAGCTCTACCAGCAGTTACGACGTCAGACCCACAACCTGGAGGCCTGTGTGATCGAACGCACCCAGGACCTGCGAGATGCCCTGGTGGCGGCCCAATCTGCCAACCGCGCCAAGGGAGAGTTTCTGGCCACCATGAGTCACGAACTTCGCACCCCCCTCACCTACATCATTGGCATGTCCGCCACCCTGCTGCGTTGGTCCCTGGGGGAACTGAGCCCGCGCCAGCGGGACTACCTGAACACGATTCACACCAGTGGTGAGCATCTCCTCAGCCTGATCAACGATATCCTGGAGCTCTCCAAGCTAGAGTCTGGCCGCCTGATGCTAGAGGTGCGGCCCTTCTCCCTGAGCTCCCTGAGTCGCCAAAGTATGGATGCCTTTCGGGCAGAAGCCATGGGCCGTGGTCTCGAGGTGAGCCTGGATCTGAAAATTCCCCCCGACCAGGATATCTTCGTCGCCGATCCCCGTCGGATTCGACAGATTCTCAGCAATTTGATCAGTAATGCGATTAAATTCACCCCCGGCGAGGGCAAGGTTACCCTGCGGGTGCGACGGGATCAAAACGGCGCCCTGTTTCACGTGGAGGACACCGGTATTGGCATTCCCGAGGGGGCTAAATCCCTGCTGTTCCAAAAATTCCAGCAGTTGGAAAATGTGCGTCAGCGGGAATACCAGGGCACCGGGTTAGGCTTGGCCCTGACCAAACAATTGGTGGATCTCCATGGCGGCTCCATCAACGTCACCTCCCAGGAAGGGGTGGGTTCAATTTTTACGGTGAGGATTCCCGCTCAACGTCCGGTGGACCAGGAGCCCGTCCCCCAGCCCCCCAGCCTTGAGCCCCGGGGGGGGCGAGTTGTGTTGGTGGAGGAGAACGAAGAAACCGCCAGCCTGATCTGCGACATGCTGACGGCGGCGGATTACCAGGTGGTCTGGATTATCGATGGCTCCCGAGTGGCTGATCAGGTGAACCTGCTGCGTCCGGCGGCGGTGATTGTCACCATGGGCATGACTAGCCCCCGTGGTGATGCCATCATCGCCGCCCTGCGCCATGATCTCAGCGGCCTGGACACAAAAATTCTTGCCCTGGTGGATCCAGCGATCCCCAGCCAAACCCACCAGGCCCGCCAGGCGGGCGCCAATCAAACTCTGCCGCTGCCCATCGATCCCCAGGCCCTGCTCACGGCGGTCAACCATTTGATGACCCGTGTGGTGGTCTAGGTGGGTAGGTCGGGCTCGGCAAGGGTGTGGTGCTATGGGAATTAGACCCCTTAATCAGGCCTTGTCTCCTTCCCTGGCCCTGTTTGTCTACGGCACTTTGAAGCCAGGGCAATGGGCCTTTGACCAATTTTGCCGGGGTCAGGTGATCGCCCTGACCCCCGCCCTAGTGCGGGGTCGTCTATACCAACTGTCCCTGGGCTACCCCGCCCTCAGCCGGGAGCCCGGTTGGGTGCAGGGGGTGCGACTGAATCTGGCCAGACAGGACAGCCTGGCGGTGATCGATGCCTTTGAGGAGTACGACCCCCGCCGCCCTGCACAGAGCCCCTATCAACGCCGTTGGCAGCCGATCTATCGACTAGATCGCACCCCCCTCAGCCAGGCCTGGGTCTATACCATGGAGCTAAACCAGATCCAGACCTACGGCGGGCAGTGGTTACCAGAGGGAGTCTGGCCCTAGGAGCGGGCCTTGAGCTGTTGCCATATGCCCTGATCAAACCGACTGGCCTCAGCCCGTTGCCATGTTGAGGGTCGTGAGGCTGAGGGGGGC
>CAYVMR010000244.1:0-3730 GCA_964452545.1 uncultured bacterium
GGCGGTTTTCGGTGCTGGTCACCCACTGACAGAACTGCTCCCACAGGGAAGCGCTTTCGCGCCGCTGTAGAGTCGTAGTCATGATGTATTAATCCTTAGGTATTTATTGAAAATCAGGTTAGCCAGGACCTAAGTCCATTTACTCACCTGTATTAATATTAACAACGTTATGGAGTTTTGTAAACTTAATTAATCAAAACCGTCAATACCTCTGGGTTGGGGATTACCCAACGCCTTAACAGGGGAAATCCTGGTGACCGGGCTAGATTAGCAGGTTTTGCAGGCCCGCGCCCTGGCGGGTTAGGCGACCCTGCCTCTTGCTTCCGATTCAATATGGCTTTGGCCGTAAGGTCTAGGATGGGATCAGTCAACCGGACCGGGTGGGGGTTCTAGCTCGCCTCCGCCCCCTACGGCCATAACTCTAAAGGGACTCCAGGTATTGCAGCAAATCTGCCATGGCTTGAGGATCGGGGTGAAACTGAGGCATCGGCGGAGTCTTACCGCTGATCACCTGATCGATCAGGCTAACCTTACGGCGATGATCGGTGACGGCTACCAGACTAGGACCAATCTCACCCTGTGCGGTCTGACCATGGCAAACGGCACAATTCATTTGAAAAATCGCCTCCCCTCGCAAGGCATCCCCTGGCAGGGATAGAACGGCTTTAAGGTAGGGATCGGCAACGGAGCGATAGGAGCCCAGCACCAGGGCGATCGCCAGCAGGATGGCTCCCAAAAGCAGGCCAAACCACAGAAAACGCCGGGGAGTGGCCGCGACGCTTGCTTGCACAGATGGATCTAGGGTGTCGGGTATCAAGGCAGTAGCGTCAAGCAGGAGAGCGGTTGACCAGCCGTTAACAATACTGTGTAGTTTAATGAAAGCGTGTTAAGTTGACCAGGCCTGGGGAATAAATCCTGCCGCCTATGGCGATGTGCCCCGCTGCTTAAGGCAGCCAGGTGGCCTTTAGACCAGAGAAGGGATAGGTCTCTGGCTCACCGATTTGGGGGCTGGGCTGATCCGCGGTGGTACCCAGGGGTAAGTGCCAAATCTCTGGCCGCGACACCGGTTCGGAGTCAGCTACGGGGCCTGGCTGGCCAACCCGATCGATATCCAATAGCAGCGATCGCCCATCGGGGGCCAAATTCATGTGGATATGGGGCCCCTGAGGCAGCAATAGCAGCTTAGTAATCGCCTGGGTTTCCAGGTTAACCGCCAGCAATAGGGGCTGCTCGACGTAGCTCCCTGGCCCTAAGTTTTCCTGAGACTCCTCCGTTAACAGCTCGCTGGCCAGTACGTATAGAAAATGCTGGTCCGGATCAAACTGGGCATCTAGGATTGTCCCACTAACGGTTAATAACTCTTCCTCCTGACCCTGGTTAGTGACCCAAAATAGGGACTCCATAAAGCGTTTCTTAGGGTCATTCTGATTAAAATCCACCATCGCCGCCGCCGTGCCATCGGCAGCAATATCCAAGACCTGGCCATAGCCAGGCAGAAACTCAAGGGTTTGGCCCGCCTGAGCCGGGGTGTCGGGGGCCAGATCAATGATGGCCGTGCCCTCTCCCTGGAGCAAGACCAGGGACTGGCTATCCGGAGCAATCAAAAAGTCTCCCCCCGGCTCGGTTTCCAGACGACTGGGGGGCTGCCCAGAACGCACCACCCAAGGACCAAAGTCCGAGGGGTCTTGTCGATTCACCCGCTGTACCACAATCACCTGGCCGTCAGGGGACAGATCAAACTTGAGATTTTGATACTGACGATTATCTAGCACCAGGTCTAGCTGGCCCGACTGAACAGGGCGGGTGAAGGGCCGCCATAGCGGCTCTGGTTCACCCAGCAGGGTGGCCGGAGAGCGAATCTGAATACCGGTGGTGACGGTATAAAGCTGCTGGTTAAGCAGGGCATCCCCCTGCTGCCCATCGATCGCTGAAAACAACACTCGATCGCCCAGGGGATAGGGCTTGAAGTCCAACACCACTAGGTTTTTAGGCGTCAAAATCAGCCGCTGACGTTGGGCTAAATCCGCCAACACCAGACGGTTCTCCTCCTCTGCTTGGGAGCCAATGTACAGAAAAGTACGGGGGCGACTCTGGAACTCCGCTTGAAAGGGCTGAAAACCAGAATTTTTACCAGTTTGGGCAGAAAATCGATCGCTGGCCTGGGGCAGGCGCAGGGTAAAGCTTTGGCCGTAGGGAATGGGCTCGGTGAGGGTATAGGCCATGCGGCGTCCGGCCCAACTAACCTTGCCCGCCAGAGGGGGAGTCAGGCGCAGGTTAGTTTCGACGCTGGCCCGATCCATCGGTCGGCTGAAGGTGAGTACAAAGGCCCGGTCCTCGGCCCCAACCTGGCGCTGCTGCCAACTAAAGTCTCGCACCCGGGCAGCCGCCTGATCCCCCCCTAGGATCAGGGTAGTCAAGACCAGGGTAAGGACAGCCATCACCGTCACCACCCATCGGTCCAGGGGTTGGGCGATGGGTCGGGTCGGGTCTCGACGGCTAGGGCGAGAAGAGGCTGAACGGCGAGGAGGCATCGCTAATACTCGTAGGGATTGCGGGGGGTAGGGATGGGGGTCAGGCTGGCGGACCCTACCACCAACTGTCGCTTGCCATCTAAGCTGGCGGTGGTCATAGTACCGCTCACCTCGAGCCAGGCGTCAGCCGCCGGGGCAGGAACGGCCGCCGGCAACTGCACCGGTAGCCCCACGGGGTAGGCATCGGCAGCACAACAGGTGAGCACGAAGCGAGAAATCATGAAGATGTCCGGGGGCCAGCCCGGCATGGGGGTGACAAACCCAGTCACCTTCACCTTTTGACCCGTATAGGCGTCGGGCTCGGGATAGACATTCAGAGTGCGCACCCAATCGACAATGGTGCGGTCCTCCGGCTGACCACTCAAGACCAACCGCTGGGGCCGCGATCGGGTTTGCCCCAAAACATCGGTAATGCCCCGTTGAAAGGCGGTTTCACTGGTGAAGGGGCGAGGGGTGTAAATCAGCCCAAAGGTAGCGACGGCAATCAACAACCCGGTGCTCACCTGCCGTGGCAATAGGGGGCTATGCTCCTGGGAGCGGGGCGCTGGGCGCCCCTGCCGAACACTCCGCCAAACCTGAGCCAGGCGCAGTAGCCCCAGGAGCAACAATAGCCCCAGGGCCAGGTGGGCCAACCACATGTAGTCAGGGTGCAGGAGCAGGTAGATCTGGCCGGTGAGGCTAAATCGGGCGATCACCGCTGCCCACAGCAACAACATCACCGCATCCACCACACTCTGCCAGGGCCAGCGACGGGACTGACCCGGACCCGGGGTTAGGGAAGATGACAAGGAGGGCTTAACCACCATAGAGGTTCATCAGCAAGGCTAACAGAAAGGTGATCTGGGCCGCCAGCCCAAATAGGTAGACGATCGCTCGGCCCTTAAACACCGTCAACAATAAACTAATATTCTTCAGATCAATCATCGGCCCAAACACCAGGAAGGCTAGCAACGACCCACTGGTGAACAGGGAGGAGAAGGAGAGGGCAAAAAAAGCATCCACCGTAGAACAGATGGACACCACCCAGGCTAGGGCCATCATGGCCAGGATGGAGGTGACGGGGCCCTGCCCTAGCCCCAAAATCATCTCCCGGGGGATGGCCACCTGGACAACGGCGGCGATCGCACTGCCCAGCACTAACACCGCCCCCAACTCCCGCATTTCCAGCACCATGTTATCGACCATCAGGCCCCAACGAG
>CAYVMR010000245.1:0-1313 GCA_964452545.1 uncultured bacterium
CTGTCCAGCTTCATCCAGGATGAAGGCCTGGCCCGTATCCCCAATCCTGAGACGCCGCAGAAAGGCCCCCAACTGGTGCAGGTAGACACTGGTGCTGAGTACCCCCCGCTGACCCTGGCCATCGGTAAAGGGCAATAGGTAGGCCATCATCACCAGGGGTTGGGTTCCGCCGGTGGTGGGGGCTACGGTCGTTAGCCAAAGGCCCTCAGGGTGGTTCTCCAGGAGGGGCTGCCAGTCAGGGTCAGGCAGGGCAGGCCACAACCCTGGTGTCGGCGGACTCACCTGTCGATGGCGGAACTCCCCGCTCAAGCTGGTCACGGTGGTGGTGCGGGAGGCCAGGGGGGAGGGCCGATGGGTGATCTCGATCTGATCTGGTTGGGATCGGCCTACGGACAGTAGGCGCTGGTTTTCCATGGCAATCATCAAACTACTGACCTCGGGATAGAGGCGCAGCTGTTCGATGAAATAGGTCTCCAGCCGCTCGACGGCCAGGGGATCGAGCAGACCCTGGGTAATTTGCGCCTGGTGGTGTTGGGTCAGGCGCCTGGGGATTTGAAAATAGGTGGCTAAGCTTTGGTTGATCTGGTCGCTGGTCTCCGCCATGATGCGATCGGCCATGGTGGCCATGGTGCGTTGATGAGACCGGTAGGAAAAATAACTGAGTAGACCGGTAATACCCAGCAGTTGGATCAGGAAGGGTAAAATCAGCAGGGTACGGAGGGAAAACTTCATACTGATTTACAGAGGGTATAGGCAAAAGGTGTTGCCCCCCCGTTCCTGGGCCTCCCGTAGCGCCTCCTGGGTCGTATTAATCAGTTGGGGGGGGGTCAGATCGGCCCGGGGGGTGGTGCCGCCAATCCCCAGACTGAGGGTAAAGTGGGGGCTGGGTAAATTAAGGTCTAGGTTGTGGGCCATGGCCAGTTGGACGATTCCCCGTTGAATTCGGGTGGCCACCCGCAGGGCGCCATCCAGGTTGGTATTGGGTAACAGTAGGGCGAACTGGTTGCGATCGTAACGAGCTACTAGGTCGTGGTTGGGGTTAATGCTGCGCTGTAGGGTTTGGGCCATGCGGTACACCACCGTGTCCGCCGCTTCCTGCCCGTAGATTTCCTGGTAGGATGCCAATTGATCAACAGCGCAGAAAATTAAGCATAGGGGCAACTGATCCTGATGCTGATGTTCCCACTGGCGCTGCAAAACACGGTCAAAATGAGCCCGTTGGTCACCGGGGTTAAGGCTGTCATCCTGCCAGGGCTGAGCCCAGACCATGGCCTGCTGTTGCCGCATATGATCTACCTGTTGGCGCAGGTGCG
>CAYVMR010000245.1:1323-3468 GCA_964452545.1 uncultured bacterium
AATGCGGCTCAGCACCCGCGTGACTAGCTCGGGCCCCACCACCGGCTTAGCAATTAAATCGTCACCCCCCACCTCAAAGATTTGACGAACGGCGGCCTGGTTAGGATGGGGAGTGGCGATCAAGACCGGTAAGTTACCGTACTGGGGGTCCTGCCGCACCACTTGACAGAGCTCAAGGCCACTGAAGCTGGGCATATCCATCGCCAAAATTAACAGGTCCGGATGGCTTTGCCGCAGTACTTGCCAAAACTGTTGGGGGTCATCCAGTTCAATCACCCGTAGCCCCCAAGGAATGAGCCGCTCGGCGATCGCACTCCGGTCTAGGGCATCACTATCCACCACCATAACCCGGGCATCCGACCGCTCTGGACGGGACAGGATGCCCTCAACGGCCTCAAGGATTTGGTGGGCGGTCAGGTCGGGGCCCAGACAGCAATCCCCCTGTAAACGAGCCACCTGCACCCGTTCCTCCAGGCTATCCTGGAGGGCCAGCACCACCACCGGTAAATTTGGGTGGGTGGCTTTTAGCTGCCGCAGGGGGGCTAACCTCTCCACCAGGGGTAGGGTCTGATCCAGAGCTAACAGCACCCCGTCGCTAGGAGTTTGGTTGAGCCGTTGACTCAAGCTGACCATATCCGCGGCCGCCTCTAAATGCCAACCCCGCTGGCTAGCCGATCGCTGCAGACTGGCCAGCAAATCGGCTCCCAGGCCCAGACTTTGAATCTGATAACGGCTGCCGACTTGGGCCTCAACCTCAGGGTTGGGGTTGGTCAGGCTCTGCTTCAGGGTCAATAGACAGCGGGACAGCTGCGTCACCTCCGCCTCACCCAGGGGCTGGTCGAGCTCTAGCAGTTGTTCAATCTGATGGGCCTGCTCCGAGGCTTCAGCCTGGCCAAAGGTGCCCAAGCCCCCCGCTAGACGATGGGCCTCCTCCCGGATCACGTGGCGCTGTTGATCGGAGATCGGTCCCGCTTGCAGGGTCCTCACCCCGTCTTCGATGAGCTTGAGCCGTTGGGGTAGGGAGGCCTGAAAGTGAGCTGTAATCCTTTCCAACTCTCCTAAGCCCTGTGCCGATAGGGCTGGCTTGGCCGCCTCCTGGGCATACTCCCGTAATCGATAGCCCAGGCCATAGACCGTTTGTACGACATTCTCAGCGACCCCGCCGCGTTTGAGGCGATTGCGCAGATCCTTAACCAGGTTAGTCACCGCCCCCTCCGTGGGTGAGTCATCGATGGTCCAGAGGTGGTCTAAAATTGTGCTACGGCTGAATACCCGCTTAGGGTAACGCAGGAATAACTCCAACAAACTGTATTCCTTGGGTGTCAGGGGAATCACCTGGCCCTGGTAGGTGACCTGGGCCTGGACTGGGTCCAGGCATAGTTCCCCCCACACCAGGGAAGGGATGGTGGTGGCGGTTTTGCCTCGCCGCAGTAAGGCCCGTACCCGAGCCAGCACCCGCGGGACCTCAAAGGGTTTGGTGACATAATCGTCAGCCCCCGCATCCAGCCCATTAATCACATCCTCATCCTCTGCCTGGGCGGTTAACATCAAGATCGGAGTGGTGACTCCCTGAATCCGCAGCTGGCGGCAGAGACTCACCCCGTCCAGGTAGGGAATATTAATGTCGAGGATAATCAGGTCGTAGTTCCATAACACCGCCAAATCAAGGGCTGTAGTGCCATCCTCCGCCTGTTCGACGGTGTAACGGGCCAAACTTAAATGAAAGGCCAGTAACTCGCGGGTGGATCGATCGTCTTCGACCAGCAGGATTTTCATGGCACCAGGGATACAGGGAAGGAACTCAAGTAAGGGGCTGACCTGCCCGGAGGGGCACCCCTGGACCCATAGGTGACCAACCGATTTACGGTCCCATGAGGCGGGGCTCCTTTTTGTATCTTCCCAGGGTATCAGTAAGGTCAGGGCCTGTCACCGATCCCCACGGTCCCATTCGACGGTGAGAGTTCGATGCACCTCACTCGAGTTTCTCCTCCGAACCGCACTCACGCCGAGGTCTGGCCCGGTGTCCGGGGCTAGGGCTATACAAAACCATAAACATGGAGCTAGGCCATATAGGGCCAGATGGGGCCAACATCCTGGTTTGGCTAACTTAATATTTGATGCGATCGCGATCGTTGGGGTGGGGTT
>CAYVMR010000245.1:3478-3717 GCA_964452545.1 uncultured bacterium
CAATGATCTTACCGGCCACATCCACCTCCGTGGCCTTTTCTATACCCTCGAGCCCCGGTGATGAGTTTACCTCCATCACCACGGGTCCGTGGTTAGACCGGAGCAGGTCCACCCCCGCCACCCGCAGCCCCATGGCTTTGGCGGCCCGGATGGCGGTGCTACGCTCCTCCGGGGTGAGGCGCACCCGGGCCGCTGACCCCCCCCGGTGCAGGTTGGATCGAAACTCCCCCGGGGCGCCC
>CAYVMR010000246.1:0-3682 GCA_964452545.1 uncultured bacterium
AGATTCCTGGCCCAAAATCCCTAAATCTTCTTTAAAGTTTCCTGGGACGCTTACGTTTTTATTACCGGGGCGGCGGTGCTCAGCAGCGTTGCTAAAGTCCTGCTAAGGGAACAGTTGGCACGATATCCCAAACAGCATTTTGAATAATGCTTGCCAATTCATTACTGAGTGGTTGATACTCAGGGGGTACGGGTAAACCGATAGGATTTTGTTTGAAAATCGTCGCATAAAAGGTGGTGGCAACAATATAGGAGCCAATGTTGTAATTCAAATGGATATCATCATCGTAAACCTCAATGATGTCGGTGTAACCGGGTACTAACCCAGCCTCCATCCGCCTATCAACCTCCTCCATAACATGACCAACCGGAATCAAATAAACGTTGAAGTCTGGTTGAGCCGCCCTCAACTCTACAACAAGTTTCTCGTAGTAGTCTCTGGTTGTATTGGTATCGTCAAACTGACCCGTGTAGGGTTTATTCCAGTGGGTTTCCCAGTAGTTTCTCCAATCCTGTTGCCCCCTCAGTTTAGGCCACTGGGCATAGATATAAATACCTGGCTTGTTCTGGGGATCTAGTAGGTTTAAGTATTTGTCGATCGTGTCGAGATCCGAAGGCATTAACCGATCAAAGGGTTGTAGGGTGATGGCATTCCAGCGGTGATTGGGTAAGGCGTTAGGGTAGTAGCCGTAGGGTTGTTCAGTAAAGCCTACGGTGGGATTATTATAAATCCACTCAAGAGGGGCCCCTGGAATCATATGACGACCCCAATTCATGGTTCTCCCTTGGCTCTCCACCAGGCGATCAAAGCCCCTGTGCACCAATTGATCGGTTAAGCTGTTACCAATCGTGTAAAGAGTAAAGGTCCCAGTACTGACATCATTGTCAATGACATTAACTGTGGCATTGGCGGCAGTCCCTACAACATAGTTGCTTCCAGGCATAACCGTGAGCACGGCGGACTCTGTCCCCTCTACGAGACCGTCATCGATGACATTTAGGTTAATCACCGCTGTGGTGGCACCCGGTGCAAAAGTTACCGTATTAGGAATCGTGGTGTAGTCCACGCCATTGGTGGCCGTACCACCGATAGCCAGATTGACTGTAAGCGCGCTGTTGCTGGGCGCACCGCTGCGGGTCAAGGTAAATTGTCCGGGATTAGGCATTGCGCCTGGGACAGTCTCACTGCTGTTGGCATCCGTCGCCGCTATGGTGACCGTGGCCGGGCTATTGGTGAAGGGAGTAATCTGGAAGGGCGATTGCCAATCCCCAGCCAGGGCACCTAAAGTTCTCTGCTGTGTCGGCAGACCATTAGACCCCAATTGCCAGACCCCTAGGTTCTTACTAGTCTGATTATAAAAGAGGAGATCGGCAATGCCATCGCCATTGGTATCTCCACTCTGCTGGTAAACCCAGTTGGAATTAGCGGCGATAGTGTCCACTAGGCGGTAGGCTAGGGGGGCGTTAGCGCCATTCAGCAGCCACACCCCATATTCTTGTCGACCATCGCCTAAAGTCCTCTGAAACAGAAGATCCGCCTTGCCATCCCCGTTAAAGTCATTGTGATCAATCAGATTCCATCCAGCGGGTGCTACGTTGATTTCACCGTAGGCAGAGGCCTGGGTGCCGTTCATCGTCCAGACACCCACCCGGGTAGAACCATTGGACTCAGCCTTCGTCCAAAGAATATCGGCCTTGCCGTCGCCATTAAAGTCATTGGTGTCCACTATTTCCCAACCCACTGGGGCTGTGTTGACACTGGCCATGCCAATAATCTGAGTGCCCCTCAGGGTCCATACCCCCACTTCCGTACCGCCTTGAAGACGGCGAGTAAAGAGCAGATCAGTGGTGCCATTGCCATCGAAGTCATTGGTGTTAACCAGATCCCAACCTGCCGGGGCCGTCTGAATGGTCTGTTGAGTAACAGCGACTCCATCATTGATCAGCCAGAGTCCCACCTCGGTAGTACCAGTGGTGGAATTTCGCCGGAGCAATAGCAAGTCAGTAGTACCGTCGCCATTGAAGTCCCCCAAGGAGCCCCGCCCGCCAATACGATATAGGTTGGGATCTGTCCAAGATGCTGGCAGAATAGCCGCTTGGCCATTGGTGTTGACCAGGGACCTGTAGCTAGTGACACTGCTGCCATTCATGAGCCAGGTACCAAGCTCATACCCCTGGAAGATGTTGGAATTATTAAATACCATACGGCCAAAGATTTGGTCTGTTTTACCATCGCCATTAAAGTCAGGAGACAGCAATGCCGCCCCATTTAGAAACCAGTCGTTCTGCCCATAGAAACCAGGCGTCCAGCCAGCCTGACCGTAGAGAAAATTGGCCCCAACGACGGCTTGACCTGTGGGTAAACCTGAAGACTGGGCTAACAGGAACACTCCCAGGCGGCCCTGACTGCCAGTAGTAGGGGTGAAAAACCCGAGATCAAAGGTATTGTTGCCATCGTAATCAACGGGAACTAGTTTTCGCTCTAGCACAGACTTGACCATGGTTTTAATTAGGCTTAGATAGGTACTGCTATAGGTTATTAGACTGAATCACCCTGTTCGAACAACCCAACCAAGTAGGTCATCGCGTCCTTGGGACAACTCCACTAGGCTGAATCTGCAATCCGCTAAGGTCAAACCGTTAGGGGTTGGGATTCCTATACATGTTCGACATCCACAGTCCTTAAGTTAAAGTAAATTGGGCTAATTTCTCTGAGAGTTTAAGTTAAGGAGGAATTGGTGTTTTTTAGGTAAAGTCAGATAGCTCTGGAACAAAAGGGGAATTCGATTTTCTTTTCTGAAGTGTAGAGACAGAAAAGGGGGCCTAGGGAGCCCCCAACGATAGGCAAGATCCTATACAAAGGACCGATTACATCATGCCCATGCCGCCCATACCACCCATACCACCCATACCACCCATACCACCCATGCCACCCATACCGGGGTCAGGGGCAGGGGCGGGGGGTTCGGGGATTTCCGCCACCAGAGCTTCGGTGGTCAGCACCATGCCGGCGATAGAGGCGGCATCCTGTAGGGCGGATCGCACCACCTTGGCCGGATCAATAATCCCGGCCTGGATCAGGTCTTCGTAGGCACCGGTGAGGGCATTGTAGCCCACCGGAAAGCTCTGGCTCTTAACCTTTTCCACCACGACAGCCCCCTGCTGGCCCGCGTTGTCGGCAATTTGGCGCAGGGGGGCCGCCACGGCCCGCTGGACAATATCCACGCCGACGGCTTCCGCCGGATCCCCCAGGGAGGCTTTCAGGCTATCTAGCTGGGGGGCTAGGTGCAGGAGGGTGACACCGCCACCGGGCACAATCCCTTCCTCGACGGCGGCCTTGGTGGCGCTGAGGGCATCTTCAATGCGTAATTTGCGGTCCTTGAGCTCAGTTTCTGTGGCGGCGCCTACCTTGATCACCGCGACGCCGCCGGCTAGCTTGGCGAGTCGCTCCGACAGCTTCTCCTTGTCGTAGTCCGAGTCACTGCGTTCTAGTTCCTGACGGATTTGGGCGATGCGCTTATCGATGTCGGCCTTGTTGCCGCTGTCGGAGACCAGGGTGGTGGTGTCTTTGGTAATGGTTACCTTATGGGCCTTCCCGAGCATGGATAGATCAGCGGTTTCCAGGTTGAGGCCCACCTCTTCAGAGATCACCTGGCCACCGGTGAGGACAGCGATGTCCTGCA
>CAYVMR010000247.1:0-2688 GCA_964452545.1 uncultured bacterium
CAACAGTTGTTGACCGGTTTGCCCCTGGGCATAGAAGGTGCGAGCCACCTGGGCGCCGCCAAAGGAGCGGTTGTCTAGCAGGCCACCATACTCCCGGGCAAAGGGCACCCCCTGGGCCACACAGTGATCGATGATAGCGCTGCTGATCTCCGCCAGCCGGTAAACATTGGCCTCCCGGGACCGGTAGTCACCCCCCTTAATGGTGTCGTAGAAGAGTCGCCAAACACTATCGCCATCACCGGGGTAGTTTTTGCTGGCATTAATCCCGCCCTGGGCGGCAATGCTGTGGGCCCGCCGGGGGGAATCCTGAATACAAAAACTCTTCACCCGGTAGCCCAGTTCTGCCAAGGTGGCCGCCGCCGAAGCCCCCGCCAGCCCCGTCCCCACCACCAGAATGGTATGGCGGGACTTGTTCTTAGGGCTAACCAGGCGACAGTGGTCTTTAAAGTAACGCCACTGTTGCGGGAGGGGGCCGGGGGGAAGACGGGGGTCAAGCATGGGCAAGGGTGAGAAGGGTAGGCTTAGGCGGTAGCTCGCGACGGGGATCAATCCGATCCCCAACTGCTAACCTCCTCTAGCAGGAGGGGCGGCAGGTGGAGATCCTGGGGCGATCGGTAGCGGGTTTCGAAGACTCCGACAATGTTTCGCAAACTCGGTCTGCCCTTAGCCTGGCCCGTAATCCCCGTGGCAATGACGACGGCACAGGCGCCCTGGTTTTCGGCTTGCCACTGCTCCCAGCGCCTTAGGGTTTCGTGATCCTTGGGGTTAGTGATGGTGTACTCAGCGAATAGGTGCATGACCCCATCACCGGTCTGCAGGAGCCCCAGTTCAAAGGTATGGCCACTAAAGGGGTCACCACCGGGATTAAAGCAAATCGCCTCTACTCCCTGGGCCTGTTGCAATTGACCCATCAGGGTTTTGGCTTTGGGGCGAGAGGTCTGAATCAACACCACGGGTAGGGCAGAACCCTGGAGCGGTAATGGCTGACTCCGGGGTTGGTAGGTGATAGTAGGGTCTTTTTGTAACCAGCTCAACCAGTCGGCCTCTAAACGGGTGAGGGCAATGATCGATCCCTGCGGGATATAGTCATCCCGCAGGGTGGGCAGATGATCGGCGATGGACGCCCCGGTGGCTAAGGCTTGCTCGGTGTCAGCCACCAGATCGGCGGTGACCTCGGGCAAGGTGCTTACGGTGATGGGCAGGGGAGGGCCGTTGGGTTTTTCGGGGTTAGCTATGCGATAGGTGCCCTTGATCTTGGGGTAGGGAGGACGCTCCAATTGGGAGCGATAGCGGTTAAAGAAACGTCTCACAGCCTCCAGGGTAACCAGTAAGAGCGCCCCCTCCTGCTCGGCCAATTGGCCTCGCATCCCCTCCAAGGGGTGGATACTACCAAAGTCAGGCTCTACCACGTCTGGCGCCAGGGACCGGCCCGCCGGAGCCGGTTCATCCTCAAATAGCTCGAAGTTGAGAAAGAGGCAGTCTTGCTCCAGAAAGGCTTCTTGCATTTGCTTGGGGGACTGCCCCCCCTGTAACACCCGTTGCCGAAATTGCTGCAGAGACTCCAGGGAACGATACATCAGCAGGCCGTACTCTACCCCTCCCATGCCCAGCATGGAAATGTAGAGGGTCTCGAGATCCCAGTTGTTGAGGTCAACCGCCAGAATTTGCTGCTCATTGAGGCTGTGCCAGGGGGCTAGCTCCCAAATCTCCAGGGCTTTCCTGACCATGGCATCACTGTAGCGATCGGGGAGATCCGCCTCCCTCAGGTCCCGGGGTTGCTGGAGGGCGTCAAAGAAATCATCCACCAGGGGCAGGCTGGACACGTAACTAACGGTAATATCCAAATCCTGAAGGGCGCCCCGCAGATAAAATTGCAGTTCCCGATCGCAAACCACCAGCTTCTGCGGCCGCACCGGTGCCAGCGCCCCCTGGGGGGCCTCAATGGCCTGCAGCAAGGTGCGAACGATGGGCTCATAGCCACTACCGGTGGGCACCAGGCCGATCCCCCGCACCGCCCCCTGGCTGCTATCTAACCAGACAATGCAATCGCTCTGCTCGCGCTGCCGACCCCAGGGAGCCAGATCCCCATCCACCACTCCGCCCATGGGGCGGCGATCGCCCTCCCAGACCACCGCTACCCGCGGCAATTGCTTCAACCGGTCAATGGTAATGCGGTTCAGTCGAGTCATGGGATGGCAGTCAGCTGTTAAACGATCGCTGGGTCAGGACAGGGCCCTGGGAAAATTGACCAGAGGCTGTGATCAGCATAGACGACTTTAATCCTGCTTGGTTCTACCTGCCGCCGCTGGCCAGAACCCTTGCGAATCGCCTGCGTTACACTAGGAGTGGGCTTACCAAGTTAGGCCCCATCTCCCCTCCCTTAGTTGTAGCGCCTAACCGCTAGAATAGGGCGGTGATCACCGATCAGTTCTCCATTCTTAAAGTTGCTATGGCACAGGTTACTGAACAATCCCGAGGCATCCTGCTCTCCGACAATGCCCTCAAACATGTCAAGGCCCTGCAGGCACAGCAAGGGAAGGATCATCTCTGCCTGCGGGTCGGCGTGCGGCAGGGGGGCTGTTCCGGCATGTCCTACACCATGGACTTTGAAGATCCTAGCAATATTAATGACCACGACGAAGTCTACGACTACGATGGCTTCCAGGTGATCTGTGACAAAAAGAGTTT
>CAYVMR010000247.1:2717-3644 GCA_964452545.1 uncultured bacterium
CTGATGTTGGACTACAGCGACGCCCTGATTGGTGGTGGCTTCCAGTTCACCAATCCCAACGCCAGTCAAACCTGTGGCTGTGGCAAGTCCTTCGGGGCCTAAGGGGGGGATGGGGTGGCTAAATCCGTCACCGGGTCCGCTACACTAGGAAAGCCCTGCCGGAGGAGAGGTGCTCGTTCTGCCTGACCCCCGGCCGCCAGTACCTGACCTGAGACTATGGCTGACACCGTTGATGCAC
Source organism: uncultured bacterium (assembly GCA_964452545.1). Classification (GTDB taxonomy): domain Bacteria; phylum Cyanobacteriota; class Cyanobacteriia; order Phormidesmidales; family Phormidesmidaceae; genus Nodosilinea. Next base: position 2,956 of record CAYVMR010000247.1, read on the forward strand.
TCTTTGACCGGGCCATCGAGCAATACAAGGCCGGCACCGACCCCGGCGAGCTGATCCCAGCGTTTAAGGAAATTTGTGATCGGGCCCCCAAAAGTAGCGCCGCTTGGGCCTGTTTGGCCTGGCTTTACCTGCTCACTGATAAGCCCAAGGCGGCTCTTAAGGCCGCCCAAAAGGCGGTTAAACTCAATCCCCAGGATCCCCAGGGGCGGGTTAACCTGGCGGTGGCCATGTTGGAGGCGGGCAAGCCGGGGGTGCGGGAGCATGTGGAGATTGCCAGCCGGGTGATGGCGGCGGTGGCGGAGTTGCGCACCGAGGTGATGGATAGCATCGCCGATGGCCTCAGCCGTAAACCAGACTGGCCCAGTCTGGAACGGGTGCAGCAGTGGTTGAGCTAGGGCTGTAGCAGCCTCAGGCAGGCCTGGGCGATCGCCCATTCCTCCTGGGTGTGGATTACCCACACCCGCACCCGGGAGTCGGGGGCGGCGATGTCCTGGTCTTGGTCAGATCGCTGCCGTTCTCCCTCCCTCAATCGCAGGCCCAGGTACTGAAAGGGCTGGCAGGCCCGCTGCCAGATCAGGGGGCTATTTTCCCCCATACCGGCGGTAAACACCAGCACATCCAGCCCCGCCAGGCTAGCGATCATCGCCCCCATGCCCTGGCGGAGGCGGTGAATAAACAGGTCGATCGCC
>CAYVMR010000248.1:0-3631 GCA_964452545.1 uncultured bacterium
AACGACACCGTAGCCGTGGAGGAACTCAAGTTTGGCGACAATGATACCCTCTCCGCCCTGGTGGCCAGTTTAATTGGGGCCGACTGGCTATTTTTGCTTACCGATGTGGACCGCCTCTACTCCGCCGATCCTCGCCGTTCCGCCGATGCCCAACCCATCGTCCAGATTGATAGCCCAGAGCAGTTAATCGCCCTCAAGGCCGGGGCGGGCAAGCAGGGGTCCGCCTGGGGCACCGGCGGCATGCTGACCAAATTGGAGGCGGCCCAGATCGCCACCAGGGCCGGGGTACGCACCGTGATCACCGATGGCCGCCAGCCCGGCAACATTGCTAAGGCCCTGGCGGGGGAGGCGGTAGGCACCCAATTTACCCCCCTGGCCAAACCCAGCCGGGGTCGTAAACGCTGGATTGCCTCCAACCTCCCTAGCAGTGGCCAGATCTACGTCGATGAAGGGGCGGCCCGGGCCATCCTGAAGGGGGGAAAGTCTTTGCTGGCGGCGGGGATTACCGCTATCCAAGGGGAGTTTCAACCCCAGGATGCCGTCGACCTGTGCACCCAGGATGGCCAGGACATTGCCCGGGGCATCGTCAATTACAGCCACCAGGAGCTGCAGCGTATCCTGGGACGGCGATCGGAGGAGATCGCCACCATCCTGGGTTACGCTGGATCGGACACCGTTATTCATCGGGACAATATGGTGCTGATCCCCGTCCTGGATTCCCCCTAGGGCTTGACTTATTTTGGCGTGATGGGTTCGGGCCAGTGGGGGAGTCGGGCAGACAGCGGCATGGGGGGATATTTTAGGATGGGCTGGCATCCGCCAGGGGGAGCAGGAAACGACTATGGGTGCGACCATCGGGCAGGAGGGAGAAAGCTAGCTCACCGCCCAGGTCCAGCAACAGCTGCTGGCACACCCAAAGGTTAAGCCCAGGGGGGTGATCCAGGGGGGAGGGCAGCAGGGGATCCCCAGGGCCCTGCTGCAGCTGATGCAGTAGGGTAGTGTCGAGGCGGCCGTCGTCCGTGATCGAAAGCTCCAGGCAGTCAGGCCTTAATACCCGACACCAAATATCGATGCGGCCGCCACTGGGCGATCGCTGGGCAGCGGCCACCAGCACCTGATGGAGGACTAGCTCCAGCTTTGCCCCATCCCCCACCAGGCTGCCACGGCTATCGTTATGCACCTGGGACCAGAGCTGGCGGGCCTCCAGGATGGGCCTGATGCTTTCCACCAGACGGTTTAATAAACGAATCAGGGGCATGGTCTGGGAGCGAAACCGTAACTGCCAGTCCTCCTCTAGAATCGCCGCCATCTGATCAACCAAGGGCTCCTCCAGGGGAGAGCGCGGCCCCCCCGACGGGGCAGAGGCGGCGGCGAGCCGTTGCAGTTCCCGATGACTCACCTGCAGGTACTGTTGCTTGTACCAATTCAACCGTTGCAGTTGCTGGCAGTGCTGCTGACGATGATCGATCAGTTGCCCCTGGCGGCGGGCCCAGGCCAGCTGATCGGCGATCGCCTGAAACCGTCCCACTGACCCCGTACCCCAATTCTGAAGTGGCCCGGTGGCCAGGGCCACCACTATAGCCGTTACAGCATGGTGGGGATGGGTACGCAGGGCGGCCAGGATCACCTGTCCTTGCCCTGGCAACCTTAACCAGGTATCCCCATCCTGGGGTAAATCCGCCGCCGCCAGGACGATCGGCCCTGGGGATTGCAGGGCCGAATTTAGCAGGGGATCCCTGGCCAGGGAAATGGGCAGGCTCTGATTGATCCAGGCCTGGATGTTGCCAGGGCTGAGCTGGGTGACCCGAGCCTCAAGGTCGCCAGTGTTCCAGGTGATTAGCCCCACCAGGGTTGCCCCCAGCTGGTCCTGCAGATAGGAGAGGGCCGCCCGTTCTAGCTGATCCCCATCCCCCTCCGGGGCCAGACTTTGCAGCGGGGGATCCAGGGCTGGTGGTGGGCAAGCCCTGGTTGGCTCTAGAACCTTGGGGGCAGGTTGGCCCGGGGTGGAGAGCAGCGCCAATAACTGCCCGGCTCCCTTGAGAAATTCCTTTTCGGCGGCCTGCCAAAGGCGGGGGGCCCCATCCTCTACACAGATAAAACCCTTGAGCTCCCCCTGGGGGATAATGGCCGCCACCATCAACGCCTGGGCCTGAGTCTGGCGTACCAGCGGTTCAGCCATGCTGGCCTGAACCGCAGCGGGGCTCTCCACGACCACCGGTTGGTGGCGGAGGACCTGCTCTAATCGGCTCAGCTGATGGGCTGGAATCCTCGGGGCCCTGTGCTGGCTAGATGGGGGGCCCAGGGGATCGGGATAACGCTGACAAAAGTATTGGCCCTCAGGCTCGTACCAGAAGATGCGACTATGGGTGGGGCCAATGAAGTCCTGGATAGCCCGGGCTACGGATTGAAGTTGGGCCTCCAGATTGGGTAATTGACCTAGCTGTCCCAAAAGCGATAACAGGGGCGGGGCCGTCTGTTTAGCTTGACACTGTTGCTGTTCCCGCTGGTCCTGATGTAGCAGTTGAGTCAACAGATGGGTCAGGATGGCTAGGTGGGACCGCTGTTGGGGCCCAATGCCACCGCCCCAGTGGGGTGATCCTAGCCCCAGTACCCCCAAACAGCGATCCTGTCGATTCAGGGGGTAAACCAGGGCGCTTTGTAAGCCCCAGCGCTTAGCCATCACCCCCAACTCGCCAGCTCGTGGTTCCTGGGCCAGATCGGCCACCACCAGGGGTTGTCGTCGCAGCACTGCCTGTTCCATCAGGTCGCCGGGGGTCAGGGGCAGGACCTGATCCAAGACATCGGATTGGGGCCAGCCCCAACCCGGTTTAATCTCTATCCACCGGGCCGCCGAATTGTAGCGGCCTAGCCAGACCACCTGAAAGCCAAAGGCCTGATGCAGGTATTGAAGGATCGGGGTAATCGCTTGGTTAACCGTGGGGGCATTTTTAACCACCTTTAACAGCCGGGCCAAATCGGCCAGAGGCTGAGGGGAGGACGATTCAGTCAGTCGCGGTTGCACCATCGGTGTTACCGTTGAGTTCTAAGGTTGAGTGCTAAAACCTAATAGCGGGATCACAAGAGGGGGGGTAGATAACACCGGTTGGGTCATAATACCGTTGACCTACCTGCAGTGTACCCATAGCTAGCCCCGGAATGCTTAGTTTTATACTTAAGTCCTGATCCGCGGTTGGGCCAGATGGCCGCCACTGGTTTAGTATCTATCGCTGCTTTCCTCCATGCCCCGTGAAAGATCCCTATCGTCAGCTGATCCGTCCCCTGCTTTTCTCTGGTCTCTCCCTTGACCCAGAATGGCTGCACGACGCGGTGATGCAGGGTCTGGCCCGGCTGGGGCCAGCGCCGGGGGCTGCCGGTGGGCCCCGGCAAGGCTGGTTGGAGCAGCAATTTTGTCTGGCGGACGATCGCCTCCGCCAAACCTGTTGGGGGCTGACCTTTGCCAATCCCCTGGGGTTGGCGGCGGGCTTTGACAAGGATGGGCAGGCGGTGCAGGCCTGGCCCCTGCTGGGCTTTGGCTTTGCCGAACTGGGCACCGTCACCCGCCTGCCCCAACCCGGTAACCCCAGCCCCCGGCTGTTTCGCCTGGTGGCGGATCGGGCCATCCTCAATCGTA
>CAYVMR010000249.1:0-3623 GCA_964452545.1 uncultured bacterium
ATCGCGGGCGGGTCTGGCGGACCCCAACCGCCCCACCGCCAGCTTTATTTTCCTGGGTCCCACCGGCGTCGGTAAAACCGAGCTGGCCAAGGCCCTGGCCGCCTACCTGTTTGACACCGAGGAGGCGATGGTGCGCATCGACATGTCGGAATACATGGAGAAACACACCGTCTCCCGCCTGATCGGGGCCCCTCCCGGCTACGTTGGCTACGACGAAGGCGGTCAGCTCACCGAAGCGATTCGCCGCCGCCCCTTCGCCGTGATTCTCTTTGACGAAATTGAGAAGGCCCACCCGGATGTCTTTAACGTCATGCTGCAGATCCTGGATGATGGCCGGGTCACCGATGCCCAGGGTCACACCGTGGACTTTAAGAACACCGTGATTATCATGACCAGCAACATCGGCTCCCAGTACATTTTGGATGTGGCCGGCGACGATAGCCGGTACGAAGAAATGAAGGCCCGGGTGATGGAGGCGATGCGGTCCAGCTTCCGGCCCGAGTTCCTCAACCGCATCGATGAGATGATTATCTTCCACGGCCTGCGCAGGGATCAGCTGCGTCAGATTGTGAAGTTGCAGATCGCTCGGTTAGCAGACCGTCTCCGCGATCGCAAGATGGCCGTCCGGCTGTCGGAGGCCGCCCTCGACTTCTTAGCGGAGGTGGGCTACGACCCAGTTTACGGCGCCCGTCCCCTCAAGCGGGCCATCCAACGGGAGCTGGAAACCCCAATTGCCAAGGCTATCCTGCGGGGAGAGTTGGGCGAGGGCGAGACCATTTTTGTGGATGTGGACAACGAACGACTCTCGTTTAAACGGCTGCCGGCGGAGTTAGCCACCACCGCCGCTCGCGGTTAAGGAAAACCATGGGGAATTAGCCTCCGTTCCATTATTCAGGGCGGAGGCTCTCAATCCCCGGGGCCAAAGTCAGCATTTCCCTGGGCTGTTGTGGGGGAGATCACTGAGACCGCTATGAAAGTTAAGCAAACTAGTCTTATTTTTAACGGCCACCTTGCGAAAAATCCGTAGTATAGGTGAAAATACAGAAAGGTTCGAAAAAGTAAGGTACATCCTTAGATTTGTTCAATACGTAAGTAATCAAGATCGATAGGGTTGGGGGAGCAACTCGACGGTCTGGGGCAATAGGGGCCAGTGATCAGCTCGCCAACCCTCTGCCTTAGAGAGTTTGTCAATTAAGGTTGAGTTCAGACAGCAACGATATTTTTTCTGGTTAAACTGGTTCCCTGGTGATGGTATTGAGGTGAGTTGGGTTTAAAGGGGGGACTTGGTCTCGGTCAAGGCTCTTCGTTATCAGCTAGCAATGGGTACAGCCATGAAAGTCATTCACGAGGTTCCTAGGCGGTCCTACATCAACGTCATGGAGTTGCTTGTAGCGGAAGAGGTGGATCTACAACTGCAAACCTTAGCCCCTCGAGTGGTTAAGTACTTAAAACCTGTTGAGGTGGAAACCTACGCCCTAAATCGCCTTCCCGCCCTCTATGCTTCCAGTGAAAAGGGTTGGCAACACCAGTACGAAAAGGCTAAACGGGAGTTGCATCATCAAATTAGAACAGCTGTTCGCCAGGCGATCGCAGCGGTGCAGATCGATCCCCTGCGCACCTCCCAGCCCCTGGAATTCTCAGACCAGGACGGAGCCGCCCAAGGGGCCCTCAACACCTTGAGGGAGCTGCTGAAGCAACCGGATTTAAGCTGGGATGGCATCATTAACCGTTTGAAGAGTCTTCTAATCCTGCCTTCCGGGACCAGCCAGAGGACTGATGACTTGAGGATGACACCCTCCTCCCAGCTTGACACCTACCCTAGGAGCGATGACAACAACGTCGACAAAGACTCCATGACCTCCAGGGGAGACGGTCGTCATCGGCATTGGCGGCCTGGTACCTACGGTTCAGATGTAGCCTGGCAAAAGCGTTACTTTCCCCCCAACAGTGCTAGCGGCTTTGCCTGGGATGACCCCCGTTACAGTAAGTGAGCCTGCCGCAGTAGCTCCTTTGGGATACCCAGTTGCTGAATCCCTCGCTGCAGTGTTATGGCATAGTCGGGATCATGGTGCTGATAGCGGTGGAGGGCCTGGCGAAAAGCCTCCAAGGCTTCCGGGAGTTTCCCCAGCTTGAATAGGGCCACTCCCAGGTTTTGGTAGGCTTGGGCATAGTCTGGATCCAGTTCAAGGGCCCGCTGGTAGGCGGCGATCGCCGGCTCGAGAAATCCCCGGGCTCGTTGGGTAGCACCCCGGTTATAGTGGGCGATGGCCAGGTTAGGCTCGATAGCGATGGCCTGATCGAATAGGGCTAGGGCCGTCATCAGATCCCCCTCGGCTTTTTTCAGGTTGCCCAGGTTAATTAAGGCCCCCAGGGTGAGGCAGGGGGGGACGGTCTGGGCTAGGGCCAACCCATAGTCTTGACTGGCCAACTCGGGATCGGAGTCAGCCCGGGCTAGGGCTCGGTGATAGTAAAGTTCGTAGCGGGTGATGGGATCAAGGCCAGGGGCCTGGATCAGGGCCTCCCGCAGTAGGTTTAAGGCCTGATCGGTCTGACCCGATTGAATATAGAGGGCGGCCAATTTGTTAGCCAGATAGGCATCATCCGGATGGCTGGCCAGGTAGGTTTCCATCGTCCGACGAGCCCGTTCAAATTTACCCCGTTGCGCCACCATAGCGGGATCGTAGCCGCGGTGGTGAATGGCCACGGTGGTCAGGGTCACCACCTGCCAGCGCGGAGCCTGGGCTTGTAGGGCCGCCAGACTATCGTCCACGGTTTCGTGGTAAGGCCGGTAAAAACTCACCGTCGGTAGGCGCCGGAAGTAGCGAGTGATCAGGGTATAGGGAGCCTGGGGCGCCCCCAGTTCCAGCCGTAGCAGGTTCAGGGCCAGCACATCGGTGGCAGCGATCGCCCCCAGGGGTTGCCCCCGATCCAGGTCCCGCAGTAGCTGACCCACCTCCGGCAGCAGCACCTCATCGGCATCCAGCACCAGTACCCAGTCCCCTGTCGCCCTAGCCAGGGAGGCATTGCGGGCGGCGGCAAAGTCATCCCCCCAGGGAAAGTCGTAAACCTGGGCAGCCCCGGCCTGGGCCACCTCCCGGGTGGCGTCCGTGGAGCCGGTGTCCACCACCACCATCTCGTCTACCCAGGGTCTAGCACTGTCCAGGGTGGCGGTCAGGGAAGCGGCCTCGTCCTTAACAATCATGCAGAGGCTGATGGTCATGGTTGGGCATCCAGGCGGTGTTGAGCCCGTTGCAGGGCCTGACGCACCTGATCAAAGCCGGTGCCGCCATAGCTATGGCGGGCGGAGACCACCTGACGGGGGGTAATAGCGGCGTAGATATCCTCCCCAAAGGCGGGGTGAATCCCCTGCCATTCCGCCAAGGTCAAATCCCGTAGGAGTTTACCCGCCTGGAGGGAGGTGCGCACCACCTGACCCACCAGGTTGTAGGCTTCCCGGAAGGGCACCCCCTTAGCCGCTAGGTAGTCGGCCACATCAGTGGCGTTGGCATAGTCCTCATTGACCGCCTCCTGCAGACGGGGCACCTGGATGCTCACCCCTTCCCTAAGCAAAATGGTCATGGCCTCAAGACAGCCGCGCACCGTCTTGACGGTATCAAACAGGG
>CAYVMR010000250.1:0-3580 GCA_964452545.1 uncultured bacterium
TCAACACTTTGAAATTGATCAACTACCGGAACTGCGACCCAAGACGGTTTCCCCAGCCCTGGGCCAGGCCGGGGAAGAGAATGGGACGGCGATCGAGGGGGAGACCTAACCCCTATTTTATAAATTGTTACGCTATCATCGACTATACGGATAGATACCCGTCAGGAAAAGGGCAGTGTTTGCTACAGCAGGGTGATTAGGGTCCTCTGTAGCCTGATGCTTAACCTGGACCTGGATTGTTACCAGAGGTCTCTAAATTTCTATGGTATTTAACCCCGAAGACGGTGAATTCATCACCTTGTCCATGGATACGGATCACTCCAATGAGCTGTTGAAATATCTTCAGCATCAACCCCCGGAGGTGCTTAGCCGAGTGGCCCAGTCCGTGAGCAGTGAAATCAAGCAAATTATCTCCCATAACGTTCAGGGCTTAGTCGGGGTGTTACCCACCGATGGCTTTAACGTTCAGGTGACCACCGACCGCGATAACCTGGCTGGGCTGCTGGCCTCAGCCATGATGACCGGCTATTTTCTACGCCAGATGGAGCAACGAATGGAACTCGAGCATAATGTTTTTGGTTCCTTCATGGCCACCGATAGCGCCGATTCTGACGGTTAACCCTAGACTGATCAGCCTTTTCTCCGGGCAGTCACGATCTTGACAGGGCCCCGGCTTCACCTGCTATATTACGAAAGCAATGTTGATGGGGTGTCGCCAAGTGGTAAGGCAGCGGGTTTTGGTCCCGCCATTCCTAGGTTCGAATCCTAGCACCCCAGTTTGTTTAAGATAACTGATATAGATTTTAATTAGGCCATTCCCCCAAACAGGAACGTTAATGTTGTTCACACTGGGTCATTCTAGCGTCACAGCCCCTAATGGCCATGGGTCATGATCTATCCTCTTTTTTAGCCGCTGTGGCCCTGTTGCTGCTCTATTTAGTCTGGTCAGCCGCTACGGAAATGGACACCCGCTGGCCTCGGCGACGGTAGTTTTAATCTCGACAAGCCCATAGCAATGAATCGATTTTTCCACCTCCCAGCCGTCATGGTGGCCCTGAACTCCTGTGCATCACCCCTAGGCAGTTCCCTTAGCCTGACCCCGGTGCCCTACAGCATGGCCGTCCCCGCATCAATCCTTCCCCAACTGTCAGTGGCGCCCCTAACCGATGCCTACGGTGAAGTCGCTAAGCAGGCGGGGGCCATAGCCGCGACTACGGTATATTACACCCCAGAGAGTGGGCAAGCTAGCATTTTTATGACGGCCTACTACTTTCCAGCGGAATCCTTTGAGGCGGCCCAAAACCCCCAGGAACCCCCACCCTTTGGCCAACCGGTGATCCGTTCCCAGGGGTATGTGCTGAGTATAGCCGGGCCCACGGACATGATGTTTGATCCGGGCAGCGAAGATGGTCGCAACATTAGCACCCTCTACGATCTGATCTACCAGAGCGAAACCTACAGTCAAGACCCCTAGTTCCATCCTGGAGGCCCTTGCCGATCAACTAGCCCCTGACTGGAGACTCGCTGTCGCAGGGGGTAGGGGCCTTGACTGCAGGGGTGGCCTGCGGCACCCGGGCCTCCACCAACCCGAGAAAAAGTCACTGAGACCAAATCGGCCCATGGCAACGAAACCATGCGGCATACCGACTATCTGTTACACCCAATGGGCCAAGCCATCTCAAACCTACGGGCATTACTAGCGGCTATGGATCCGCAGCTCCATAGCGGGATCTATGCCTTCTGCGTAGTTCCCCAGGATACCGATATCACCGGTCTCTCCCCTATTGCTATAGTCAGGGAGGCAGAGGGGCTCACCCTGGTCTTGCCGGAAGAACAGGCCATCAGGGCCAACTGGCCTATCCTGTTTCAGGCTAAATGGATTACCCTAATGGTTCATTCAGACCTCCAAGCCGTAGGTCTGACCGCTGCATTCTCAACGGCTCTTGGGCAAGCTGGCATTAGCTGTAACGTCCTAGCTGGGGGGTTTCACGACCACCTGTTTGTGCCACCAGAATCTGCCCAGCAGGCCCTGGCAATTCTGCAGGCATTACAGCAGCAGTCGGCAGACGAAACCGACCTTGAGCGATTTCGAGGGGGATATCAAGGAGGGTAACTCCGATCATCGAATCAAAAAAATTGGTCTGAGGCCGCGATGGCGGTCTCAGACCAATCCCAGGAACTGTCTAACTCCCATCGCTAGACATTCCCCATGCCTGCCTCGGGGGCAAGCCCTTTAGACCATCCTAGGCAACGGGCACCACGTTCACCTTCACCACCAGGTCATCGTAGTCAAAGTCTCCCGCGACCATGTCTTCAAAGCCAAAGGTGTTATCCCCTAGCAGCTTGACGTAGTCACGGCCACCCGGGTTAGAGCCCAGGAAGGGGGTGAACACGGTGGGATCATTGGTGGTATCACTATCCAGCAACTGCTCTAGGGTACCGTTGGTGATCATGAAGGGCACCCAAATGCCGCCCCCATCAACGGTGACGGTGGTGGAGAAGCTCGACCCAGAGGCGGTGGAGATTAACTGCCGCCCGGCCCACTGGGCCGCCGCCGCCTTGAGATAACCAGCATCACCGGGGTTCAGGGTGTTACCAAAGCTATCGGTGACCGTGCCCTGGGCATTGTCTACCCGGAAGAAGCCTAACACGTTGGTGTTGAAGGCCTCGCTGCGGATGCTGAGCTGCAGGTTCACCGAACCAGTCAACTCCCTCAGGTCCAGCAGCTCCGATTCCTGGTCTCCCTGCAGCCCTGCCCCTAGGGGTTTGGCGTCATCGGAGAGTGCCACCTTAAATTTAAAGTCATCAAATCGGCCATCTTTATCCAGATCCCAAGCCAGTTCATAGGCTCCCTGGGTCTCCAGGAAGGTGAAACTGAGGGGTTGGACACCCGCCTGATTCAAGAAGGGGCTGCCAAAGCTAATGGCGTCAAGACTACTGGCCAGGTCACCCTGAAGTAGACTGTCGGCGGTCGCTCCCTGAATCACAAAGAAGCTGTAGAACTGGCTAGGGGCCAGGGTCAGCATCTTAGACAGATCGGCGATCTGGATATCCCCATCTCCGAGGGTGGAGAAAATGGTCTTGTAGTTACCCGCCGCCTTAGCCGCCTCCAAATAGCCCGCACTGCCTGGGGCGAGGGTGCCAATATTACCCTGGGCATCATCTACCTGGAAGTAACCCACCTCAACCGCCCCCACGGTAGAGGGCTGCACCACCGAAAACTTAGCGGTCTTAGCGGTGTCAGCGTTATTCAACTGCAACAGATTTTGCCCTGTTACTCCCAGGCTAGGAGCGGGGGGGTCAACAGGGGGATCAACCGGCGGGTCAACGGGCGGCAGAACCGGAGGCAGAACCGGCGGATCAACGGGCGGGTCAACCGGCGGATCAACCGGAGGCAGAACCGGCGGATCAACGGGCGGGTCAACCGGCGGATCAACGGGCGGGTCAACCGGCGGATCAACCGGGGGGTCAACCGGCGGATCAACCGGGGGGTCAACCGGCGGATCAACGGGCGGATCAACCGGCGGATCAGTGGGTGTATATGGTTCCAGGACGAGGTCGTCTAACACACCAAAAGCAG
>CAYVMR010000251.1:0-3570 GCA_964452545.1 uncultured bacterium
TGCATTGAGGCGGCTCAGCAACTGCGGGCTGCCGGTACCCAGGTGCGGGTGGTCTCCATGCCCTCCTGGGAGTTGTTTGAGGCCCAAGACGCCACCTACCAGGAGTCGGTCTTGCCCCCGGCGGTGACCAAGCGTCTGGCGGTGGAAGCCGGGATTGGCATGGGTTGGTGCCGCTATGTGGGGGCCACAGGCGATGTGATCAGCATTGAGCGATTTGGCGCCTCCGCCCCCGGCGGTCTGGTCATGCAGAAGTTTGGCTACACCGTCGAGAATGTGGTAGCCCGAGCCCAGGCCCTGCTGGCCTGAGTGGTTAGACCTTACCCCCAACCTTTCTAGGGCAGCCGATCAAGGGTCCGGTACTGTACTGCCTCGGCCAGGTGGTGCGCCTGCAATTGGTCCTGGTCATCCAGGTCGGCGATGGTGCGGCCCACCTTGAGGATGCGATCGGCGGCCCGGGCGGATAGGACCAACCGGCGCATGGCCCCCTCCAGGAGGGTGCGGCTACTTTCGTCCAGGGGGCACCACTGCTTTAGATGGCGGCTTTGCATGTCGGCGTTACATTGCAGCTTGGGTTCTGGCTGGAAACGATTCTGGGCCCGCTGCCGGGCCCGCTGCACCCGTTGCCGCACCAGCTCAGAGGCTTCCCCCGGTTGGTGCTGGGTCATTTCCTCCGGCTGAATCCGGTTGACCACCACCTGCAGGTCAATCCGATCCATCAAGGGGCCCGACAGCCGCGACCAGTAGTTTTCCCGACTACGGGGGCTACAGCTACAGGGCTGTAGGGGGTCGCCGTAAAAACCGCAGGGACAGGGGTTGGTGCTGGCCACCAGGGTAAACTGGGCCGGAAACACCACCGACTGACGGGTGCGGGTGATACTGACAAAGCCGTCCTCGAGGGGCTGGCGGAGGAATTCCAGTACGTCCCGTTTGAATTCTGCCAATTCATCGAGCAGAAGCACCCCCCTATGGGCCAGGGAAATTTCCCCCGGCTTTGGGTAGCTACCGCCCCCCACCAGGGAGGGGCCCGAGGCGGAGTGGTGGGGACTACGAAAGGGGCGGGTATTCACCAGACTGCCCTTCTCCTTGAGTAAACCCGCCACGGAATGAATTTGGGTGACCTCCAGGGCCTCAGCAAATTGCAGGGGGGGCAGAATGGAGGGCAGGCGTCGGGCCAGCATGGTTTTACCACTGCCGGGGGGGCCCACAAAAATCAGGTTATGGCCGCCGGCGGCGGCAATTTCCAGGGCTCGGCGGGCCTGGGCCTGGCCCTTCACATCCCGCAGGTCCAGGCCACCGGGGGTGGGGGTCATCAGGGTTTGGGGATCCACCACCACAGCCTGGTGTTTAGCCGGATGGCGCAGAAAGTCCGCCACCTCCCCCAGACTAGCCAGGCCATAGACCGTTAAGCCTGGCACCACGGCGGCTTCGCCGCTGTTGTCCGCTGGTACCACCAGACCGCGAATACCGAGCCGCTGGGCCGCCGCCGCGATCGGCAGCACCCCCGCCACCGGCCGGAGACTGCCATCCAGGGAAAGCTCCCCCAAAAACAGCAAATCGTCTAGGGCTTCACTGGGTAATTGGCCATCGGCGGCTAGAATAGCAACACTGATGGGCAGATCAAAAATGGGACCCTCCTTCCGCAGGTCGGCGGGGGTCAGGTTGATTACCACCTTGCGAAGGGGAAAGGCAAAGCCCGCATTCTTTAGCGCCGCCTTTACCCGCTCCCGGGATTCTTGCACAGCGGTATCCGGCAACCCCACAATGACTGCCCCCGGCAGCCCCCCGGACAGATCAACTTCCACCCCCACCTTAAGGGCATCAATGCCGACTAATGAAGCACTCCAGACTCTGGCTAGCATAATGTTGTGATTGTGGATGGTGCTAGAGTGCCCGGCGGATCTCAGGTAACCACCCCCCTCTAAAATAAAACCGTCATGCCGCTGAGCAGAGGTGGCCTGGCTGACCTCAGGTCGATGTCTTTAAAAAGCCTAAGAAAATCTGGTTGATTACCGACGCAGCGGTCGCCAGGGTTAACCTGGAAAGCAGGTCTGTGGAGGGGAGGCCCGCCGTAGCATGACCCTATATTTGTCGACTACCGCTGCCCTACTGCCCACCCCAGCCACGGCGCTGGTGGCAGAGCTGATTCGCATCAGGGGGACGGTACAGGGGGTGGGCTTCCGGCCCACGGTCTACCGTCTGGCCCAACAACTGGGCCTGCGGGGCCAGGTGGTTAATGATGGCCAGGGGGTGCGGGTGCGGGTGGCGGGGCCCGCCCATGGACTTGACCAATTGGTGGCAGAGCTACAGCGGCAGGCTCCGCCCCTGGCTCGGATCACCGCGGTGGAGCGCCAGCCCCTGGCCCTGGCCGCTGTTCCGGAGGCCGATTTTACCATTGGCCCCAGCCAGGCCACGGCCGTCCGCACCGAAATGGCCCCTGATGCCGCCACCTGCCCCCAGTGTGTGGCGGATATGTTTAACGCCACCAGTCGCTACTTCCACTATCCCTTCACCAACTGTACCCACTGTGGTCCCCGCCTCAGCCTAATCCGGAAGTTGCCCTACGATCGCCAGCAAACCGCCATGGCGGCCTTTCCCCTCTGTGCCGACTGTCAGGCGGAGTACCAAGACAGCCAGCAGCGCCGCTTCCATGCCCAACCGATCGCCTGTCCCGCCTGTGGCCCCCAGCTGTGGATTGAGACCGGCGAAGGCGATCGCCTCCCCCTGGCGGCCGATGCGGGGGCCCAGATCGCCGCCCTGCTCCTGGCGGGGGAAATTCTGGCGATTAAGGGGCTGGGGGGTGTCCACCTGGCTGGTGATGCCACCAACTCAGCCACCGTGGGCCGTCTGCGCCAGGCCAAGGGGCGGGATCACAAACCCTTTGCCCTGATGGTGCGGGACCTGGCGGTACTGGCGGCCTATGCCCGGGTTAGCCCCCAGGAGGCGGCCCTACTCACCAGCCCGGCGGCGCCCATTGTGGTGTTGAATCGGCAAGACACCGAGGCCGATCTCCCCCTGGCCCCCGACCTGGCCCCCGGGGTGGCCAGCCTGGGGGTGATGCTGCCCCATACCCCCCTGCACCATTTGATTTTTCGCCACTTGGACCGGCCCATGGTGATGACCAGCGGCAACTATACCGGCCAGCCCCAGTGCATCGGCAACCTGGAAACTCGCCAACAGCTCGGGTCGATCGCCAGCCATCTGGTGCTCCACAACCGGGACATTCTTCACCGGGTGGAGGATTCCCTGGTGCGGGTGGTGGCGGGTCAGGTGCAGGTGTGGCGGCGGGCCCGGGGCTATGCCCCGGTTCCCCTGGCCCTGCCGCCGGGGTTTGAGGCCGCACCACCGTTGCTGGCCCTGGGGGGGGAGTTGAAGAGTGCCTTCTGCTTGCTGCGATCGGGGCAGGCGATCCTCTCTCAGCACCTGGGGGACCTGGAGCGGGGGGCGGTGTACCAAGCCTATCAGGAAACCCTGGCCTGGTACCTGGAGGTGTTTCAGCACCAACCCCAGGGGTTGGTGATCGATCGCCATCCCGAGTATCTCTCTAGCAAGTTGGGTCAGGAGTGGGGCGAT
>CAYVMR010000252.1:0-3543 GCA_964452545.1 uncultured bacterium
GTGCAGTAGCACCATCATGCGCAGGGCCCCGTCGGTGATGGTAAAACCCCAGTAGGCGGCGGTGATGATGGCGTAGTTACGCAGGCTGGCGGTGGGCAGGGAGGAGGCTGTCATGGTAAGCAGGAGAAAGGGCTGGAACCAGGGGCAGGGACATCAAAACCAGACGTGGATCAAAGGCTAGCGGCCACCTTCCGGGCCAGATCCGCCATGCGGCTGGCATAGCCCCATTCGTTGTCATACCAGGCTAGGATTTTTACCTGGGTGCCATCCACCACCATGGTGGACAACGCATCAACAATGGCCGATCGCGGATCATCCTTATAATCCACCGACACCAGGGGCCGCTCTTCATAGCCCAGAATCCCCGCCAAGGGACCTTCGGCGGCGGCCTGCAGCAGCTGGTTGACCTCGGCCACCGTGGTGGGCCGATCCACCTCGAAGACACAGTCGGTGAGGGAGGCATTTAACAGGGGCACCCGCACCGCCAGACCATTCAGCTTACCCTGGAGTTCCGGGTAGATCAGGGTGATGGCGGTGGCGGAACCGGTGGTGGTGGGAATTAGGGACAACCCCGTGGCCCGGGCCCGGCGCAGGTCCTTGTGGGGGGCATCGACGATGGTCTGGGTATTGGTGTGGTCATGGATGGTGGTAATCACCCCATGGCGAATACCCAGGCCTTCATGGATCACCTTGACCACCGGAGCCAGACAGTTGGTGGTACAGGAGGCCGCGGTCAACAGGTGGTGCTGCTGGGGATCGTAAAGGTGGTCGTTAATGCCGTAGACCACATTTAAAGCCCCTGATTTCACGGGGGCGGCCACAATCACCTTGCGGACCCCCCCCGCAAAGTAGGGGGCCAGGGTCTCTGGGGTACGAAACTTACCGGAACACTCCAGGACGAGATCGACCCCGTGGTCAGCCCAGGGCACCTGGCCGGGGGAGGCAACCTGGCTGACGCTGAGGGGGGCTCCATCGATGCTGAATTGGTCCGACTGCAACGCCTCCACCTGGGGGGCCCAACGACCGTGGACAGAATCAAACTTCAACAGGTGGGCAGCGGTTTCCGCCCCAGCCTGAGGGTCGTTGATGTGAACAAAATCTAACTCTGGGAAGGCCCACCCGGCCCGCAAAACTAACCGACCAATGCGGCCAAACCCATTAATGCCAACCTTGACCATCGAACCTATCCTCAAGATGAACGGGGCGGCGATCGCTAACTGGACCCGAGAGGCCCTGAGACCTCGGACAGCACCACTACCCAGCCCTCATCATTTCAAAAAAAGTTGATTTGTCAAGTCGCCTAGATCACCAGGTATCGACTACCGGTTTAGTGGGCCAAGGCAGATGGCCATCGCTAGACAAACCAGCTGGAAGGCGTTATCGCGCCCAATCCTGGCAAGGTGCCTGTATGGCCGGTTAGGTTAATAACCAGGTCCGTAGCGGCCTGGAAGCCAGCGACACCGTCATTGATAACCAGATAGGTGCCGGCAATCCCATTGGCGCTAGCGACTACCAACGCGGCACTATTGAGGCCTAAGCCCTGGTTGCCAGCCAGAGCGCCATTGGCATCGGCAAATACATTACTAATTACGGAGGATAGAGCCGTAGCACTATTATTAGCGGCACGGCTAAAGGCTGCGGGTGCTGCCATAGCGGATCCTGCAGCCGTCAACAGGTCAATTTTGTCTGTGCCGATGGCGAAATCTCTGATCCGATCGGGAGCGGAGGAGAGGGATTGCCCAAACTGAAACACCAGGGTGTCAGCCCCGGGGCCGCCGGTGAGAATATCAGTTCCACCCCCACCGTTAAGGAGATCACTACCCTCTGCCCCATGCAAGGTGTCATTACCCGCCAGACCATTCAGGGCATTTCGCCCACTGTCCCCAAGGAGGTTATCGGCACCGCTGGTGCCATTGACATCGTTATCGATGATGGTGACCATGGCACTGGCGGTGGCGCCAACGGTGTAGCCCGTGCCACTGGTAAGGGTGAAAGTAACAGTTTCGTTGCCCTCCACCAGCAGGTCATCGATCGCCGTCAAGTTCACCACTGTTGTGCTGGACCCAGCGGCAAAGCTAACGGTGGCCGGGCTAGTTGTGTAGTCAGTGCCATTGACGGCGGTGCCCGTACGGGTCAGGTTGACCGTCAGGGCGGCGGCCGTTGAGCCGGTGCGGGTGAGGGTAAATTGGCCCGGGTTACTGGTCTCCCCCGCCGTTGCGTCAGTAGCGGCAATCACCACCAGGCTGGTGGATGGGGTATTGACCAGTTTGGTGAGAAAAATATCCGATGAACCACCATTGTTAACCTGACCATTCAGGTTGCCGCTGGTATCCCCGGTGAGGTAGAGTGCCCCATCGCTAGCGCCAACCAGGCCCTTAGCCTGGTCAGCTGCATTGGTACCTAATAACTGGGTTGAGACCTTGGTGCCATCCGGCAGATACTGGCTGATGAAAATGTCTCGGCCACCACTGTTGGTCTGGCCATCCAGCCTACCCTCGGTGGAGCCTGCCAGGTAGACATTGCCATTGCTACCCAGGCTGATAGCATTGGCGACCTCATGGCTAGAAGTTCCTAAAAGCCTTGTCCAGAGACGATTGCCACTGCTATCGTAGCGACTGATAAAGGCATCAAGGCCGCCATTACTGGTTTGCCCGTGCAGGTTACCTTCGCTGTATCCCCCCACGTAGATAGCCCCGTCTCTACCGACGGTGAGGGCCGTAGCCTGGTCAGGGGCGGGCCCCCCCAGCAGTTGGGTCCAGAGGCGGGTACCGTTGACATCGTACTTGGTGAGAAAGCCATCGGTGCCGCCGTTGTTGGTTTGGCCGTGCAGACTACCGTTGGTGTAACCCGCTACGTAGATGGCCCCATCGGTGCCACGGGTCAGGGCCGTGGCCCGGTCTTCGCGGCTGGTGCCCAACAACCGGGTCCAGAGGCGGGTACCGGTGGCGCTGTACTTACTAATCAAGCCATCGCTGCCACCGCTATTCGATTGGCCATCCAAATTACCCCGGGTGTAGCCGGCCACATAGATACTGGCATCGCCGCCGGTGGTGAGGGCAGTGGCGACTTCTTCAGCGGGGCTACCCAGCAGTCTACTCCAGGATTTGGTGCCATCGGCCTGGTAGCGGGTCAGGAAGATATCGCCAGATCCTTGATGGGTTTGGCCGTCCAGGTTGCCTTCGCTAGATCCGGCCATATAGAGAGCCCCATCACCGCTAGCGGCTAGGGCAAAGGCGCGATCGTACTCACGGGTACCCAGTAGCCGGGTCCAGGATGGGGTGCCATCGGCTAAGTACTTGGTCAAGAAGCCATCGGCAAAGCCATTGTTGGTTTGGCCATTCAGATTGCCCTCGGTAAAACCCCCTACATAGAGGGCTCCATCACTGCCCAGGGCAATGGCGCTGGATTGCTCATAGACAGTAGTACCAAGGAGGCGGGTCCAATTACCGGTAGAACCGAGATCGTCATTGAGGATGGTGCCGGTCACAGCCCCGCTGGTGCCGATGCTGTAGCCGGTGCCAGTAGCCAGGGTGAGGACCACAG
>CAYVMR010000253.1:0-3461 GCA_964452545.1 uncultured bacterium
AACGTCAGCCGGAAAACAGTCAGGGGGGAGGCTCAGCTCAAAGTCAAAGCAATGGTCACAGCCAACAGAGAATCAATCATTGATTAGCGGGGCGGAATAACCAGGCTCAACATTGGCGTCTTGGCCCGGGGATAAATGCAGTCCTGTCCCTGCCGGTCTACCCCAATCCTCCGAGGGACAGCAATGGATCGGGAGTAGGTACTGAACCGGGCAAGCGAAAGAGATTCCAGGCATTCTGAGTAGTGATGGCTCCTAATTGGGCAAGGCTAACCTGGCGCAGCTCGGCTAAATGAGTGGCCACATGGTAAAGGAAGGCGGGTTGATTAGGACGCTGCTTCCGCTGGGGTTCGGGAGACAAAAAGGGACAATCGGTCTCGATTAGCAAGCGTTGGTCAGGCACTAACTGGGCCGAGGCCCTCACCTGTCCAGCGTTCTTGAAGGTGACAATGCCGCTAAAGCTGATATAAAAACCCAGGTCAAGAAACCAACTGGTTTCCTCCGGTGTGCCAGCCCAGCAATGCATCACCCCCCGGATGGGACCGACCTGCTGCTGAAAGCGGCGAATCAGGTCCGCTGTTTCCCTGGCCGCATCCCGACAATGAACAATTACCGGCAAGCCCAGATCGTGGGCAATGGTCAACTGAGTCCAGAAAACCTGTTGCTGGCGATCACCATTGTCAGCCTTGTAGAAGTCCAGACCGGTCTCCCCAATGGCGACTACCCGCCCATCCGTAGTCGCCAAGTCTCTAATTTGTGTCCCCGTGGTGTCGGTCCAGCGATCCACATCCAGGGGATGAAGCCCCACCGCTAGAAACAACTCGGGAAAGCGATCGGCAATGGCCTGCATGGCCGAAAATTCATCGGGCACAACGCAGGCGTGGATCAACCGAACCACCTCAACCTCTCGCCAGGCTTGAGCCAAGCGGTCGAGATTGGCGGCGAATACCTCAAAGTTCAAATGGACATGGGTATCAACCAGGGGCATGGGGGATAGCTAAAGAAACTGATGAGGCAATCAGAGAGGAAATGTCGCTAGGAGACTGATTCAGAGGTTTGGGGGGCAACTCCCTTCAATACCCTGGCCAGGCGAGACTTTTTACGAGCCCCGGTATTAGGGTGTAAAACCCCTTTTTTGACGGCCTTGTCAATTTTGCTGTAGGCCGCCGCCATACTGGTTGAAAGAGCCTCCAGGTTGGCGGGGCTGGGGTCAGTCTGGTAAGCCTCAATGGTGGCAAGATAGCGCTTACTGAGGGTTTTAACCGCCGACTTGTAGGAGCGATTACGCAATCGATTACGCTCCGCAACTTCAATACGCTTAAGTGCAGACTTAATGTTTGCCACAATTTGCCCTAGTTTAACAAGATTTACACTCAATCTGAATAAGTTATCATAGCACTGTTTGAGCCAGTCTTACACTTTATTTTTGAGCAAGTTATCATAGAAAGAAATCGACTAGGATGTAAGACAGCGGGGCCGTGGTTGCCCAGGTCCTCTGGCCCTGATGGCATTGTTACCAATTGGTAGCGTGCCCGCCAATCCTCTGATTGTCTATCGCTGCTCTATTGGGATAGCCCTGCTGCCATGCTGCGCATCATTCACCAGCTAACTGAAGCCAAGACAGAGTTGCAGCGTATCTGTAATCGCATCCATGATGATCAGATAGTCCATAAGGAAGCAACGGTGCGCGAAATTCTCCATGCCGTTAAGCGCCAGGGGGACCAAGCATTGCTTCAATACACAGCTGATTTCGATCACGTCAACCTCAATCCAGAACAGCTGAGGGTATCTGGGGCGGAGTTAGATGCGGCTTACCAGCAGGTTAGCAAGCCTTTGCTCGATGCCATCCATCTAGCCTGTCAAAATATTGAGGTTTTTCATCGGCAAAGGTTACCCAAGAGTTGGGTAACCTTTGAGACCGATGGCGTGGTGTTGGGCAAGCGCTATACGCCGGTGGATCGAGCTGGTATCTATGTGCCGGGTGGGCGGGCGGCCTACCCCAGTACGGTGTTGATGAATGCGATTCCAGCCCGGGTCGCTGGGGTGTCTAAGATTGTCATGGTGACTCCCCCGGGGCCGGGGCTCGGGGTTAATCCGGCGGTGTTAGTGGCGGCTCAGGTGGCCGGCATTTCGGAGATCTATCGGGTGGGTGGGGCTCAGGCGATCGCCGCCCTAGCCTATGGCACCGAAACCATCCCAGCGGTGGATGTGATTACTGGCCCTGGGAATGTCTACGTCACCCTAGCCAAGCAACTGGTCTTTGGCCGGGTCGGTATTGACTCCTTAGCGGGGCCGTCCGAGGTACTGGTGATTGCCGATCGCCACGCCAATCCGGAGCATGTTGCCACGGACCTGCTGGCCCAGGCTGAGCATGATCCGATGGCGGCAGCCATCCTGATCACCGACAGCGCCTCACTAGCGGAGGCAGTTGCCCTGGCCGTAGACCTCCAGCTGACCGATCATCCTCGTCAAACCCTGACGGAGAAAGCCATTGCTAACTACGGGCTCGCCATCGTAGTCGATGGCCTGCAACAGGCCTGTGAGCTCTGCAATCATTTCGCCCCCGAGCATCTCCAATTAGAGGTAGCCGAACCTTGGGACTGGCTACAACACCTTCGCCATGCTGGGGCGATTTTCCTGGGTTATTCCACGCCAGAAGCGGTGGGTGATTACCTGGCGGGACCTAATCACACGCTGCCCACCTCTGGTGCAGCCCGTTATGCCTCCCCCCTGGCGACAGAAACCTTCCTGAAACACTCGAGCTTGATTCAATATTCTCCAGGAGCACTGCAGGCCGTTTCTGGGGCAATCTCAGCCCTCACCCAAGCGGAAGGGTTACCCTCCCACGGTGAATCGGTGAAACGGCGTACCGAAGGTCAGGAACCGAGCCAGGCCTCAGACCCTAATAATGAAAATAATTTGGTGTAGATAGGGCCATGTTTAAAGCCGTTTTGATTGCCCTCAGTAACTCTTCCCTCGATAGGGCTACCATTGCCAATGCCCAGCAACTCACCCTGGACCGTGGAACCAAAGTTATTTTGGCCCATGTCCTACCCTATCCTCAGGATCAATCTGAGCAAGATGTATCCCGTCCCCTATCAGTGGATGTTGAACTCCCTAATCACCAACTCGAAGAGTACCTTAGAACTCTAGGTAAAGAGTTCAGTCATGCCAACTTAGTCTTTGAGGTGGTTCAGGGAGATGCTGAGGTTGAAATTATTCGTTTAGCCCATATCTACAACGTAGATCTGATTATTTTGGGCACCCGTGGTTTGACCGGCGTAGATCGTATTCTCGCTCGATCAATCAGCAGCGAAGTAGTGGAACAAGCGCCCTGTACCGTGATGGTGGTCAAATCTGATGGATAAATGATGCCAGAGAGTGCTAGTTAAATATTGAACTCTGGATCAATGCCACGCCAGACAGCCACCAATTTACCTTGAATATCAACCAGATCGGCCGGA
>CAYVMR010000254.1:0-3444 GCA_964452545.1 uncultured bacterium
GCTCAGCTTCCAATATTGGCTGGGGGGATCGCCGGACAACCTGGAAAACTTCCTACTGATGCTGGTGGATCGCTACGTGACCACCGATCAAGCTATCCCCGGCGCCCCCCAGGTGGATAGCCTGGACTACGAAGAGCCGGTCACCTACCCGGACATGGGGATCTGGCATCCCCTCGCCCCCACCATGTTTGAGGACATCAAGGAATACCTCAACTGGTATGACCGTCGCCGGGATATCCACAGTGACCTGAAGGATCCCCTGGGCCCCACCGTCGGTTTGGTGCTGCAGCGTACCCACCTGGTCACCGGTGACGACGCCCACTATGTGGCCATGGTGCAGGAGTTGGAGTACCTAGGGGCCCGGGTGATTCCGGTGTTTGCCGGGGGGTTAGACTTCTCCAAACCGGTGGAGGCCTACTTCTTTGATCCCATGGATAGCGGCCGGGCCCTGGTGGACTCGGTGGTCTCCCTGACCGGCTTTGCCCTGGTGGGGGGGCCGGCCCGGCAGGACCACCCCAAGGCGATCGAAACCCTAAAAAAACTGAATCGCCCCTACATGGTGGCCCTCCCCCTGGTGTTCCAAACCACCGAGGAGTGGGAGGACAGTGACCTGGGCCTGCACCCCATCCAGGTGGCCCTGCAAATGGCCATCCCCGAATTGGATGGGGCGATCGAGCCCATCGTCCTGTCCGGTCGCGATGGACTGACTGGCCGGGCCATTTCCCTCCAGGATCGGATCGAATCCATTGCCCAGCGGGCCCTGAAGTGGGCCAATCTGCGCCGCAAGCCCAAGCTCGATAAAAAACTCGCCATCACCATCTTTAGCTTCCCCCCTGATAAAGGCAATGTGGGCACCGCCGCCTATCTGGATGTATTTGGATCCATCCACCGGGTGATGCAGGCCATGCAACAGAATGGCTACGATGTCCAGGACCTGCCGGAGACCCCCGAGGCCCTGCTGCAGGAGGTGATCCACGATGCCCAGGCCCAGTACCATAGCCCCGAGCTGAACGTGGCCTACCGCATGCCGGTGCGGGAATATCAGGCCCTCACCCCCTACGCCGATCGCCTGGAGGAAAACTGGGGACCGCCGCCAGGCCACCTCAACACCGACGGGGAAAACCTGCTGGTCTACGGCAAGGCCTTTGGTAATGTGTTCATTGGGGTGCAGCCCACCTTTGGCTACGAGGGTGACCCCATGCGGTTGCTGTTTTCCCGCTCCGCCAGCCCCCACCACGGTTTTGCCGCCTACTACACCTTCCTGAATAAGCTCTGGGGGGCGGATGCGGTGCTGCACTTTGGCACCCACGGATCCCTGGAGTTCATGCCTGGCAAACAGATGGGCATGTCCGCCAGTTGCTACCCCGACAGCCTGATCGGCACCATTCCCAACCTCTACTACTACGCCGCCAACAACCCCTCGGAGGCCACCATCGCCAAGCGCCGGGGCTACGCCGAAACCATCAGCTACCTCACCCCGCCAGCGGAAAATGCGGGGCTCTACAAGGGGCTGAAGGAACTCAGCGAGCTGATTGGCTCCTACCAGGGCAATAAGGACAGCGGTCGGGCGGTGCAGATCGTTAACGCCATTGTGGAAACCGCCCGACTCTGCAACCTGGATCGGGATGTGGCCCTGCCGGTGGGGGATGCGGCGGAACTCAGCGCCGACCAGCGGGATACCCTGGTGGGCCAGGTCTACATCAAACTGATGGAAATCGAATCTCGCCTGCTGCCCTGTGGGCTGCACGTGGTGGGCAAGCCCCCCAGCGCTGAGGAGGCGATCGCCACCCTGGTTAACATCGCCAGCCTCGACCGGGAGGAGGACGGCATCAAGGGCCTGCCCCGCCTCCTGGCCGAGAGCCTGGGCCGCGACCTGGAGGAGATCTACGCGAATAGCGATCGGGGTCACCTGGCGGATGTGCAACAGCTCTACGACCTCAACCAAGCCGTGCGGGCCGCGGTCACCGCCCTGGTGCAAGAACAAATCGACGCCGAAGGCCGGGTCAGCCGGGTGTCGCGGCTCAACTTCTTTAACATTGGCCGCCAGGAGCCCTGGGTCAAGGCCCTGCGGGAGGCGGGCTACGGCAACGTCAGTGGCGAAGCCCTGAAGCCCCTGATGGAATACCTGGAGTTCTGTCTTGAGCAGGTCTGCGCCGATAACGAACTGGGGGGCCTACTGCAGGCCCTGGAGGGGGAGTACATCCTGCCCGGTCCTGGCGGAGACCCGATCCGCAACCCAGAGGTGTTGCCCACGGGTAAAAATATCCACGCCCTCGATCCCCAATCCATCCCCACTACGGCGGCGGTGCAGTCCGCCAAAATCGTGGTCGATCGCCTGCTGGAGCGGCAGCGCCAGGAAAACGGCGGCGCCTACCCGGAAACCATCGCCACCGTGCTATGGGGCACCGACAACATCAAGACCTATGGCGAGTCCCTGGCTCAAATGCTCTGGTTTCTCGGGGTTAAACCCCTGCCCGACGCCCTCGGTCGGGTGAACAAACTGGCGCTGGTGCCCCTGGAGGAGCTGGGCCGGCCCCGCGTTGACATCGTCGTGAACTGCTCCGGCGTCTTCCGCGACCTGTTTATTAACCAGATGGCCCTGCTGGACCGGGCGGTGAAAATGGCGGCGGAGGCCGATGAACCCCTGGAGTTGAACTTTGTGCGCAAGCACGCCCTGGCCCAGGCCGCCGAGATGGGCATTGACCTGCGCCAGGCCGCCACCCGCATCTTCTCCAATGCCTCCGGCTCCTATGCCGCCAACGTCAACCTGGCGGTGGAAAACAGCACCTGGGAAAACGAAGCCGAGTTGCAGGAGATGTACCTGAAGCGCAAGTCCTTTGCCTTCAACTCCGATAACCCAGGGGTGATGGACAACAGTCGGGGGTTATTCGAGGCGGCCCTCAAAACCGCCGAAGCCACCTTCCAGAACCTGGATTCCTCGGAGATCTCCCTCACCGACGTCTCCCACTACTTTGACTCTGACCCCACCAAGGTGGTGGCCAGCCTGCGGGGGGATGGCAAAACCCCCGCCGCCTATATCGCCGATACCACCACCGCCAACGCCCAGGTGCGCACCCTGTCGGAAACCGTCCGGTTGGATGCCCGCACCAAGATGCTCAACCCCAAGTGGTACGAGGGCATGCTCTCCCACGGCTACGAAGGGGTGCGGGAATTGTCCAAGCGCTTGGTCAACACCATGGGCTGGTCCGCCACCGCGGGCGCGGTGGACAACTGGGTCTACGAAGATGTCAACACCACCTTCATCCAGGATGAGGCCATGTGTCGGCGGCTGATGGACCTCAACCCCAACTCCTTCCGCCGTATGGTCTCCACCCTACTGGAGGTGAATGGCCGGGGCTACTGGGAAACCAGCGATGAAAACCTGGAGCGCCTGCAGGAGCTCTACCAGGAGGTGGAGGACCGCATCGAAGGGGTGGACTAGGG
>CAYVMR010000255.1:0-3437 GCA_964452545.1 uncultured bacterium
CGGATGACATCCACTGAGACATCCAGTAATTCTTTTTCTTCTGGTGTGGCGGTGTCTCCTTTGGCCGCGATCGCTAGCAGGTTCTTGTCCACTAACAGGGCTGAAACCTTGTCGTAGTAGTTTTGTAGAGCTTCTTCCTGGCGGTTCTGTTCAGCAATGCCCTGTTCAATGGTTGCCAGCTTTTCAGTTTGCTCCCGTTGAATAATTGCCAGTTCCTTAGTTTGCTCCCGTTCTACGGCTGCCAGCTCTTTAGTTTGCCTAAGTTCACGTTCTTTCTGGAGGTCATTCTGCTTTTGCTGCTGAATCTGTAGCCAAAAACCCAGCACAGCTAGGGACACTGGGACGCCAGCTAGGCTTAACCAGTCCCATAGGGTTTTACTTTTGAGTCCAAAAAAAGGGTGAGCCTTTGGGAGATACCCGGCAACAATGAGAGCGACAAACATCCCTAGCCCAATGCCTGAGATGATTTTGTTGCGGTGCTTGATCGCCATAAACCTACCTCCTGGGCTTTAGTATCCCACGCAAGCCACTGCCAAAGTATTGCCCTGGCCCCTTCCTGGGGCTGGGGCTTCTTTGTTTTTACCTACTGGAGTAGACACTATGGCAACTAAGGAACTACCCTGCTTCGCTGAAACTGTGGCCTTTATTACTGGGCAGCCGGTAGGGCCGGAAGACGATCCGGCGGCTATCTTAGACGCCTGAATCAGCCCCGCGACTGAAGGTCTGATCCAACTCTGTCTCGAGATCTATGCCTAGCTCTTTACAGTCGCGGTCAGGGTCAAGGTTGATACCCTCGGGTAGCGTAGTTCTGCACAACTTAGCCTTTTCCAGGTTGGCATTGCTCAGGTCAGCCCCTTTCAGGTTGGCACCGCCCAGATAAGCCCCTTCCAGGTGGGCACCGCCCAGGCCAGCCCCTTTCAGGTGGGCACCGCCCAGATAAGCCCCTTCCAGGTTGACACCGCCCAGGCCAGCCCCTTCCAGGTTGGCATAGCGCAGGTTAGCCCCTTCCAGGTGGGCTATGTAAAGGTTAGCCTCTTTCAGGTTGGCTTTGTACAGGCTAGCCCTTTTAAGGTTGGCACCGATCAGGTTAGCCCCTTCCATGTGGGCACCAACCAGATAAGCTCCTTTCAGGTTGGCACCGCCCAGGCCAGCCTCTTTCAGGTTGGCATAGCGCAGGTCAGCCTCTTTCAGTTTGGCATAGCGCAGGTCAGCCCCTTCTAGATCAGCGCCTTCTAGACTCAGATTTAGCGAGCCAATTACTTCAGACTCCAGCAGAAACCCGATCAAGCTGGTTTTTCGACTACTATCCAGCCTTTGCAACGTGGCAAGGGTTCTGGCTCGGATGACATCGACTGATACATCTAGCAGTTCTCTCTCTTCTGGTGTGGTGGTGTCTCCCGTATCAGACTCCGTAGGTGCTTCTTCAGCCTCTTGATCCTTTTCGGCTTTGGCAACCTTAGCCGCGATCGCTAGCAGATTTTTATCCACTAACAGGGCTGAAACCTTGTCGTAGTAGTTTTGCAGGGCCTCTTCCTGGCGGTTCTGTTCAGCAATATCCCGTTCAGTCTCTAATTGCTCTTTAGTCTGCTTTTGCTGCAGTAGCTGTAGCCAAAAACCCAGCCCAGCCAGGGACAAGGGAACGCCAACCAGGCTTAGCCAGTCCCATAGGGTCTTGGCTTCCTGGGGAGTCGTGGTAGTTGTTGTCTCAACCCCTCCCACAGTGGTCTTTACACTGGTAACTTCTGTCTTCCCACCACCGATACCGGCCTTAAGCTGGCCCGTAGCCAGGGCGATCACGATTCCCAATACTGCCCCCAGTCCAAGACCTAGGATGAGACTGTTGCGCCAATTTAACCACTTGGGAAGCTTTATCGACATCGCTTTAATCTCGAATGTTCTCCAATATCCATTCAAACTTACGCCTGAAGAATTAGTTTTTCACTATCTGCATCAAGTATTTTTGAGGATTAAATTAATTTATTTCCCGCAGAGTTTTAGCCCCTCACTAATCATTGGTCCGATATTGACTTTAGGAATAAAAGGATCTGGATTATTTTTCCAAATGGGTTCAACATCTAAATATTTACCTGAGTCCTGAGCAGTTCCATTTAAGGCGTAGGTCTTGCCTCCGGTAGTAAAGACAATATCTGAAACTTCAACATTGCCTAATATTCTAGTATTGAGGCATCCTAACCTACCATTGCTCACCGTAAAGGGCCATTTATCACCAAATTCCTCCGCAGTTACATAGGCAGGACCTTGGTCTGGAGAATTGGACTCAGATGTCAGCTCCGGTAATCCCTTGGTTTCCTGTTTCTGAGCGTAGGAAAAGTTAGTTTGATACTCCTTCACTTTAGTCTGAGCTATTGCGTAGTTCGTGCTACTGCTAGGAACTTCTTGCATATATCGAATAGCTTCCGACCAAAATTTTGCCACGTTTTGCCATTCTGTAGGTGTCTTAGCGGTCTGAGCTAAGTTTGCTGCCTGTGTTGCATTTCTAACAGCATCACTAAAGGGATCACTTGCCTTGGCGTAGGGGGCAGATTCTACAGGGATTCCTGGGGCTATAGGCACCGGCTCAGGCTTGACTACTTCGGCGGTGGGGGCAGGGGCAAAGACTTTGGCGAGTAAGGAGAGCCCCCCGATCAGTAACGCGCCATTTACCAGAATCCCTGCCAGGGCCAGGGAAATTACGAAATAGGGTTTAGATAAAAGGGTTTTCATGGTTATTTAAATAACAAAAATCTAATCCTGAATTTCCAGGGATTTGACAAACTCAAAGCCATCTTCGACCCGGTTAAGATAGCCTAACAATGGGGAAGAAAGCTCAATTAGTATGTCGTTAATAGCCTTTATTTGTTTATCTTTCTCTTCTTTAATCGGGCTTAACTTGATTTCCATTTCATCCATTTCCTTCCCACTGTCTTTGAAACACAGAAGAATATCATCAAGGGTGACAGGTTTAGTGTTGCCAATTTCTTTCTTTTTCTCTTCAGTTTGCCTGACTCTTTCAATCCATTTAGAACGTTCTATCAGTTGGTCCCAAATGTTATCGATAAACTCCTGCAGACGACCGCTAACCTCTTCGCCAAAAGGGGCTTCTTCAAATACGGGTTTTAACTGGTAAAGGTTTACTGCGTTAGGGTACTGGCGCTTGAGATTAACTAACCGTTGCAGTTCTTCTGGCCTGATGACGTTAATACAGTTATTTGCAGCACCCATTCTAGCTGGGTGAGTTAATTTGCCTGCGTCAACAATAATTTTAACGCAGTCCTGATAATGTCCTGGAAGATGGGTATTACCTAAATGAATTAACTGGGCACAAACTGAGCTAGGCACAGACTCCGTTTTGCTTGCCTTGCATTCACCCACCACCGGGTAGGGGAGATCGGCAAAGAAATCCAGGCCGCCAGACCCGCCGGTTGAGTTATGGTCTA
>CAYVMR010000256.1:0-3433 GCA_964452545.1 uncultured bacterium
GCTACAAGGCGATTGGCCAGGTGATGCAGCGGCGCATGCTCAACCTGCAGCGCAACTCTGCCCTGCTGCGAGTGTGCTTTATGGAAGCCCAGTTTCACCCGG
Source organism: uncultured bacterium (assembly GCA_964452545.1). Classification (GTDB taxonomy): domain Bacteria; phylum Cyanobacteriota; class Cyanobacteriia; order Phormidesmidales; family Phormidesmidaceae; genus Nodosilinea. The sequence goes on from CAYVMR010000256.1 coordinate 103, forward strand.
AGTTGCGGGAGCAGATTCAGGCCGAGGTGATTGGCAAAATGATCGATGTGGCCGAGGCCTTTTTCCAAACCGCTATGGATCGGGGCATCTATCGCCCCCTTAACCCCCGCATGGTGGCTCGGGTGTTTTTGGGGATGTTTACCGTGGCGGGCTTTAGCCAGGACACCCTGGGGGATGGGGGCAATTCTGCCCAAACCCTGAAGGAATTGGGTGAGTGCCTCACCGATATTTTCCTGAATGGGGTGCTCGCCTGAGCTAGCCCCCTCAGCCTTGTCGATCCCCGGGCTTGTCCCGAGGGGGGAGAAGGCTGGGGATCGGGCTTGTCGCTGGCAGCCCCCGGCATTGATCGGCCTGTTGCCCCTGGCTGGTTGAAGGGTTGCCGAACCTATGGCGTGAACTACTGGGGTTAACTTTTCACGGGTTCGGACCGCAACTGGTTTAGATCCTGGCTGTCTACCTCGTAGGCGGCGCCAAAGCCTAAGATAAAGCGCCCCCCCAGGGGACGGAGGCGGAGGATCTGAAAGTCGGGTAGCGATCGCAGCAGGGCCACCACCTCACCAAACCGGTCCTCAAACCCCTGGGCAATGGCTTCCCAGGGCTCTGTCTGCCGCTCCACTAGGGTCACCTGGCAGTCATAGGAGAGGCGCTGGCGGGCAAATACCTGGGGGCTCTGGCCCTCATCTTGAATCAGCAGAACACTGGCCTGACCGGTTCTGAGCAGATTAGCGGTGTGGGCGGAGAGGCCACTGACGAAGATATAAAATTGGCGATCGGCGTCCATCAGGTAGGGGGCATAGCTAGCCTGGGGGCTGCCATCGGGATTGACAGTCGCCAGCATTAAACTTTTGAGTTGGCTGGGTAGGGCTTGGTAGGCCGCCAGCACCGTCGCAAAATCGGCCATGGGTCTAGACAGGAAGGGGAACGGTCGGCTAAAGCTATAATCCAGGTGTGTCCACCTTGATCCATACCTTGGCATTATGTCCCGATTATCCCGTCAAGTGGTGCCCACCGATACCTACTTAGCCAGCCTCAGTACCTCCGACTGGGCGACCCTGGCTAGCAGACAGGTGCTCTTGAAGGGGGGCCGGGGTCAGTATGGGGTGATGGTGGCCACCCCCGTGGATCAAACGACGGCCTGGCAGGTATTGACGGACTATGGTAATTTCCATCGCTTTTTACCGACGGTGGCCGAGAGTCGGGTGGTGGGGGTGGAGGGCGATCGCACCATCGTAGAACAATTGGATCGCCGCCGCATCCTACTCTCCACGGTGGAGTCCCGGATTCGCACCGAAAACCTAGAACTGAACCAGCAGCAGATCAGCTTTCAGTTGTTAGAGGGCAACCTCGAATATATGTATGGCCACTGGCGGTTGGATCTGACGCCACCGCAGTACAGCCCCCTCCTGCTGGTATCTCAGCAGGTACAGGCCGAGGCAGAACGGGACCTGGGTCCCTTTAAGGGGATGTTTTACCGCCTGTTTGAAACCAGTCTGGTGGAGACCATGCAGGCGGTGCGGGCGGAAATGGAACGGCGACGCCAGGCCCCCCCTGGGCCAGGGTGAAGGGCGTGGCCCGCATGATTTACCCTGCCAAGGTTGAGTCGCCTGGCCCAGGGGTGACCGCCTCTGGGGGCGGGGCCTGGTGGGACTGGAGAGCCTTTTTGACCTGTTCGCCCATCCAGGTGTTAAATAACTCCTCCAAGAGGCGCTGCCGGGTGGGGTCATCCAACTTAGCGGGTAAAAACTTCTCCAGCCGCACCACCACAAACCATTCTCCCACCCGGGCTGGGGGCCATAGCTGGCCCGGTTGGCTGATGGAAAGCACCTTGGCCAGGGCCGGATGGGGCACCGACAGCTCCACTGGGCCAATTAACCCACCGGTCTGGGCCTCCTGGCCCTCTGAAAATTGCCGGGCTAGATCGGCAAAGGGTTGACCATCATCTTGAATGCGAAAATATAGCTCCTGGGCCAGCCCCGCCTCCTTGGTGCGAATCAGGGAATACAGCACCCGATCGAGTTGGGTTTTGCGCTGTAGAAAGTAGGACTCGACCTGATTGCCCCAGGTCTCTAGCTTAAACTTCTGCAACTGGCTATGGCGATGGGCAATGGGCTCTAAATCCGCTAGGGTCAACCCCCGCTGGCCTAAAAAGGCTTGGCACTGTTCCTCAGAGACCAGTTGATGCTGTTGCCGAAAGTCCTCCAGGGCGGCGGCGGCCTCGGCGGCGGTCAAGGGTACGGCGGCAATGGCCTGATCAATGATCAGTTCCTTCAGGAGGGTGGGTAATAAACCGTAACGGCGTAGGCGAGGCACTAACTCCGCAGGCTGAATCGGCTGCTCCCCGACCCACAGGACATCGGTCAATTCTGAGGAAGACAACACAGACACTCACCTTGAACCCAAATCACAAAACTGAGCATGCCCTACCACCGTCTGCTTATGCTTTGCCCATTCTATCGCTATTGACTGATCTGGGGTGATCACTGCCTCAACATTGGGGTATCCGGCCACCGGGTTTTATCCGGCCACCGCCCTCAACAGGTCTTCGGTGAGATCAAAGTTGGCGGTGACCGATTGCACGTCCTCTAGATCTTCGAGCACGTCCATGAGTTTGAGTAATAGGCGGGCCTGATCGGCGTCCTCCACCAGCACCGTATTGCTGGGTATCCAGCGCAGTTCCACCTGTTGAACCTGATAGCCCCGGGCCTTCAGGGTGGCGTCAAGGGCTTCTAAATCAGGGGGCTGGCAAAACACCTCGGCCCCTGGGGTATTGTCCTCCAGGTCAATCACGTCGTAGGACTCGGCTCCCCCCTCCAGGGCGGCCTCCAGTAAACGGTCTTCATCACCGGGGTGGCCCAGGGTCACCACCCCCTTTTGCTCAAACATCCAGCCCACACAACCGGTTTCCCCCAGGTTGCCCTGGCGCTTACTAAAGGCGGCCCGCAGATCGGCGGCGGTGCGGTTGCGGTTGTTGGTGAGGGCCTCGATCAGGATGGCGACTCCGCCGGGACCATAGCCTTCGTAGCGGATGGCTTCGTAGCCGTCCTCGGCGCCCAACTGGCCTGACCCCTTGGCGATCGCCCGATCGATGTTGTCATTGGGCACCCCCGCCGCCTTGGCCTTATCAATGGCGGTGCGCAGTTGGAAATTACCGGCGGGGTCAGCCCCCCCCAACCGAGCCGCCACAATAATTTCCCGGGACATTTTGGCGAACACCTGGCCCTTAACCGCATCCACCCGAGCTTTTTGCCGCTTGATATTAGCCCATTTACTGTGACCTGCCATGGTCGACTACGGAGATAACTGCATTTTTGATTTTAGCGGCTTAAGCTTC
>CAYVMR010000257.1:0-3430 GCA_964452545.1 uncultured bacterium
CCAACTGCGGCCATTCCTGCCGCCCAAACACCGCCACCCGGCGATCGCGCCCCATCACCTCCAGCTCCCGCCGCAAATTCTCCGACCAGGGATACCCACACACCAACCCCACCCGCGCCTCACTGCCCCCCAACTGCCGGGCCCGCACCACCGCCTCTAGCAACTTCTGCTTACACCCCGACCGCGAGGTGGCCGTCGTACAGGACAGGGCAAACAACTGATGCCCCTGGCAAAAGGCCAGATCAAACTCAAACCGGCCATAGCGACCCGGCGGCCCGGCCGAATCCACCATCTGGAACCCCAACCCCAGTTCCCCAATCCCGTAGGCCTGGGCCAACTGGCCCACCCGATCCAGGGCATAGTGCTCCAACCACACCCCATCCAACCAATTCCCCACCTGGGTCAGATCGCTAAACCCCAGGGGCAGCAGGGCGCCCAGGTCCAACTCCGTGGCCCTGGCCCCCAGATGGGTTTGTAGTAGCTCCACCAGGGGTGCCGCCAGACCCGCCAGGGGCAGGGGGGCCAGATTTCGCAGTTGCCACAGGGGCTTCCAATCCTGCCCCTGCTTTAGGGCCGGCAGCAGGGTAGTTCGGCACCACTGCCGCCAATTCCCCACCAGATGCCAATCTTGATAGACCTGGGCCAGGGCCGTGGCCGCCGCCGGTAGCAGCGGTTGGGTTAGGGGCGGGTAATCAGGGTGCCAGCGCAGCCCATGTAGTTGAAACATCTGGGCCAGGGATAGATCCACCACCAGGGGAATTTGCCGGCTGGGGCCGTAATCACAATCCAGGGTAATTTTGGCCGTATTGGAATCTAGATAACTAAAGATCGCCCCCGGACAAACCGCCGCCAGGGCCCGGTAGGCATGCACCGCCATCGGTTTAGTGCCCCCGGTATAGTTCATCCCCACCTGGCCCTGCAGGCCCACCGCCCGCCCCTGCACCTGACCCCGGATCACCGCCGCCGCCGCCTGGGCCATACCCAGATTAATCAGAGGGGCGGTGTGGAACCCCGCCTCCCCCTCCAGAAGTCGGCCCAGGTTTTGGGCCTGGACCCAGGTTTGATCGGTGTGGATAATGTGGGCCGTGCCCCCTGGCCGCAGTAAGGTGAGGGCCGCCACCGCATTGGGGAGGGGATTGCCCCCCATCAACAAAAACAGGTGATCACTTTCGTAGTCCAGGCCCCCTGCCGGGCTATGGGTATAGTCTTTCATCTTAGGAGCGTCCTCCCAGGGCCTGGACCCACTCCAACAACACCCCCGGCACCGGGGTTTCACCGGGCCGCCAGGGGCCGCAGGTGAGCTCCAGGTAGGGTTGGCGGCGGTGAATCTGCAGCTGCTGGGTCGCCGTACTGTGGATCACCGCCAGGGGCTGGAGATTGCCCCGATCGCGACAAAACTCATGCCAGGGGTCGATCGCCGCCGGGTCGCGGCTAATGATCAGGTAATGGGAACAGGCCTCCACCACCGGCACCTTCTCCGGCTGCACCCGCCCCCCCACATCCACCATCACCAGGGATTGCTGGCGTCGCAGTTGCAAAATCCCCAGGGCCTGGTGGGGAAAGAAGCGATCGGAGGGGCCCCCCTTATAGGCCAGCTTAAAGGCCTGGCGCTGCTCCTCCGTGGCCTCCGCCGGTAATTCAAAGATCCAATTGCCCTCCCCATCCCAACTGGCCCGCTGCAAAAACACCCCAGGCTGGTGGGGCAGCAGACCGCGCAACAGGCTGTGGCAGAGCACCGACTTGCCACTATCCGGCGGCCCCACCACCAGCAGGGCCGGCCCCAGCCGAGGGCTGGCTGGCCCTAGGGACAGGGGAATCACCTGGCCAATGCGGGCCAGGCGGGAATGGGTGGCCACCACCACCCCGCCCCCCAGGCGGGGATCATAGCAGCCCACCCAGGCGGTGGGGTGGAGCTCATGCACCAGGTGGGCATAGAGCCAGATCGGCGCCCGCCCGGTGATCATCACCCCCTGGGTGGTGTCAATCCCCGCCGGTAGGGTGAGGCCCTCCAGGTCCTGGGGTTCGATCAGGCGATCGGGAGCGGTCAGGTGAACGGTCAAGAGCTGTAGGGCCACCTCCCCCGCCCGGTGGGGGGTGAGGGTGAGGGCAACGGCACTGGGGCGAACAGAGGACATGGTGGACTAGGGGAGAAACTGCTGGCAGTATGGCATGGGGGTTGAAGGGGGGCCTTCAAGGTTCTCTGACCCCGCTGCAGATTTTCATCCGCTGACCTCAGCTAAACAGCGCTGGCTATACCCTATTGTTTCAGCCCCGCTGGAATAAATCCGGACGAAGTTACCTAAAATAACTACTTATTTATGATTAAGTGGGGTGATGCCTTTGCTACCCAGTCCCTCCGTGCTCCATAGGCTCAGCGGCGGCCAGTTAGCGGCCCGTCTGCTGCGATCGCTACGCTGCTGGCTCTGGTGGCAGGAATTCTATGGTGATCAGGGCCGTTTTCAAGAGCCCTCCCTGGCCCTGGGTTACGGTCAACTGCGCGATCGCCTGTTTAGCCCCAGCCACCCCCGCCAGGAAACCGCCGACCTGGCCACGCTGCAGCGGGCCTGCCAGGGCAGCCAATGCCTTTGCCAGGTCACCACCCAGCAGTTGCTGCAGCGATCGGGGTGGCCCCACTCCCTGGCCGATTGGGTGCAGGGGGTGGCCGGGTTGAGCGGCCTCACCGCCGCCGCGGTGGAGGGCTATTTAGACCAGCGCCCCTTTGCGGTGGTGCACCGGGTGTTGCGGCAGGACCTGCACCACCTGGCCCAGATCGGCTGGTTGGGTCAGGCCCCGGGGGGCAAAGTTTACCCCCTGCCCCGCGATCGCTGGCCCTGCCTGGCCACCGCCGCCGACTACCCCGGCCAGGGGCTAGCCACCGCCGACCAGCAACTCTTGCTCACCGTCCTAGAACCCCTAGCCTTTGTCCACCCCCAACTGCCGGTGGTGATCGACCATCTCTGGCAGCAGGTGAAGGGCTCCAATCCACCAGGGAACCGCCCCGACCTCCCCCAGCCGCGGGTGTTTATCCACCTCGACTACATCCTGCCGGAGCCGGTGCAGGAACAGGTGGACCAGCACCAGGCCGACATCGAGAAACTCTGGCAAAGCGCCGATGGCGGCGTCATCCAATTTGACAACTGGAGCGCCCGTCAGCAACAGCTGCACCGGGTCACCGTCTATCCGGTGTGCTTTCACTATGCCCGCCGGGCCAAGTACCTGAGCGCCTACGGCCTTGACCCCAGCGGTCAGTTAGGCTGGCACAACTACCGCTTGGACCGCATCCACTCCCCCCGCATCACCGTCCTCCCCTGGGGAGACCCGGCGGTGCCGGAGGCCCTCAAACAGCTGCGCCACACCGGCCAACTGCCCACCCCCAGCACCGTTGAGCAGGCCCTGCAGGAGGCCTGGGGGTTTAACTTCTACCTGCCCA
>CAYVMR010000258.1:0-3414 GCA_964452545.1 uncultured bacterium
ACGAGATTGCCATCTCGTTTTTCAACGACTATGCCGGCATCGCCTATATCTGTGACGCGGAGGTCCTGTACGGACAGAGTTTCTGTGGGCCAGAGGGCTGTTAAAGCCTAGGGGATATAGCTACCCAAAGAGATGACCCTGTGCCCAATCGGCGATCGCGGTCAGCTTTGGGTAGCTCCCCTGTCAAGATGCTCTGCATGCCCAGGTGAATGACTAACCGGTGTTTCCCTGGTGCCGGGCAAACCCTCGTCATTGTTTGATCTTGTCTTCTTTCGATGCGATTACCATGGAGTAGATACCATGAATAGGTCTGACTGGTCAAAACCGCCAACCAGAATGGACACCCCCCAGCCTGGCTGGTTAGTGCAGATTTATAATGGCGATCGCCGCCTGCTCTGCATGCTCGAGCCCTCCCACGCCTGGACCTTTTTGTTGGGCTGTGGGCTCGGTCTTCTCCTGGCGGTGGGGTGGTCTAACCTGATCAGTGATGCTTCGTCCACGGCCTATGGGCCGCCCACAACTACCCCTGAGGCATGGCTTGAGTAGCGCCAGTCCAGTAGCCCGCCTGGATCAAAGTAACCGGTATCGCCATTTATCTGATCCAGGTGGCTACACCACACTGCCCAATGTGGGAACACACCCGAAAGTTACACACTTGTTGGCCAACAAACTTGTGGGCAAAACTGAACCATAGAATTAGAACTGGTGCAATCTTCCAAGGGACAGTTGTGCATCGCTTCTGGCGGCGTTCAGGGTACATTGAAGGTAGACCTTCGGGAGATTCAGCCTTGCCTACCCTCGGCGTTAATATTGACCACATCGCTACCCTGCGCCAGGCCCGTCGTACCGTTGAGCCTGACCCAGTCGCCGCCGCTGTCCTGGTTGAACTGGCCGGGGCCGATGGTATTACGGTCCACCTGCGGGAGGATCGCCGCCACATTCAAGACCGGGATTTACGGCTGCTGCGCCAAACCGTGCGCACCCACCTAAATCTGGAAATGGCGGCCACGGAGGAAATGGTCACCATGGCCCTGGAGGTCAAGCCTGATTACGTCACCCTGGTGCCAGAACGGCGGGAGGAGGTCACCACCGAGGGGGGCCTGGACATCCTCAGCCAGGTCAACCGTCTACAAGCGGTGGTGGCTACCCTACAGGGGGCGGCCATTCCGGTGAGTTTGTTCATTGATGCTAGCCCGGCACAGATTGAAGCGGCGGCCCAAACCCAGGCCCAGTGGATTGAGTTACACACCGGTCCCTACGCTGAGGCCCAGGGGGAGGGCGATCGCCGATGTCAGCTGACCCTGCTCAGCCAAGCCGCCAGCCTGGCCCAAGACCTGGGGCTGCGGGTGAACGCGGGCCATGGCCTGACCTACTGGAACACCTACCCGGTCGCCTGTATCCCTGGTATGGAAGAGTTGAACATTGGCCACAGCATTATCAGTCGGGCGGTGCTGGTGGGGTTAGAACGGGCGGTCCGGGAAATGAAACAGGTCATCCAAGGTCAAGGTTAGGCGCCACCAGTCAGGTTGGCTGGATCGGGATCTGCACTAAAAATTGAGTGCCCCGATCGATCTCGCTGCTCACCCTAACACTGCCATTACAGAACAGCAACAGCTGTTGCACAATGGCCAGGCCCATCCCTGAGCCTTCCGTGGTTTCCAGGGTGGGGTGACGACCCCGGTAAAAATAATCAAAAATATGGGGCAGGTCGCTGGGGGCGATCCCCACCCCAGTATCGCGTACCTCCAGTTGCACTGACTTTTCGTGCTGTCGGGCCGTTACCCAAACCTCACCGCCTCGGTCAGTGTACTTAAGGCTGTTATTCAGCAAATGAATCACAATCTGGCGTAGCCAGTGATCAGGGCAGGCCACCCCAGCCAGGTGATCGGGGATGGTGTAGGCCAGCATAATCCCCTTTTCCGCCGCTAACGGCTGGTAGGTACTGACCAGGGGGGGAATGGTGTCCGCCAGGTAAACAGGAGCCCTGCTGCTCTGGCTAACCCAGGTTTCCATCTGCAGCAGGTTGAGCACGCCGTTGATCAGTGCACTCTGGCGATCGCACTCGTGACTAATCATATCCAAGTAGCGCTGGCGCTGGGAGCCCTTAATTTGCGGTGAATCCAACAGGGTCAGGGCAGTTTTAATGGTGGTCAAAGGGGTGCGCAGTTCCTGTCCCATGGCGTTTAAAAACTGATCCTTGAGCCGCAGGCTATTCAACAGAATTTCATTTTCGGAGGACAGGCTGGACAGCCCCAGGGAGGCTTGCTGATCGTTGGCCAGGGATGGGGGTGCATGCTTTTGGCGCTGTACTTGCCAGGCTAACCAACGGTCCACCAGGGTTAATCGGGCCGGCGAGTTGGCCCCTAACTGAGGGGGATGCGGTGGCCCCTGGAGCAACGCCATCAAGGATGAGAATGCCGGATTCACCGCCCGCAGCTGATCCTTTAGGGTATCAAGCACGGTGGTGCAGAGCAGCGGTGAAACCGAGTGGCAAACCGCCATCGGGGTGGTGGACGTGATCGCCTCCTCGTCGCTAGGGGTAACGGGGGTAGCCAGCACCAGGCTGGCAAACGATTCGCCCTGGATGATGACAAAATAGTCCTGAGACCACAGTTGGAAATCGGGTAAGCTGACGCTCCGTTCCCCGGTTGATGGCCCCAGATCAGGGGATGGACCGGCACCGGCCCCAGTCAACCTGAGGAGTTGGTAATCCCCCACCAGGGTCTGATGGTAGCGCCGCAGATCGACTAACCAACGATCTTGCCCCGGGAGTTTGACCCAAAGGTGGGTAGCCACCTGCTGACTGGCCAGAAAGTTCACTAAGTCCCTAAGCAGATCCTGCAGCCCCTGGGCCGTCATGGTCAAATCGTAGGTGAGGCCGGCCCGACATTGCAGGGCGGCATGGAGGGAATGGACGGGTGAGGGGTTAAGGGGCATGGGGAAGGGGCGAGCTATCCGCAACTGGTCATAGAGGGTAGCCTAGGGGAGTCTGGGAATGCTACTAAAGTAACCTTAAGTCACCCCAACCTGTCTTACCGTCGCCAGGGGTTTACAGAATCTTGCGGTTGACCTACCGGCAGTAGCGATCGCGTAAATAATGACCGGCCTGTTCCCGGTCGTCAAAGTGAATTTTCTCAGTCCCTAAAATTTGGTAATCCTCATGGCCCTTGCCAGCGATTAAGATCCCATCACCGGGTTGGGCCAGGGCGAGGGCGGTCTGGATGGCGACCGCCCGATCGCCCACCACCGCGGCGGGCCCGGGGCTAACGGGCATGCCGGCGACAATATCCTGGAGAATGCGTTCCGGATCCTCGGTGCGGGGGTTATCGGAGGTGACCACCACCAGATCCGCCAGGTCAGCGGCACTGGCCCCCATCTGGGGACGTTTACCCCGATCGCGATCGCCCCCACAGC
>CAYVMR010000259.1:0-3395 GCA_964452545.1 uncultured bacterium
ATAGGGGCGCCCGCAAGGGCTGCGCGGGATGCCCCCCCCCGCCAGCCCCCCGCCCTATCCCCAGCAATGGCCGCACTGCGATGATGTACCTGACGACCGATGGTCCGGTATATGTGGCTAGTCTGGCTAAGTATGCTGAAAAAACCCCGACCAATAATGAACGGGTACCCACCCTGAGGGAATGGCTAGGGGTTTTGAAACAGGGTGGGTTAGCCGGTCCCCGGGATATTCCCCCCTCCGACCCCCAAACCTACCGTTTTGGACGGTTTTACTACGGTCGGGTAGCCGGGGTAGCCAAGGGGTCAAACTGGAAAGCAACCCTGACTGATCATACCAACAGTGATACTCTAACTATCCCCGAGCCAGGGAACTCTTTCTCCTACGTGATCAGCTCCGTTGATCGCAATACCTTTGGTACTGGGCAGATTCAAAGTGCTCCCATGGTGGCCCGCTATGCCGATACCGCCTTCCGGGCCCATGGCAACTATGGTGTCCGCTACAGCCTCAAGCTACCCCTCTACAACCGCCATGACTCGGCCCAAGCGATCAGTATTAAGTTTCAAACCCCATTGGGGGATGAAAATCTGACCGATGGGTTGCGATTTCGTCGACCACCTGAGAACCGAGTCTTCTTCCGGGGAACGGTACGACTCAAGTTTAAAAATCCTATGGGTATAGAACGCACCCATTATCTACACCTGGTCCAACGGCGAGGTCAAGAAAGTAACCCTTTGGTTAGTCTGACCATTCCTGCCAAAGCTCGCCATGACGTAGAAGTGGATTTGGTGTATCCTCCCGATGCCACGCCACCCCAGGTATTGACGGTATTAAATGATAGTCGCCAAAATATTTTAGAGGCCCAAGGGCTGCAAAATTTCACGGGCCCAGCGTTGAGCCAGGAGTTTTAGCCCATAATTTGGAGTAGGGTTGCAGATTATGGCTGGGACACCTTTGCCTGATTCAGCAATCCGTTACAGTGGCCGATATAGAGGCTCAGATCATGATTAGAATCCCGACCAAAGGCTTATCCCCCCGATTGGCTGGCTTGGTAGCCATGGGTACGTGCTTAGCAGCCTGTGGCAACAGTTCTTCGGCGATCAACGCCTTGCCGAGCTACGAGACAGCCTTGGCGAAGCACCTCAATCAAACCAATAGCATTATGTATGGGGCTTACTGGTGCCCCCACTGTAGCGATCAAAAGGCGATGTTTAAAGAGGCGGCCAGTCAGCTCGCCTACGTAGAGTGTGCCGCTGATGGGCCAAATAGCCAACCTCAACGCTGTCAAGATAGGGGGATTAAGGCCTACCCAACTTGGGAAATTGGCGGTCAATTCTATCCTGGGGTAAAATCTCTTGAGGAGTTGAGTCAACTCAGCAACTATCAGTCCCCCCCTAGTCCTTGAAACCGACCCTGGGTTTGGTGGTTAGATTCAATAGCCTCTTTACAAAACCCCCTCACCCATAGGGTTACTACCTGGCTTATCTTCCAGCCCCCACGAGCACCTTACTTTGCATCATCCTAGCCCCCACCCGCACGATCATTTATCCATTACCGCTGATAGTGGTAGTGGTGAAATCCATCCCCATGTTCATGATGCCGAGTCCCTGCGTCGGATTGTCAATCGTTTAGCTCGGATTGAGGGACATATTCGGGGCATCCGCACCATGGTAGAAGAAAGCCGTCCTTGTCCAGAGGTTTTGATTCAGATTGGGGCGGTACGCGGAGCCCTGGATCGGGTGGCTCGGATTATTCTTGACGATCACTTAACGGAATGCATTAGCCGGGCCGCTGAGGAGGGCAATATTGAACAAGAAATTGCCGAACTTAAGGCCGCTTTAGATCGATTTCTACCCTAAGCTGTTTGAAACAGACCTGGTGTATGTAGGTTACCGGATGACTTCACCATCTAGAGTCTTAGAACCAAAGTTTAGAGTAGCTGATGCCAAGATTCTGCATCCAGGTATTGTTTGAATGAGGAGACCGCTGTGCCGCTTAAGCCCCGATTCCCCCTTGTCCATTCCTACCCCTATGGCCGTCGGCGCTTTTTGCAGGCGGCTAGTGCCACCGTGGCCGCCCTAACCCTGGCCAATTGTCGCACTAATCTAACGGGGGAAACGACCACACCCAGGAACCCTAGCGGTGATGGGAAAGATACCCTGCACATTTATACCTGGTCCAACTACATCGATCAGGACATGGTCAAGAGCTTTACGGAGAGGACTGGCCTCAAGGTTATTTTTGATATTTTCGACTCGAATGAGGTGATGTTAACCAAGCTCCAATCCGGCGGAGGCAATGCCTACAGTCTGATTTATCCATCGGACTACATGGTCTCCCAAATGGTGGATCTGGCCATGCTAACGGCGTTAGATGCGGATCGGTTGCCTGGCATAAAAAACCTCAAGTCTCGTTGGGCCAACCCTAGCTACGACCCTAATAATGCCCACAGTGTGCCCTTTAGTACTGGCACCACGGGTCTGATTTATAACCGTGAGGCCACTCCGGGGGTACCCGAGGACTGGGAGTTTCTCTGGCAAGCCCGCCCGCAAATTTCTCGACGGTTTACCTTGCTTGACGATACCCGGGAGGTGCTGGGGGCCACCCTGAAGTCCCTGGGGTATTCCTATAACACCAATGATGCCACTCAGATCGAAGCAGCCTATCGTAAGTTGTTAGCGCTCAAACCCCACATCGCTGCCTTCAAAACCGGTGGTTTTGAAGATGAAATTCTAGCCGGCGATCTAGCGGTGGCCATGGCCTATTCCGCCGATGCAATTCCCCTCACCCGTCAGGACACCAACCTGGCCTACCAGATCCCCCGCAGTGGCACTTCACTTTGGACCGACACCATGGCCATTCCCGCTACAGCGCCTAACCCCGAGGCAGCCTACCAGTGGATCAACTTCATGCTAGAACCGGAGATAGCCCAGGTCATGGCGGAACGGTTCTTCCTGGGCACCGTTAACCAGGCCGCCTTTGAACAATTGCCCCCAGAGCTCAAAAACAACCGCGATCTGTATCCCGAAGAGGAGGTTTTAGACCGTAGCGAAGGTATTGCGCCCCTCGCTACGGCTAGCAATGACCTGTTTGATCGGTTCTGGACCGAAATCACCAGTGCCTAGATCAGCGCTAACCTGGGGGAGGAGACGGCGTGGTTTCTAATCTGCCACCAGTCCGTTGGCTACGCCAGAGCCTGGGGCCACTACTACTCCTGGGGCCAGGGGGTCTGTGGTTATTGCTGTTAATGGTGATTCCCACCCTGCTGATCCTGGATATTAGCCTGGTACCGGGGTTACGACTGGGCCAGCCGGCCACCGGCTACGGGTGGGGGAACTATTTGCAGATTTTGCAACCGGTTTACCTGCAGGTGGTGCTGCGATCGCTGCTATTTGCCA
>CAYVMR010000260.1:0-3375 GCA_964452545.1 uncultured bacterium
GTCAAAGGTTAAGAACATCTTGAAGTCAGTTGGGGCACGGACGTATCAAGCAGTGCAGGAAGCTCTTGAATCCGCCTATGCTCAAGTTACCTTGAAGGATATTCGCGGCTGGTTCACAAAAGACTGCTACTGTACTTCATCCGAGTAAGAACCGCTATAGCCCTGGACAGAACACTTAGGGCGTCAGTTTTGGTTGTGCCCCAGAATTTCTTTGGGTAAGTCTTCCTAGACTGAGCGAATGTACCTATTCGTCACTATGGCCCTTAACCAGGAAAAAGATGGGTTAATTTACTAACTTTTCATAGGCAGCCTTATACTCCGCCAAAAATTGTATGGTTACCTCAAGAAATACTGTATCGCGACTCTAAAACAGGGAATAATAAAGCTAGGTAGACGTATTAATCCATACATACCCTCCTGTCGCTTAATTGTCATAGAGGTTACTATTGACCCCATCGAGGGTTTCCCCGATATACCTCTAGGATTCATCTCTCTGTTTAATCTCATACCTATCCCCTAGGTCGAATGAGCTACTGTATCAACCCTGAATGTGCTCAACCAAAGAACCCAGCGACAGAGGTTCAGTGTCAGTGCTGTGGGTCGAGTCTTTTGCTACAGGATCGATATAGAGTTTTACGGGCCCTTGGTCGTGGTGGCTTTGGTGCCACCTTTCTGGCTCGCAATGTTCTTTTGCCTGGTAAACCTCCCTGTGTCATTAAGCAGTTAAGGCCCTCGATCTCCACACCCCATCTGCTTGATATGGCTCGCAACCTATTTCAGCGGGAGGCCAAAATCTTGGGTGAGATCGGTAACCATCCCCAGTTGCCCCGATTGCTAGCCTATTTTGAGATTGATCAAGACTTTTTCCTCGTACAGGAATTTATCAATGGGGTAACCCTGCAACAGGAGGTAAAACGGGGAGGGCCTTTTACCGAAGCTGGCGTCAAGCAATTTCTCAGTGAAATTCTAGTGATGGTGCAGTACTTGCATCATCACCAGGTGATCCACCGCGATATTAAGCCGGCCAACATTATTCGGCGGAACCAGGATAAAAAGCTCGTATTGATTGATTTTGGAGCAGTCAAGGACAAGGTTAATCCCCTGCAGGAAAACAGTTCTGAACAGACTGCCCTAACCGCCTATGCGGTGGGTACGCCTGGTTACGCACCTCCAGAGCAAATGGCCATGCGTCCGGTGTATGCCAGTGATCTCTACGCCCTAGGGGTGACCTGCGTTTACCTTTTATCCGGTAAAGCCCCCAAGGAGTTGAATTACGATCCGGTCACCGGAGAACTACTTTGGCGTAACCATGTACAGATCAGTGATCATTTTGCCGATGTCTTGCAAAAAATGCTAGAAATCTCGGTAAGACACCGTTACCAAAATACAGAGGCTATTCTTAGAGATCTAGACCTAGAGCCTTACTTAGATAGCCTAGCCCAAAATATGACCTATTCCTCACCAGCTTCCCCTGGGTTAAATAGCTCCTCTAAGGTCCCCCTCAATGGCGGAGCCGCTTCCCAGGCTAGTCCTGGTTCCCCATCATTGCGGATGGCTGCGGCCATACGGGCTCGCCGGGAACGGAGCAGTTCCACTTCAGGCTCTCAATCACCTAAGCTGGGCGACCATGGCTTCAGTCGTAGCTCTATGCCGTCCTCCTCCCAAGGCAAGCAGAAGTCCGGTCAAACCCTATCTTCTCAAGATGTCAAGGAAAAGTACTTGAAGGGTCGGCGAGACTTCTCATCCCATAGCTTTACCGACCTTGATATGCAGCGCACAGCCCTGACCGAGATCAACTTCAATCAGTCTAAGCTATCTTGTGCCAATTTCCAGGGTTCAGACCTGACTAAGGCTAACTTTGGTCGGTCTAACCTGAGGTCGGCTAACCTGCGTAACGCTAAATTGGTTAAAGCCTACTTTCACTGCGCCAACCTGGAAGGCGCTGACTTACGCGGTGCTGACCTGGCTCAGGCTTGCCTTTCAAATGCTAACCTGCGTGGAGCCAACCTCTGTGGGGCTGATTTGACAGGTGCACTCATTGGTGATGAGCAACTGGCTACAGCTCAGACAAACTGGTACACCATATTGCCCAACGGACGACGCGGCGGCCTATCCTAACAACCCAGGGGTGACATCGTAGCTTTTATGCTAGCTAGGGGCTCATGGCTAGCATTCTTTTAATCGGTTTCAAGGCGGCGGCCTGTAGGGATGGGGACAGGGTGATCTCTGGTTGACGGTTTTGCATAGCCAGGTAGAGCTTTTCTAAAGTATTGAGGCGCATGTAGGGACATTCATTGCAAGCGCAGTTGGCTACTGGTGGAGCTGGTATAAATTGCTTGTCCGGAGCATGCTTTTCCATTTGGTGAATGATGCCAGGCTCGGTCACCACGATAAACTGGTGTTTGCTGCTGGTTCTGACATAGCGTAATAGCGCTGTGGTTGAGCCAATGTAGTGGGCATGGCTCAGCACTTCCGCCTCACACTCTGGATGGGCAACGACTTCCGCTTCAGGGTAGTCAGTTTTCAATTGGATCAGCTTGCGTTCAGAAAACGTCTCATGAACCACGCAACTACCGGGCCATAGAACCATCTGACGACCGGTCTGGGCCGTGACATAGCGCCCTAGGTTTTGATCAGGGGCAAAAATAATCGGTTGATCAGCGGGAATTTGCTCAACAATTGCCACTGCATTTGCACTGGTGCAGATGATATCACTCATCGCCTTAATCTCTGCGGTGCAGTTGATGTAGGAAATCACTAGATGGCCTGGATAGGTTTCCTTAAAAGCAGCAAATGCCTGGGGTGGACAGCTGTCTGCTAAGGAGCAACCAGCGGCGAGATCGGGCAGGAGCACCTGTTTGTCAGGGTTAAGGATTTTCGCCGTTTCTGCCATGAAGTGGACTCCAGCGAAAACAATTACGTCGGCACTGGTAGCGGCGGCTTGGCGAGATAGACCCAGGGAATCACCAATGTAATCAGCGACGTCTTGAATATCGGGTTCTTGATAGTAATGGGCCAGAACAACAGCATTGAGCCTTTGTTTTAGGTCCTGAATCCCTTGGAAGAGATCAAGGGGTAGGGGTGATGAAGATGAGGCAAGTTGAGTGGTAAACACAATGGCCAAGGGGACGTTGGTTGTCTACAGCGGCTGAGGTTGGGAGAGTGGTAGCGTCGACCACAACGCTTAGGATAGAGCTGATCGGTAAAACCGAAGGCTAGGTAAGTGTTCTGAGTCGCTTCCGCCCAGTGTCCTGCGGCTGTAGCTACTATCTGAATTATAGTGCCAAGGGCTAAAACTGACCATTACAGCAGTTCTCTCTCAGCAATTCTCATTTTGGCAAAAAGCTATCCAACGGCCAGGAATAGGGGTATGGT
>CAYVMR010000261.1:0-3363 GCA_964452545.1 uncultured bacterium
CATCAAACTAGAGGCGGCGAAATGTTCAAATCGGGTAAACATGGGTAATAAGATTTCTTCCTGATTTAAAGCGAAAGTGGTTCAACTTCAGAGGAAAAACATGGCCAGTTTGAAAATTCCAGTTCCCAAACCGGCCTGGCTAGAGAGCTAGAAAACCTCTAGGAAACGATTACCTTGGCAACGCCCATCATCGACTCGGGGGTAACTAGGGCCGCCAGTTCTGTCTCGCCCATATGATCGGTACCTGCGGGTTTCTCAGGCAGTACCCACCAGCGAATCTGGCCGCTACTGTCCCATACCCGAATATCAATAGAGTCATCCAGATCCAGGCCAAACTCTTTCAAAACCTTGCGGGGCTCACGGGCGGCCCTAGCTCTGAATGTTGGATCCTTATACCAGTAGGGCGGCAGTCCTAGGGTTGGCCAGGGGTAACAGGAACACAGGGTGCAAATAATCAGGTTATGGACGGAGGCGGTATTTTCCGCCACCCGCATGTGCTCTCCCTCTGCGCCGGACATCCCCGTAGTCATGCGAAGGGCATTACAGGCGGCATTGCAGTCCCTAATCAATAGTTCCTTAAAGTCTGGATCAACCCAAGCCTTAGCCACAAGTCTAGCGCCATTGAAAGGCCCCATGTTAGACTCAAAGTATGCCAACACTTTATTGACAGTCTCACTGCCAATAATACCTTTTTCAATTAGTAGAGATTCCAGCGCCCTCACCTTCGCTGCACTTTCCAGTTCTCGGTTGGCACTATAGTTGAATTGCTCATCGCCAGGAATTGACATAAAGCCCTCGCCTCATTTCAAAAGTTACTAAGTTTTAGGCTGCCTCGAGATAGATCTCGAATATATCTGCATAAAAGGTAGATCCCGGTTCAGCCAGGCCTTCACCCCAGATATCTTTGGGATCGAAACGAACGCTATAGCTGGGTTGAGCGGGTCCCAACCCATCGGACGGACCAGGAAAGTAGGCGTAACATCCCTCATACACCAGATCAACTACTCCAGGTTTACCCCGTAGATGCCCTGGCAATCGAGTATGCTCAGCGGCGGGCATATTTTTTATAACGACCGCATCTCCCACTGCAAACCTGGGTTGAATATCCAGGTTTCGCTTGGGAGAGTCGCCAAGCTCCAGGTATTTGAGCACTTGCTCATCAATGCCAGGGATATCTTTTTGCGGTAACGGGGTCGGATCGACATTTCCCTCTTTTAGATAAAAATTGGTTTTTTGATTTAGTTCCTCCTGGGAGAGATAACCTTTCTCAACGAAAAAACCTGAAATACCCCCTAACCACTTCTCGTAATAGCGGAGCTTAAAGTAATCAAAGGGATTCATGGCTTCTGCTCCTCGCCGCAGATCAGCCCAGGTCCAAATATCCTTAAATGCTGTCGGCACTTGATCGATAGGGTACTCAGGTAAAGCCTCTTTAAGATGTATGCTTAAGCCCATCATGGCTGTGTGAATACCGAAAATACGCTTTTCCCAGAGCTCAACAAATACCTTTTTCTGGAAGTCAACGGGGCCTAATCCTTCAAGGCCGCCAAGGGAATGTTGCAGTTTCATAGGTACCTTACTCCTTAATCTGATTACAATGGTTAGAACTGGGCTGTAGCTGTGGCCTGGTGGAGCCAAAATGAAACAATTACCCAGGATTCAGGTTGACGTTCTCCCAACTGTCCTAAGGCCATTTCAATTGACGGTGCTGGTTGTCATTGCTTTGCCCCAAGCCTCCGAAAGATAACCAAAAATGTTGCCTAAAACCATGGCGGCGATCGCAATTAAAACGGGGTTGTTGGGGAGCGATGCGGTCACTGGCAAATTTGTCACAGCCACTGTCCCAACGGTTTGGGAAAACCCCCACACAATGGCAGGGGTAATACCATGGGTAAAGGGAAATTTAGAAGCCTGGACCATCGCTGCACTCCCAATACCCACACAAATTGCAGCCACTAGCGGACTAGGGCCAATCAGATCAATAGCCCATAGAGAGAGGGCCGCAATCACAATACCGGTAAGATTGCAGGAAATAGACTTAATAAACCCCTGGACCCCTCCGCCGACAATAAAGAATGAGGCCCAGGCCGTAAAGGTCACCCAAACTGGTATAGGAATAACCGTCGCTGTCAAAAAAACATCTACACCGCCGAGAACACCAATACTAGTACTAAAAGCTTCAGATTGTTTCATGATTGATTGCGCTCTAAATCCAGTTGATTGTCAAATTAAGCACTCACTAAAACCACGTCGCAGTTCAGATTCATTCAGATTTCGACCAATGAAAACTAACTCATTCCGTCGCACCTCTCCAGGTTGCCACGGACGACCTGGACGACCATCCAAGGTCATATGAACACCCTGAAAAACAAATCTTCGGTCTTCATGATCCATATCCAAGATGCCTTTCATGCGGAAAAGATCAAGGCCTCGGGCCTGTACCAGTTGATAGAGCCAGCGGTTGACTTTATCGCCGTCAACAACCCCCGGCACCTGAATAGCCACTGATGAAATAGCCTCGTCATGATCGTGGTTAACCTCCTCGAGAAACTCCGGATCAATATTGAGGGCATTGCTTAGATCGAAGGCCCCTAGGCCCAACACGGTCTCCAGGGGAGTTTGGCAGTGTTGAGTTTGATAGATTGTGGCGATCGCATTCATACGCCGAATCCTATGCTCTAACGCTGCCAACATGGGCGGATCGGCTAGATCCACCTTATTTAGTAAAATCACATCGGCAAAGGTAATCTGCTCCTGGGCTTCACTGCTGTCCCAGTGCTCACTGATATACTTGGCATCCACCACCGTGACGATGGCATCCAAAATCAGCTGCGAACGCATCAGTTCATCCAGGAAAAAGGATTGGATCACCGGCGCAGGATCGGCCAAACCAGTTGTTTCGATAACCAGGTGATCAAAGGTTTTCTGATTATCAAGAAGTTTGCCGATCAATTTAATAAGATCATCCCTGACCGTGCAGCAAATGCAACCATTATTTATTTCTATAATTTCTTCATCGGAAATCATCACTAACTGACCATCAATACTTAACTCACCGAATTCATTAACAATTACGGCGACTCTCTTGCCATGCTCTTCCGCGAGAATTCGATTCAGTAATGTGGTTTTTCCAGATCCTAGATAACCCGTAATGACCGTAACTGGAATCAGGTGACTGATCATCATGATCACAAAGTTAGTACTTCTCTATTTCTGTCTTAGTACCTGCTCACTTTAGGTCATTAACGTTTAGGAATCAAAATGATTCCCAGATGTCATCCATCACTAAAACCGATAGATAGGATACTGTCGGGTTGGCGGATTATTGGAAAAATAATCCCTATCAGGGCCTTTGACCATCCA
>CAYVMR010000262.1:0-3340 GCA_964452545.1 uncultured bacterium
CGGTGAGGACGACACCGGACAAGAGGGCGTAATAGCGGGAAAAGCCAACCATAGGCGGTCACTGGCGCAGCTGTAGTGGCGCATAACGGGGCAGACTAGGGACTGCTCAACGTCTCCCAGGATTTCGACAAATTCTAACCCGCAGATCTCCTCGTTGCCATTGGCTGTGCCGTAGTCTCTTTAGGGTTTACCCCGGCTCTGGGGTTGACGGCTGCTCCAGCAGGGGTAGGGTTTGGTCTAGGTTCCGTTGAGCGGCCTGATAACCCGGATCGATGGCGATCGCCTGGCGAAAGTAATCAACCGCCGTTTCCAGTTGTTTTAACTGACAATAGATAAACCCTAAACTATTTAACGCTTCTGCATGGCGGGCTTCATTGGCTACTACCTTTTGGAGTTCAAGGATAGCCTCTTGGTAGCGACCCAGGTCCCCTAGGGTCACCCCCAGGTTGAATCGAGCCGGCAGGTAGGTGGGCTGTAGCCGCAGACACCTTCGGAAGGCAGCGATCGCCCCCTGCTTATCTCCGGCACCATATAGCCGATTGCCCTCGACGAAGTGGGTTTCGGCAAACTCCCAGTTCTGGGAGGGTTGCACTACGTTTTGAAGTATCTGCTGGGGTAAAATGTAGGTGCTTCCCAATAGTCCAGGATCCAAATCAATGATTTCGGGGAACCGCATCCCTGAAACTACGCAGACCGAAAAAATTTCCTGTACGGCGTCTTCAAATTTAACAAAGCCCAGAATTTTTCCAGTGCTAATATCCACGACCCAAACCCCGCAGGTGCGCTCCGTCAAGGTTTGGGTGAGGGGTAAACCACTAAACACCGCCGATTCCCGAATTTGGGAGAGACCGATAAAGGCTAAGTTGCCGTAAAAGTCTAGCCCACGGGTAAAACCCGGCAGTTGGGCGAGGCAGACCAATTCCCCCTTAGTGGGGTCTAGGTAGGATAGGTGCCCCTTACCTGACTCCAATACCCACAGGCGATCGCCATACCAGCGAGGGGAGTGGGGCATGGATAATCCCCGCAGGACAATCTCATTGGTTTCAATATCCATCAAAATGCCCCCATTCGCCTTATTCTCCCGCCACCCCCCGGGGGCGTCGGTTTCCCCCAGGGCGGTGACGTATCTGGGGCGACCATCCCGGAGGCCTAACCCATTTAAGTGGCAGCGGTCTCGCAGATCGTAGGCGCTGATAAAGGGGGGGCGCCACTGGGGCAAAAAGCTATGGTCTTGATCGTAGGTGCATAGGCAAGAAAAGCGGGTGTTGATAAACCATAGGTCGCTGCCAACCCAGGCCATTTCATGAATATCGATATCGCCGGTGACATGCAGGTTCCTGGGCAAGAAGCAACCGTCGTGTTTACCGGAGGGGGGAATTTTTTGGGCAGCATCGGTATTGTTACGGAGTTCCCAGATGGCTGCCGCCGTACCAATCGCCAGGCGATCGCCCTGGAGGGCAATGCCCATCGGTTTTTGAAAAACCCGAAAATGCGTGTTGAGGACACCGCTTTCAGCCCGCATCACAATTAATTTGCCGGCCTGATAGGTGGAAACCACTAGGGAAATACCCAACTGATCCAGCACTTGGGGCAGGGTATGGGTGTGGACGCTGCGGAGTGGCTGATCTGCCTTTGGTTGGTCAGTAGAAGTTAGGGGTAAGGCCATAGGGGGAGATAGTGATTTAAATACTATAGCTTTGACCAAGATACTGAGGACAGGGTAACTCGGATAAACCAGAATCCGGATAGGTTTTCGGGCTGGCCTTCAGGAGTTTAGCCCAACCGTACTGCCATCCAAGTTGGCCAGCACTGGCCTCGGTTAGCCCTACTTGAGAGAGGACTGATTGAAGTAGTGGAAAGGCTAGTGAGCATCCAGGGGTAACAACCTTCAGTTTAGGCTTTTCCCAGACAATAGGAACCTACACCGCTTCACTCGGATAACAAGATAGCCCGCCGCTTTACTGAATCTTCAGAGGAAAATAATTCCGAGTAAGTATAAAATAGGCAGAATTAGTGTGATAACCTAAGTAATAACACGCAGATTAGTCCTGTGCGCTAACTTGCTTAGTTTGCTTTGGTCCCTCTTAAGCAGGCCATGGGGCAGAGCGCTTAGGCCAGGGTTCATTGCTGTAGCGCGTCTATCTCACGTTAGAAGCCATAAAAAATAAGTCTGGGCGGGGGGCTTTAGTTACCTGCGCTGGGTTACTCCTGTAGCTCGAGGTTGAGTTTTCATGATCGTCTGGCTATATTGACAAACTCCTTATATTATTTCCGGAGAAAATCCTATGGTTCGCTTAATAAACCTCTCCCAATCCCTGATCGCTATCGGTTTAGCCAGCCTGGGGAGTCTTGCCCTAAACACCCCGGCCCAGGCCTTTAGCTTCAACACCTGGACTCCCTATGGCGATGTCACCTCAAGTAGCAATACGGCCACTCTCACCAATGCAGCCCCAGGGGGGATTGACGATGGAGGTATTATCCGCAATGTCTCTGGTAATGCCCCTCAAGATATTTTCACCCTGGAGTCAAACCTGGGCTTGAGCTCCGTTTTGCAAGATAACCCCATCGAAGGGTCAGCCATTCAAATTAGTCAACTGGCCCAGGCGGGAGATAGCTTTAGTTTCAACTGGTTGTTCACGACCTATGATCCAGGGAATCCAGCCTTCCCCATTCGTCCTGATCGAGGGTTTGTAGCCATCAATAATGGGAGTTCCCCTGTGGTCACCTACCTGACCCCCGGCTCCCCTTCGCCTTTTTCCTACACCTTTGCCACAGCGGGCAATTACACCATTAGCATTGGCGTCTTTGACCAGGATGATGTGGTTAATTCCTCCGTGTTGTCTGTGAGTAATGCCCAGTACATCGCCGTGCCCACCCCTGCCCTATTGCCGGGGTTGGTTGGCATGGGGTTGGCGACCCTACGTCGACATCGGGGTCAAAAGCAGGTCAAGGGCTAACCCTAGCCAGCGCCTCATCCGTTAGCTCTACCTGGCCTGGTATGGCTGACAAACACGCTCAATACCTTCTCCACCTCAGTATTAAGGTTTAGTTAACCCATGGCTATTATTACTGTTACTAATCTCAGCGATTCTGGTTTGGGTTCCCTGCGCCAGGCGATTTTGGAGGCAAATGCCTCAGGCGGAGGGGATCGCATTGTCTTTGACCCAAGCCTCTGGGGACAAACCATTACGCTGTCAACAGGAGAACTAATCATCACCGATGATCTGATCATTGATGGAGATATTGATGACGATGGTGAGGCCGATATCACTGTAGATGGTGATAGCCAGAGTCGCGTGTTTAATATCAATGATGGCAGCGACTTGACTCAGCAAGCGGT
>CAYVMR010000263.1:0-3320 GCA_964452545.1 uncultured bacterium
GCTACTAGAGCTGGTGAGTGGCCATGGTCCCCTCCATTTCGTTGGCATCCTATAGGGTAGTGGATTTTAGTACAGGACGAAGGAAAGAATAGGATTACCTTGCTCTGCCAGCTTCTCCCGGATGCGGCAGTTGTATTCATGGATGAACAGCCAGATGGCCCCAATGTGGTTCTCTAGCTTCTTGGAAAACGACAGGGTCTTCCTGACCAGTCGCGCCACCCGTTGCCTCAGCGTGTTGTTCAGCCGCTCGATATAATTGGTCAAGCCGCTGTCTTTGCCTACAGCCTCATGCCGCTTACTCGGAATTACCGTAACGTAAGCCTCCCAAAAGTCGGTGTAAACCTTGGCGCATTGTCGGTAGACCGGCGGAATCGACTGCCAGAGGGCGATTGCCGATTCCCGAGAACGATCTCCGATGTGACAGCCAATAATTTCTCGGCTCTCGGCATCCATAGCTAACCAGACCCATTGTTGATTCTTTTTGTTGTCGACGAATGACCACAGTTCATCCATCTGCACCCTCAGGGGACCTTGGGGTTTAGGTGACACCTCGGGGGTTTTAGAAACGGCTTCATAGGTCGCATTGGCCTGACCTTGCACCCAACTCTCTGAGGTCTCAGTCGCCCGGGCAATCCCCGCTAGCGGGATCTTCTCGTGTAACAACCGATTCACCAAGTCTTTGGTCTCCTTTGGTTTCGGTCGCCATTGCGGATCTTCCACGAATTGACGTCCACAGTCCCGGCACTTGTAATTTTGCTTTCCCCGGTGGCTGGTACCGTTCTTAGAGATATCGTGAGACCCACAGGTCGGACAGGTCATCTCAATAGCCATGAGCTTGTCTCCCTTGTTATCGCAGTGGCGTAACCTGATTTTCCTCTTTCCCGTGCATTAATGTACTACCCTCGTTAGTAACAAACGTGAACTCGTTTTCAGTAAACGCCTTCTCGTTACCTGCTAACGCTTTCTTGTTGGCAACTAACCTCAACTGGCGTAAGCCCCTCAAAAACAAGCTTCCAGCCCTTTACCACCGACCCAGCAGCCATTCCCTACCCCAAGTCAAAATGATACCTGCCTAAGAGTCGTAATCAGGGGAAATACTGTCGTGATCGCCCTCCAGTTTACCCCACATCCAGGGGACTGGGCCGCGCTGGATGTTTACCCGTGTCATCATGGGTTTTCGATCTACTGAACCTATCAATCCCTGCTATCCCCCCAGGTTCCTTTAAAACCAGCTATGATCTCAACCATCTACTCAAGGCAAGACACGACTATGGTTGCCACAGCCTCTCGCCTTATCACCCTGTAGGACGTTTCTTATCCAGGCAACCGGGGTCTCGCAAAGCGCAGCGCGATCGCTCCCTGCGGCAAGAGGGAGTCGACCTTGCCCTAAAAAGAATACCCTTTGCTCTATAGTGGTTTTCAATAGAGCGAGATACACAAATGACAACGTTTCAACTGCCCACTACCGGCACTATCGAATCCCGGATTGGCAAGATCGAACTCAATAACGGCTACCCGACCGAAGCCACTGCCAAGAAACTGTACGACGACATCGATTTCCAGCGGGCTTGCCAGGGTTACCTCTGGGCACTTCCGATGATGGGTATGGTGCAGTGGCAGGCCGAGCAGCAGGACAAATTTGACGCCGGCAATCTGGATTTCGTCGATTACCTGACTTTCACCGATAAACTCGGTCTCCTCACGGCTAATGCCACGACGCCCTACCTGATGGCGTTTCCCAACCTGAAGGAAACCGGCCCCCTCGTGCTAGAAATTCCCGCCGGACCCACCGCCGGGGGCTTCACGGACTTCTGGCAGCGGCCTATTTCCGACACCGGTCAGACCGGACCAGACAAGGGCAAGGGCGGTAAGTATCTCATCCTAGGCCCGGATGATCCGGCCATGCAGCCCGAGGGTTACTATGTCTTCCGCTCCCCCACGGTGAATGTGTTTGTCGGACAACGCGTGCTTGATCCCGACAAGGAAAAGACGCTGGCACTGATGGCGGCGATTCAGCTCTACCCTTACAGCCAGCGAGATAACCCGCCACCGACTTCGCACATCCGACCCAACGGCCGCAAGTGGAGCGGGACCCAGCCAGGGGGGCTGGCCTATTGGCAGGGCGTGGCCAAGTTCATTAATGAGGAGCCTCCCCACGAACGCGATCGCATGATACTCGGCATGCTGCAGCCGCTGGGAATTGAGAAGGGCAAGCCCTTCGACCCCGACCCGCGCCAGAGGCAGATCCTGCTCGAGGCCGTTCAGGTGGGCGAAGTGATGGCCCGTACGATTGGATTCGAGAAGCGCTTCAAGGGAGTAACGGTGTGGCCGGGCAAGAAGTGGGAGATTTCACTCTTCCTCCAAGAGACCTCTCAGGAGGCTCCGTACTATACGGAGTTCGACGAGCGCGCCTCCTGGTTCTACGAGGCGGTCGGCGTCTCCGTTGGAATGATGGGCCGCACCGTGGGCTTTGGGCAGGTCTACCTGGAATCATCCAAGGACGCGAACGGTCATTGGCTCGACGGCAGCAAGACCTATCAGTTGCACGTCCCAGCCAATGCGCCAGTGGCGCAGTTCTGGTCCTTCACCGTCTATGACAATGAGACCCGCTGCTTCGTAGACACGGGCGTGCAGCCCGACCGTTCATCACGGGACGACATCGTGACGAACGCGGACGGTTCGGTGGACCTTTACTTCGGAGCCCAGGCCCCAGCCGGGAAGCCGGAAACGAACTGGATCAAGACCCTCCCCGGCAAGGGCTGGTTCACCTATTTCCGACTCTACGGTCCGACCCAGCCATACTTCGACCGCAGTTGGGTTCTGCCGGACATTGAGCTGATCCCCTAACTGTGGCCCCCTGGCGGCGAACTATACCTGAGCCCTTTTCAAACAACCAACAACCTCTTAGGCCAATAACCAGGCCAACCGATCGCCGATGGTAATCGGCTGAACGCCCCCCAAAGGCACTGGGTAGCTCAGGAAAGGCAGGGCTTAACGGCGCTATCACCGCCCCCATGCCAGAGCTGACCAGTGCCACGTTTCTTCCTTAGTGCCACAGATTCAATTGTATGGCACCGTCACTTTCTACCTTCAATATGGGTAAAAGCCCCAGGTCCTTTCCATAAATACAGGACATGATCCTGATGGGCACGGGCTCAGGCCCTTTGCCCATCCTACCCCGCTATTCACAGCGACTTCATCGGCAAAAAGCGCCATAACGATGTGGGTGTCCAGCCAGAACCTACCACTCATCAATATCTATTTTTTGAATTTGATACCTTTACCCGCTTTAAAGCCATGGCGGCCAGGGGAAATCCCCA
>CAYVMR010000264.1:0-3300 GCA_964452545.1 uncultured bacterium
CCAAAGGCCTGGAGTTTCCGGTGGTTTTCCTGGTGGGGTTGGAGCAGGGCCTCTTCCCCAACTACCGCTCCCTGGAAGACCCCGCCGCCACCGAGGAGGAACGCCGCCTCTGCTACGTCGGCATCACCCGGGCCCAGGAACGGCTATTCCTCTCCCACGCCCGGGAGCGGCGTCTCTACGGCAACCGAGAGCCCGCCAGCCCCTCCCTATTTCTAGAGGAACTGCCAACCGAGTTGCTCAGCGGGAACCGCAGACTACCCAGTGCCCGACAAATCCGGCGATCCGCCCCCCCGGCTCGACCCGCCCCAACCGACCCCCGCCCCAAGGAAGACCTGGGGGATTGGCAGGTGGGGGATGTGGTGGTTCACCAGGCCTACGGGGCGGGGCAGGTGACCCACATCTTTGGGGCCGGCAACAAGACCTGCCTAGCGGTGGAATTTCCTGGCCAGGGCCGTAAGATCATCGACCCCAAGCTATCCCGCCTGCAACGGGCGGAGTCATAGCTCCTCAGTCAGCGGGGCTAGATAGGCGTCAAGGGAACCCTACCCGACATTAGGGTTTTCATAGCTCGTAACATAGGACCAGACATAGGACCAGCCTCTCAGGTAGGAGCCATGACAGGGACCGGCTAAGGGTGCCCTAAGCCTGCCCGATCAATCGGCAGGAAAGTCAGGATCGAACAGCTGCTCTGAGCTATAGGGGCAATTGTCGGGCAAGTCTCCATAGTCTAGGGGAGTCTCCTTCACGACTAAATCCAATCCAGATTCATGGGCGGAGGCGATGGTCTCAGTCAAATAGGGTTTAAGGCTAGGGTTCTGGCGGATTAATGCCTGGACTGCCCGGCGTTGCTCACGAATGGTTGCTTTCCAGCTTTTACTACGCTTCTCGGGTTGATACTGCCATTTGAGCAAGTGCCCAATTAAAATCCCCAGGCGACTTTCCAGTTCTCGGCGTTCCTGTTTCCCCAAAGACTCGATCTCCTCCACCAAATTAGTAATATCCAGGTGCTTGAAGTCACCTTGCTTCAGCAACTTCGACTGCTCTAAGGTCCAGGCGTAGAAGTCAGTTTCATAAAGATTGGGTGGCATGATTGGCTCCGCTGTCTTTTCCGGCATTAACTTAGTCTCCCTAGCCAGGCCGCCAAAGCAGGGGTACCAGGAAGGCCAGCGCTAAGCCCAGCAGCACCAAAACCCGCAGCATTCGTAGGGGAGTGGAAGCAGAAGACATCACAGGTTCCCCCTTTACCGTCTAAATCGTTGACGAAGCCTCTGCCACCAGAGGGCAGGGGACTCTTCGGGGCGGTAGCCCCACTGCACCATGGAGAGCACCAGGGGCATACCCCCCACCTTGAAGCTCATCACCAGGTGCAGGATCAGGCTGATCAGTAGCACCAACCAGCCCAGCAGGTGAACCTGGTAAACCAGATGATGGGTTTCACCAAAGGGCAGCCAGGATTCCTGCATCATCCGCCCACTGATCACCGCCAGGGTGGCCGCCACTAGCATCAGGCTATTCACCAGGCGCTGTAGATTGACCCACCACACCGGTTGCCCGGGCTGATGCCAGAGCCGTCGCCAAAAATCTGGAAATAACAGGCGCCGACTGCCCCAGTAGAGACTATAGATCGCCAGACCGGTGAAGCTAATTAAAAAGAAGAGCCCAAAGGTGCCGTGCAGCCCCTGGGCATCGTAGAGTTCTGGCAGTTTTAGGGTGCCAAAGCGGCCATCGTAGGTGTTATAAACCCAAAAACCCGTGATCAGGGTGCCGATCGCTAAAAACCCACTGACACCGTGGACGAGCCGCAAAATTAAGGGTTGGTAGGGTATGGACTTTGACATAGCATCGACCTCAGCCTAGCTCGAGAATTTTCACTGACCAACATCCATTAGTCACTGTAAAACCCTAGTTATATCCCTGTCAAATCCTCATTTAATGCACCCTAGGATTTCTTCAATTATGATTCAACTATGAAATAATCAGCAATTTTAAGAGTTCCCTTTATGGGTATGTCTTGACCGGCTATAGGATTCCATTGACAGTATTCAATCCTCCATCGATGATTGAATTATGCTAATTTTTCCCTTAGGTTTCCTCCTAAACCCATGCCTTCTCTTTCTGGATTTACCCCAGCTTTACTGCTGATCACCCTGTCAGAACTAGGGGATAAAACCTTTTTCATTGGCATGATTTTAGCCACCCGTCATCCCCGGCGTTGGGTGTTTTTAGGGGTCACCCTGGCCCTGGTGGTGATGACGGTGTTATCGGTGTTGATGGGTCGCGTGGTGACGGTGCTGCCCCAGCGGTACGTGCAGGGCTTAACCGTGGCCCTGTTCCTGGGCTTTGGCCTGAAACTACTCTACGATGGCTGGCGCCTGGCCCCCACCTCGAACCTGGCGGAGGAACAGGCGGAGGCCCTGGCAACCGTGGAGGCGGCGGAACGGCAGCATGCGACCCTGTGGTCCATCCGGGGAGTGCTGGTGGAGGCCTTTACCCTCACCTTTGTGGCGGAGTGGGGCGATCGCACCCAGCTCGCCACCATTGCCCTGGCCGCCGTCCACCATCCCCTGGGGGTGATCCTGGGGGGAGTCTTGGGGCATAGCCTGTGTGCCGCGATCGCCGTGCTCTCGGGGAAAGCCGTCGCCGGTCGGATCTCCGAACGCTGGCTCACCCTCAGCGGCGGTTTGCTATTTATTTTGTTTGGCCTGCTGGCGGCCCTGGAGATGGGCACCTAATTCCTCAGGCCATGCAAATCCCATGGTTTCTTGAATTTTCTGGCCCGGCACCAATGACCCCAGCCCCCCCTATCTAGCCAGGGGAGAACCGGCCTGAAGCGGTTGGCCACGGCGTTGATGGCGTCAATCTGAGGGGTTGAGGCGGCCCTTGGGAGGCCCCAGTTGAGGGTAAGATCATGGGTTATGGCCAGTACCTGACCCGCCTTACCAAGGAGTTTTGATCGTGGTTACCCCCCTCACCACCCCCGCGACGGATTTATCCCCCTACGAAGCTGAAACCCAGGCGATCGCCCGTTCCCTGCTAGCCGCCAGCCGGGAACGGAAGGGCTTGCTGGCCCAAATGCGGGAGCAGATGCGCTGGGATGACAAGATCATGGATTTTGCCATGGGTAACCCTGGGCTGAAGGTGCAACTGTTTCGCTTCATCGATGCCCTCCCTGCCCTGGGCAGCAAACCCGACATTGCTCGCCACCTACAGGAGTATCTGACCACCGAGGCGGTGGAGTTACCCGCCGCCCTGAAGGGGTTACTCAACTTCACCAACCCCGAGTCGGTGCCGGGGCAACTG
>CAYVMR010000265.1:0-3260 GCA_964452545.1 uncultured bacterium
GGATTTGCTCCAATCGCGCTACGCTGTGCTGCTCAGACTCCTGTAGGCGCTGGGTTAATTCGTGGATTTGACCAAGTCTTGCTGTTCGGTCCTGCTCTGACTCATGGAGTTGTTGGCTGAGCCGATGGATTTGCTGTAACTGAACTGTAGGATCCTGCTCTAACTTTTGCAACAGCTGAGTCAACACATTAATTTGCTCTAGTCTCGCCGTTCGATCCTGATCTGACTCGTTAAGTTGTTGCGTCAGGGTGTGAACTTGCTCCAGCCGTGCGACTCGGTCGTCCTCTGACTCCTGCACCTTTTGCGTCAAATCTAGCTCCCTCGCCCGAAGATCTAGTAGCGCCAAAGTCATGCGCCCCTGGGGGGATTGCATGAGAGCGGCTTGCCACTTGTCCTCAGTATAGGTATTTAAGGGCGCCTTACTAGCAACAAAAAACATATCGTAGACAGCAAAGATAGCTGGCTCAAACTGCACATAATGACATTGCAATCGTTCAAAAAAGTCTCGAATAGATCTCCTGCTGAAAAGATATAGGTGTTCGTCAGACTTTAGTTGCTCTAGGAACGGACTCTTAGTCTCTAGAAGATCGTTATAGGAGCGGCTCTCTTGAAAATCAGGGGTCTGAACTAAAAGTAACCCATCAGGTTTAAGTAAACTGATGCAATGTTCCATGGTCCCAAGGGCATCTGGTAAGTGCTCCAGCACATCCATGAGGGCAATGACATCGAGACTCTCCTTGGGTAAGTTGAGATGCTCAACTGGACCCACCTGAAGAGGAACTTTAAAGTTGTCTCTGCCAAAGGATACAACCCATGGGCTCATCTCTATCCCTAACGATGTATACCCTGCCTGTTGGAGTAAGGCGACGAAGCTACCATGGCTGCAGCCTAACTCTAAGACCTGGGCAGGGGGTAGTTTATATTTAAGCAATATCCTTAGCCAGTGTAAGTTCCGCTCAGTTAAATCGTTCCGAGCGCGGGCGTAGATGCTTGGAAAACCTAGATCATCACTTTGATGGGCTAACCAATATTGTTTGCCATAAAAGTCGGTCTCATCATCTTTAACAATAAGCTCTTCATTAGATAGGGAGTTCTGAGATACCAGGGTTCCGCAGACTCGGCATGCTCCGTAGTCTGGGCTGAATGGAGCTAAATCGGTATTGCCACACCAACAGTTACGTTCCATAAGTTACTCCGGTCTTTTAGCAGCGAAAACGGCGCCGCTGCAATCTTCGAGATCTGTTTCCATGTCTAGTAACCCTTGGAGAATAGTTCGAAAGCTAGAGGGAAAGTTGGGATTGGAGGATAGCAACGGGAAGATGATATCACCCATTTCTCCTGACACCTCTTGCTTTAAGTGCCAGAGACTATCCATCAAAAGAAAGAAACTACTATTGTACTTGGGGAGGATAGGGATATGCTCAAGGGTGACCAAACCTGCTTCATGAAAACGAGCTTGCCATTCCGCTGGCTGAAGAGGATTACTTAGATGGTGATAGGATAAAAAGGATTGTTCAAGCTCCCCTGCTACCTTTGGAAAGCCAGCTATCGACGCAAGCATCGGTAGTAAGGCCCATTCTTTAAAGCGATGGGTTACAACACTACAGAGTAAGGTTCCCCCGGGCTGTAGACAACGATAGACCTCTGCTAACACCTTATCTAGTTGGTCCATATGCTCTAAGGAGCAGTTGGCAAACACATGGTCAAAGCTGGCATCTGGCTCCGGTATCTGGTGAGCCGGACTGGCGTGGACCTGCTGATAAACTCCACTTTGTCGAGCTGCCTCAGCAATTTCCGGGTTCATATCAACCCCAACTACTTCCTTAACATCAGGCCAGAGGAGTTTAAAATAACGACCATCGCCGCAACCTAGATCTAACACTCGACCGTCGAGAGTGTAGTGTTGATAGGCGGCATACTCCCAAGCCCGCCAGTGACTTAAGGAAGGAATGTAGGGGTATAAAGGTGAGAGAGCATCATAACCTTGGAGAACTTCTACAGATGTGATAAATATATCTTTCATACGATAGAATCCTCTGGCAGAAAGCAAAAACCAAACTGAAAGTCTCCAGGCAGGTCAGCAATACCGTGATGGGTATGACATGTACTTTCTAGATTACGTCGATAGGTTATAGCGAAAACACCGGCGTTGGGAATATGACAGACTCGATATACCTTACCAAGCAGTTCTTCGGTACTCATTGAGGATCTAGACTGATAACTATACTGATCAATACTTGCCAAACCCAATTCGAAGCTATATTCACCAACTTGAAGCTTTAACTCAATACTTTGGCGACATCGAATAAGAGTACCTGCAGAAATATAATTTGGAGTGGGAATTCCATATTCTAGGGATCCCTTGCCATGGACTATGATGCCTTTTTCATTCTGCAATACTATGCCACCAAGAGGTATAGCTAAAGGCTGACTAAGCTTAAACTCTGAGTAAAAAACGGCGGTCTCACCTTGACAAAAACTTGCTTGAGCCTCACCCTCAGTATTACAAATCGCGAATCTAAGACATTCAGCATCACCAGTACTAACCTGGGATAAAGATGTAGCGTCTCTGAATACAGAATCATCAGGCCAAGAATCCACTCTTGATTCAGCAGACAGAATCTCTCTTTTCTCTGGGTCATTAGATTGTATAGAAATCGCCTTAATCGTATTTGAACTAATTATCTGATTAGCTAAATAATAGTGCTTTACAGCCTCTCTGGAGTTGCCATAAAAGGCTATGCATCCATCTTTTAGCAATACTGACCGAGTACAAAATTCCTCAATTTCAGTCATAGAGTGGGTAACTAAGATAATAGAAACCCCAGTCTTCCTTAGCTGCTCAAGCCTGGAGTAACATTTCTGTCTGAAAAAAATATCCCCTACCGCCAAGGCCTCATCAATAATAATAATACTGGCATCAATGTGGGCCTGCACCGCAAAGGCCAATCGCACAAACATTCCACTAGAGTAGGTTTTGACTGGCTGGTTAATAAACTCACCGATATCGGCAAACGCAACGATTTGATCATAGCGCTCCTCGATTTCTCGCTGGGTGAGGCCTAAAACACTCCCATTCAGATAGACGTTTTCCCGACCGGTAAACTCGGGGTTAAAGCCACTACCCAGCTCTAGCAGGGCGGCCACTCGACCCTTGACTAGGGCCTCACCACTGGTCTGGGCCAGGGTGCCCGCTAGAATTTGGAGTAAAGTACTCTTGCCGCTGCCATTGCGGCCGATAATGCCAAAGGTTTCCCCCT
>CAYVMR010000266.1:0-1502 GCA_964452545.1 uncultured bacterium
TCACAGTGGTAACGGTAAATTAGTAGGTACAATCAACAGCAAAAGTAAAACTAGATATGTTTGACGAAATCGCCGATAAGTTTGAGTCGGCTTGGAAAAAATTGCGTGGACAGGACAAAATCTCTGAATCCAATATACAAAGCGCGATTCGTGAGGTACGCAGGGCGCTATTAGAGGCAGACGTAAACCTACAGGTTGTCAAAGAATTTGTTGAAGAAATTTCTAAACAGGCTCAGGGCGCTGATGTCATTGCGGGTGTGCGTCCTGATCAACAATTTATCAAGATCGTCTATGACGAGTTAGTAAAGACAATGGGCGAGGCAAATGTGCCACTTGTCGAGGCAACTAACGCACCAACAGTAATTTTAATGGCAGGTTTGCAGGGTACAGGTAAAACCACCGCCACTGCCAAATTAGCTTTACATTTACGCAAACTAGAGCGCTCAGCCCTATTAGTCGCCACTGACGTATATCGTCCTGCGGCGATCGATCAGTTGCTCACCCTTGGCAGACAGATCAATGTGCCTGTTTTTGAAATGGGTGCAGACGCTGACCCTGTGGAAATCGCGCGTCAGGGCTTGGCAAAGGCAAGAGAACTAGGCGTTAATACCGTAATAGTGGATACGGCAGGGCGCTTGCAGATCGATCTCGACATGATGGATGAACTGAAGCGCGTCAAGAATGCCATTCAGCCCGATGAAGTGCTGCTAGTTGTCGATGCAATGACAGGACAAGAGGCAGCGACATTAACCCGTACCTTCCATGACGAGATTGGGATCACAGGCGCGATCTTGACGAAGATGGATGGCGATACTCGCGGTGGGGCGGCACTATCGGTCAGGCAAATCTCAGGGCAACCCATTAAATTTATCGGTGTCGGGGAAAAGGTTGAAGCTTTGCAACCCTTCTATCCTGAACGGATGGCTTCGCGCATCTTGGGTATGGGTGATGTGCTGACTCTAGTGGAGAAGGCTCAGGAAGAGATTGATATTGCCGATGCAGAAAAACTCCAAGAGAAGATTTTGAGTGCAAAGTTTGACTTTGACGACTTCCTGAAGAATACACGCATGATGAAAAATATGGGTTCCTTTGGGGGAATGCTGAAAATGTTGCCAGGCATGAAAATTAATGATGCCCAAATTCAGGAAGCAGAAAAGCAACTTAAGCGCTGTGAGTCGATGATTAGCTCCATGACCAAGCAGGAACGTAAAGATCCTGATTTAATTGCCAAAAGCCCTAGCCGCAAACAACGGATCGCCCAAGGCTCTGGTCATAAGTTGCAGGATGTAACTAAATTGGTTGCTGACTTCCAGAAAATGAGGACAATGATGCAGCAAATGGGGCAGGGGCGAATGCCAAATTTCCCAGGAATGCCAAACATGGGCGGCGGCTTTCCTGGGATGGGCGGCAATACTGCACCATCGGGCAATCCTGCCTATGGCAAGAAGAAGAAAAAGAAGAAAGGATTTGGAGAGTTATAGATTAGGACTCACGTAAAATAA
>CAYVMR010000266.1:1602-3258 GCA_964452545.1 uncultured bacterium
CATCTATGCTTGCTCTGAGTCCGATCGCGAAGCGTTGTAATTGCTAATCTTCTTGCCCTGAATGGAATAATCTAGCAATTCCATCGGGTGCATCAGCAGAGTATTGCGATTTTGTAGGTCGAGATGTTTGCGGATTTGACTGATACAGCCGACATTTGCCGAGGCAATTAGCTCTGCCCCTGTGTCCGTGAGATTTGTTACCTTTTGCTGCCCTAACTCGTGACCGATCTCTGGTTGCAAAATGTTATAGATCCCTGCACTGCCACAGCAAAGAGAAGCATCCACTGATTCGCGTAACTGTACATTGGGAATCTGTCGCAGGAGGCGGCGCGGCTCTAAACTGATTTTTTGTCCATGCAACATATGGCAAGCGTCTTGATAGGCGATCGCCAATGTCTGCTCCTGCAAGGGATGCAATTTAGCCGTTAAGCCCACTTGATCAAGAAATTCCTGCACATCTTTCACCTTACTAGCGAAGAGCTTAGCCTTTTCCGCATATTCGGGATCATCCTGCAAAATATGCCCATATTCCTTGAGGGTATGTCCACATCCTGAGGCATTGATCAACAGGGCATCAAGATTGAGATTTGCAAAACTATCAATGGTCTGTTTTGCAAGGGCGATCGTTTGCGACTCCTGTCCTTGGTGATGGGTCAAAGCCCCACAGCAACCTTGGGATTTGGGAATGACAACCTCACAGCCATTGGCAGTCAATACCCGCACTGTGGCATTATTCACCTCTGGCAAAAATACGCGCTGTACGCAGCCTAGCAACATTCCCACGCGATAGCGTTTTTCCCCTTGGGCTGGAATAAGTTCGGGTAAGTTGTCCTGAAAAGCTTGGGGAGTCAAGGCTGGCAAAATGGATTCCATTGCGGCAATCTGTTTGGGCAGATATTTCTCTAACCATCCTAGCGATCGCAATAATTTTTGAAAACCTAATTTCTGATAAACCAGTAAAGGGGCAAGCAGGACACGCAGACGATTTGGATAGGGAAAAGTGGCAAAAATGAATTGGCGCAATAGTTGCTCAGGCAGCGATCGCGGGTGATTGCGCTCAACTTGGGCGCGGGTTGCTTCGATCAATTGGTCATACTGCACCCCTGACGGGCAAGTGGTGACACAGGCGAGACAACCTAAACAGGTATCAAAATGTTGGGCGATCGCTGGTGATAAAGGAATATCCCCCTCATTAATACCATCCATTAAATAAATGCGTCCCCGTGGTGAATCCGTCTCTTTGCCAATGACACGATAGCTAGGACAGGTCGATAAACAGAAGCCACAATGGACACAGGCATCAATTAATTCTGGCTTGGGTGGATTTTTGACATCAAAGCGAGGACTTATTTCCCATTCATTTTCCTGACTATTTTTAGATATACTATCAAAACTAGACTTATCAGAAATTTGCATATTGTAAGAATTATTACGGCTACTAAGATTCTAAGGGAGTTTGGCTTTGCAACTAGGTTTGCAACTAGGTTTGTCGCTGTTTTGCTAGATTTTGCTAAGGGGCGAGAAATATTTTTTGACAACCGTGAAAAAAATTTACACCCATGTGTAATAATAAAAAAGCACAAAAAATGCACAGAAAAAACGCCCTCATGGCTCAGGGGTAGAGCATTCCCTTGGTAAGGGAAAGGTCACGGGTTC
>CAYVMR010000267.1:0-3241 GCA_964452545.1 uncultured bacterium
TGCTCCATGCGATTGGGGTGGGCAATATGACGCCGGCAGGGGTAAAAATGGTCTGTGTTGATATTAATCCGGCGGTGGTCACTAAGCTAGCCGATCGTGGCTCGCTCGAATCCATGGGGGTGGTCACAGACGTGGGGCTGTTTTTGAGTCTGCTAGTCAACCAGCTGGATCGGCTCACCCAGCGCCATGTCATGGCTTAGTCAGCCAGGCCATGGACCGGTTCTAGCGGCGAGACTAATGAAGACAGCACGGCTGTCCAGCCAGCTCATCGCATCGGTGAGGGTGAGGTGCCCCCATAGGGCGGCCCCGCTGAGGACGAAAAATGGCACCACCACCCGAAATCCAGCGGCGATCCCCAGGACTAGCCCCAGACCGATACTTTCCAATAGGTGCCAGGTGTTGAGATCCATAGAAAGAATTGGGTAAAGGTAGATAGTAGAGATAGCCGTAGAGCCCTGGTTGAAAACGCTATCCTGGGTTAGCCGCCCTCTAGGGAGACGGTTTGCCAGGAGGGTAATCCATTGGCGGACCAAGTTGAGTTAGGGGTGTGGTTGGTTAGGCTAGAGCGGGTTAGGAGGGGAAGAACAATAACGGATGCCAGCAGTGGCGCATCAGTTCACGGCTGAGGCTAGGGGCAGACCATTTTAACAAGCCACCTAAGCCGCGGGAGGCAATGGCGATCGCCCCAATGTCATGGGCTTCAGCGGCCGCCAAAATTTGCTTGAGGGGATCGCCCGTGACTACGGTGAGGTTCACCACGAGCCCCAGGGCGGCCAATTCTGCTTGCACCGTTGCCAGAGCATCCTGAGCATCTTCTAGAGGATGATCGCCCAGTAGTTCAGGACGGATATTCTCGTCGACCACCCAGAGCAGTCTGATCCGTTCTAGCACCGAGTCAGGGTTATTTTGCACCTGGTGGCGAACCCGATCTACCAACGTCTTACTCCCCTGACGACCATCGTAGGGTAACAGCAGGTAGCGAAACAGGTGAGAGCAGCGCAGATCCAGTTCCGCCGTAGTGTAGGTGGCCAGCAACTGGGGCCGGAGGATAACCAGGGGCACCTCGGTTTTTTCCGACAGTTGTAGAGTAGTGCTACCAAACAGCTTTTCCTCCAGCAGGGTACGGGTGGCCGTGCCCAGGAAAATCACATCCGCGTGACACTGCTTCGCTAATCGAAGAATATTGTCACTCGCCCGACCACTTTGCACCTCTACCCGGGCATCGACCCCTTCCGGCACTTGCCGAAGTAGGGCCTGTAGCTGTTGCCTTGGCCCCTCCAGCAGCTCCGGATCATGGCGGGGAATTTCCCGTTCCGTCTCTAGGGCTACGCTATGGAAGAACACTAGGGATTTCAAGCCACCCGCCGCTAAACTAGGAACAAACTGGGCGAGCCGGTAAATACTGTCGGTCAAGTCGGTGCAAATTAGCGCCCGTTGAAACATGGGGACCTCGTTCGAGTAGAAGGGGAGGGAACAACCGCCTCATCTGTCAAGTCTAGCGTGATGGAGATAGCGATCATGGCATTAAACCCCCTTAAGCCAGGATTTCACCATGGGATATCGATCTAGGACAGCACTGGATTAAAGGGCGTAGGCACTTAGGGCTCGGGGTTTCAGGCTATGTCCTGCAGTTCTCCTACCTCTGAGAGTTGTAAGATTTCTACTAGATAGGATATAAACGTGTTGTTTAGTCATTAGGGGATGTCAATATATCAATATATTTAGGGAGATTGGCGATTGTAGAGTAGTTCCGGTTACAGGTACCACCTAGAATGGGTATGATTTCAAAGGTTACTTTTCACTACTTCCGGCCTACTTTCAACTGATTACCTTTTTACTGCTTTAATCTATGATAAGAAGCTATCGCCAACGATTTTCAGGGCAATGAGGGCCAGTGACTAACCTAGTATCTACTCAAATCGAGCAATTGCAGCGAATTGGCGGCTATTTGCGCCAGGTCCGTCAGGAACAGGGGCTCTCCTTAGACATGATTGCCAATACCACCTTTATCCGGCCCCCACTTTTGCAGGCGATTGAATCCGGCCAGTATCAGGATTTACCCCAACCTATCTTCATTCAGGGGTTTATTCGCCGCTACGCTGATAGTCTAGGCTTGGATGGGCGATCCCTATCCCAGGAGTTTTCGGTTCATGCCCCTCCCCTCCCCTTGCCCGATGATCTGTTGACGGAGGTGGGGAATGGGTCATCCGCAGATACCCGATTAATCGACAATGGGCTACCCACTCCGGTGCCCTTAGATCACCCAGAACCTCCGAAATTGGAGAATTTTCCTGGCGAAAAACCCAAAGTCCGTCTAGACAGTGTGGCCAGATCCCATCGTCGATCGCGTTCGACCATCCTGCCCTGGATCCTTTCCCTGGCTGGCCTCGGTTTAGCCGGGGTTGGTCTGTGGGCCATACTACGCAGCACCCCTCAGTCCTCCTCACCAGCCTCGCCCGAGACACCAAGCTCCCCTTCGTCACCAGCGCCAGAGCCTTCGACAGGTCCAGCCGCGGTTGAGCCTTCTGTCGAGGCTCCGGTAGCTCAGTCTACGCCGGTGACGGTCAAGGTTAGCCTCAGCGATCGCTCCTGGCTCAGCATTGCCGCCGATGGTAAAAGCCTCTACGAGGGGGTGGTTACCAAGGGTTACCAAAAGACCTGGACTGCCCAGGAAACCCTGGTGATTCAAGTCGGCAATGCGGGGGCGGTTAGCCTGGCCGTCAATGGCGAGGCCCCAGTGGTGGCTGGTGCGCCAGGCGCGGTGAAGACCTTTACCCTCACCCCCAACTCAACGGCAACGGCCATTACCTCACCCTAGGCAAGGGACTTGAGACCCGCAGGTCAGCATTTCACTCCCCCGGGAGATACCCTAGGCGGTCTTCTCCTTTAGCTTGCCCAGCCCCTACAATAGACACTATGCTGGTCATCCTAGTCCCCTGGATAATGCTTTGCCATGTCACCCACTGAGCTTGACACCCCGGTTACGGATACGACTGGCCTCAACGCCACCCCAGCCAACCCCGAGGTTGATCTCGATGAGGTGCCCTACGACGTGGAAATGTCGTTATTTGATCACCTAGAAGAACTGCGGACTCGGATCTTTTACGCCCTGATCGCGGTTGGCCTTGGCATTGTGCTTTGCTTCTGGCAGGTTAACCGGATTGTCAGCCTCTTGGAGGTGCCGGCCCAGGGGGCTAAGTTTTTACAGCTCTCCCCGGGGGAGTACTTTTTTGTGTCCCTC
>CAYVMR010000268.1:0-3231 GCA_964452545.1 uncultured bacterium
GGTCACCAATTGATCGGGCTTAAAGGAGCCATCGCCGCCCCCCCCGAGCATCCCCCGCTGGGTGAGGGCATTAATAAAGGGATAGGCCCAATGGCTCTGGGGCACGTCCTAGACCAGCGCCTCAGCGATCAGGCGGGCCTCAGCCCCGGCGACAATCCAGTGGTTTTGCACGAAACCATTGGCAACATTCTCTTCTGGTTTATTCTGCTGCTGTTTGTTCCCCTGGTGCTCAATGCCCTGCAGTTGCCTGGCCTGCTCACCCCCATCCAGGGCCTGATCAACTCCTTGCTGCAGGCCGTACCCCGGATGATCACCGCCGCCATCATTCTGGCCCTGGGCTGGGTCATTGCCCGGATTGTGCGGGGGGTGGTGACCAATTTGCTGGTGGCGGTCGGGGCCGATCAGGTTGCCCCCCGACTGGGCTTAAAAACCTCTGGCCCCGGGAGCCTCTCCCTCTCCAGTTTGGCGGGTACCCTGGCCTACGTTCTGGTGCTGATTCCGGCCTTGATTGCGGCCCTGAGTGAGCTGAATATTGATGCCATTTCTGGACCGGCGATCGCCATGCTAGAGCAGGTGATCACCGCCATTCCTCAAATTCTCATGGCGGGGGTGGTGGTGGCCGTCGCCTACTTCATCGGTCAGTTCCTTGCCAACCTGGTCACCGAGCTACTGCGAAGTGCCGGGTTTGACAATATTCTCGGGGTTTTAGGGTTGCCGGAGCTGAGCCTGGGCCACCCCCCCTCCACGCCATCGGAGTACGGCACCGAGGAGTCTGCCCCAGCCCGTGGCCAGGGCCCCTCGGAAATTGCCGGCCTTGTCACCCTGGTAGCGGTGGTGTTGTTTGGTGCCGTGATGGCCACCGAAATCTTAAACTTCCCGGCCTTGACGGAGATCGTCCGGGCCATTCTGCGGATTGGGGCTCGGGTGCTCAGTGGCGTGGTGGTCTTCGCCCTGGGGCTCTACCTGGCTAACCTGGCCTTCCGCCTGGTCAACGCCATGGGCACCAGTCAGGCCAGGGGGCTGGCCCAGGCGGCTCGGATCGCGGTGATCACCTTCTCCGGCGCCATGGCCCTGCAGCAAATGGGGGTAGCCACCGACATCGTCAACCTGGCCTTTGGGTTGTTGTTGGGGGCGATCGCCGTGGCCATTGCCATTGCCTTTGGCTTGGGGGGCCGGGATGTGGCCTCCGAACAAATTCGGGAATGGTTGAGTCGTTTCCGACAACGATAAATAACCGTGCTCTTGAGCCTGGGCTGTAACCCAGGCGCAGGAGCCGATGCATGCCGGAGGCTGAGATCAGTCGAGCCGTACCTCAGGTTCGCCGATCGCCTGACAGATCAGCGCAAACACCCAGGGCTTGGACACGCTCTGGATGGAGAATCCCCCCTGGGTGTGGCCGACGGCGTAGGTGGCCCCGTCTACCCCCACGATACAGATGCCAAACCGATCGCGGGGCACCGCCGCCAAAGCGGGGATGTAGTCGGCGACCTGGCCACTATCATTGCCCTTTGAAGCGATCGTAGGTGATCTTAACGAGCTGGCTGATCTGGGCCCCTGGGGGCAGGTGACCCTCGTTGATGGCGGCGGTGAGGGCTAGGACAAGTGATTAATTTCTTCTTGATGATCGCTGTAATCGGTAAGGGCCCCAAAGATTTGTCCCAGGGTCGAGTGAGGCATGCCTCTGGGAATTTCCTCTGGGGAAACACCTATCCAGGACGTTTAGGCGCCAGGTTGTCGAGGATATATTTTTTACATGACCCTACTGAATCAAGGTAGGGGCTAAACTCCTAAGAGCAAGCAGAATCAATGCTCGTCTAGACTCCCTAAAGTCCAGGACAAACTACCTTATGTAAAGCTTGCATGAAATATGTACGTAATATTACGGTAAGCGATTTGACTGCTCTAAGATACAAACACTGGTTGATTGACAAAACCTGTTGGCCAGATCTGCAAAGGCTCCTTTCCCACTGCCCCCTGGGAGAGGGGTTAGGGGTGAGGGTCATAAACCTTTGTGAGTCAATCCGGCTGAAGATTACGAAGATTACAGGGTTGCATGCTATCCGCTATGGCTATGGCTTTAGCTAATTGCAAAGCAACTGATGCTAGCTGGAACAGGGCCAGGGCTCGACATTTAGTCGGTCCACTTTGTTTCGGCTATTCTGATTAATCTGACCAAGGCTACCGGTTTGGTTTAGTTAGTTTGATTTGATTAATTGAGGAAGAACATGCTGAATACAACTTTATTACGGGTTATTGGAGCTACATTTAGTGCCTCTTTGCTCAGCACATTATTTAGTGCCCCAGCCTGGAGTGCCACTGTTTTTACGGGTTCTTTCGTCAACCCCACCCCTGCTTGCGATGGAGATGATGTTTGCCTGGGTATTGGAACCTCTAAATTTAGTTACGGGCAACCTGGGGCAACGCCAGGTAGTTTTTCATCTGCGATCGAGTTTATTCCGGCAGCCCCCTACGCCCAACGGCCAACCGGTACTTTTTTACTCGGAACTTTAAAAATTACAAACGGTTTAATCAATTTAGGTACCTCTCCTAGTTTTGAGAGCTTGGATGACCCTATTACCCCAACCAGTACCTTTACTTTCTTTATTGACCTTGCTCTTGAAGCAATATCCAATGGTCAATTGGACACCTCGGATGTCCTCAAAATTGCATCGGTGAATACGCCTAATTTCGATCCTGATCCACGCTCCCCGGCCAATGCTGATCGGATTTACTTTCCAGATTTTCCTCAACTGGGGACGATTAGCGTTTTGGAAGGTTCCACCCTTGATGACGCCACCTACAACATTGGGGTTCTTGCCCAATTCGGGTCTATTACTCCGGTGGGTCTACAGGCAATCCCTGGTCAAGCCAATGGTTTTGTGACACCAGTGCCTACTCCTGCCCTACTTCCTGGACTGGTTGGCATGGGCATGGCTGCGTGGCGTAAGCGGATGAAGGACGATCAGAGTTCTGATCAAGCTTGACTTGAAGGGCTGATTGACTGACAACAGTTGATTGCTAATGGCTGAATAGCTTATTCCATAGTGATTTCAGCCATTTTGAATACAAAGAGACCCAGCGATTTAGGCTGAGTAGATCGCCAAGTTCCCTGGCCCTCTGCCAAGCTTGGCAGAGGGCCAGGGCGTTTAGATCAGGGTGGGCAGCTCAAACTGAGTCATCTGGCGGGTTATACCAGCCCCATGCCCATGGTACATTTGCATCATCCTGTCA
>CAYVMR010000269.1:0-3222 GCA_964452545.1 uncultured bacterium
AATCATGAGCTTAAAGCCCTGCCGCAGGCCGCTTTTTAGTTGTCGAACTCAGGTTGGGCTAAGTTATGACCAGTCCTACAAGAAGGCCCCAACGACCTATAACTGTTGGGAAGCGGATGTCTACGTTGACCGGATCGCGATCAGGAGGGACAGGTGATCGAATCGGGTGTTAACCTGGCGGAGCACTTAGTCAAGCAGGGCTACGCGACGGTCGTTTAGAGATTGGCGGTAGGTGCTGGACATTTGGGGATGGCGCTGGTTCGATTGACCTAGGGCGATTCCCCCTCACTGGCACGGCGACGGAGCCCGAGGTATCGCTGTTGAATACCCCAGCATTAGGTGGAGGCCCACCGATCTAGGGCCCGTT
Organism: uncultured bacterium; assembly: GCA_964452545.1. GTDB lineage: Bacteria > Cyanobacteriota > Cyanobacteriia > Phormidesmidales > Phormidesmidaceae > Nodosilinea. The sequence continues at coordinate 368 of CAYVMR010000269.1, forward strand.
TGCCTCCCCAGCGGGCGACAATCTCGTCGTCGTAGGTATCGGCGATGCGGATAACGGTAGTGACGGAGTGGTTAAGGGCGACGCGATCGCAGGCCGTCCCTACTAAACTATGCTCAAAGACAATGTCATCCTCGGCATCATAGGCAAAACGACCGAAGTAGATACTATTATTTTCCCGTAGTAGGTAATAGCTGAGCTCAGCGGTAATCTCCACGTTGGTGACCACATAGGACCGGGTGGTGATGAGAGTCTCTCCCTGGTACCAGGGTACAACTCGGGTTGAGGCCACCGCCGAACCCAGATTGACAATCAACAACGGCTCATCTTCAAAAACCACCAAGGATTCCCCGAATAACTCATGCATCCAGGGCAAGATCCGATAGTAAATTTCCTCTTGGCCTGGTGTTTTAAACTCCATAGGTAGTGGTTTAGAAATGGGACCCTGGCCGCGATGGCGACCACTGAAAACGGTTAAGCGGTCAACGACTAAGAACTATTACTAGGGCATTCTCTCATTCATCCCCCCCTAGATACAGTTTTTTATCATTTAATTCTGGTTATCCCCTCTGCCTACTGTGTCTATGGCTGTAGCCGTTTGGTTATGCTTAAGGAAAGGGCGACTCCGTTGTACCCTGTCAACCGATGACTGACGAACACTCCCCGATCCCTATTGCTCAGAGTGATGATCTAATCCCCTGGGCTGAGGTAGAAGCAGCCCTCACCCTGGACTATCCCCCGCTCCTACTCACCCCTGGAGCAGGGGCCGAACTCACCTGGGAAGAGGTGGAACGGGAGCTGGAACGGGTGGTGGCGGAGGTGCAAGACCTGCAAGCCGAACAGGGCTACCGTCAAGCCCAGCTGGCCCTGGGGGACTTACTCCAGCGGCTCTCCCTCAGCCCCCGGGAGCGCAGCGGGCTGGAAAAATCCCTGCAGCGGTTGGCGGGCCTGGCGGACAAGTTAGAGCACAGTGTGGTCCACATCGCCGTCTTGGGTTTGGCCGGTCGGGGTAAATCTTCCTTACTCAATGCCTTAGTGGGGCAGGCCGCCTTTGCCACTGGCCCCTTGCATGGTGTCACCCGCCAGGTGAAAGGGGTAGCCTGGCCCTTGCCGGAGACTGAGGGCGTTAGCTGCCTGGCCTTGCCAGGTCTGGGGGAGTCTCGGGTGGAGCTAATCGATACCCCTGGTCTGGAGGAGGTGGCTGGAGCCGCTCGGCAGGCTCTTACCCAGCGCCTCGCCGCCCAGGTGGATTTAGTTATGTTCGTCATTGCCGGTGATATTACCCGGGCTGAGTACGAAGCGCTGGTCGGGTTGCGCCAGGCTGGCAAGCCGATCCTGTTGGTATTTAACAAAGTGGATCAGTATCCTGAGGTCGATCTCCAGCAGATCTACGCTACCCTGCAGGATCACCGTCTCCAGGATTTAATTTCCCCTAACGAAATGGTCGTAGCTGCTGCTGATCCTCTGGTGGTAATCCCTGTGATGCAGGCTGATGGTCAGGTCGATTATCGGGTGGAGCGGGGGGAGCCTCAGGTGGAGGCGGTGAAACTCAAACTATTAGAGATTCTGCAGCGTGAAGGTAAAGCCCTGGTGGCCCTAAATACTTTGATCTATGCCCAGGGGGTGAATACTGAAATCCTGGAGCGAAAGCGGCAGGTGTGCGATCGCAGTGCCGCCGATGCCATCTGGAATGCCGCCATGATTAAGGCCGTGGTCGTAGCCCTAAATCCAGTCATGGTGGCGGACCTGTGCAGCGGCGTGGTGATTGATGTGACGCTGATTCTAGCCCTATCGAGGATCTACGGCCTACCCATGGGTCAGCTCGGGGCGATCAAGCTGTTGCAGCAAATTGCCCTGGGTTTGGGAGGGATTACCCTGAGCGAGCGCTTAGTCACCCTAGGGCTAGGATCGTTGAAGAGTATACTGGGGGCTTCGGCGATCGCCAGCGGTGGTCTCACCCTAGCTCCCTACCTACCGGTGGCCCTGACCCAGGCCGGGGTAGCGGGCTTCTCCACCTACGGTATTGGCCAGGTGGTGAAGACCTACCTGGCCAACGGGGCTGATTGGGGTCCCGAGGGGCCCCAATCAGTGGTGCAGGAAATTTTAGCCAACCTGGATAAGGATTCCATCCTGCAACGGATCAAGGCAGACTTAATTGCCCAGTTAGGCAAGGGCTAGGAGCACAGGGTAAGCTGGGCGTGGTTGCTTTACCCCCGGTTGGGTAACCTGTTTAGTCCTAAGGATATGCCATGGCCTTACCCGGTATCCAACCTCAGTCTCCTCGCGTCCTGGCCTGGCTCCTGGGAGGTTTGTTGTACCGTACCCTAGTGGCCCTTTGGTTATTGCCGGGGTTTGATGAAGCCTACTACTACCTCTACAGCCGCCACCTGAACTGGAGCTACTTTGATCACCCTCCCTTGGTAGCCTTCACCACCGGTGTGGGCTGGTGGCTGACGGGCCAGGTGTCACCCTTCACGATCCGGTTGGGTGCCCTGGCCCTTTATACCCTCAGCCTGATGCTACTTTATCGAGCGGCCAGTCGCCTCTATGGCCTGGCCGCGGGCCACATGACCCTGGCCATTGTCTCCCTGGTGCCTCTTTTGACCATTGCCTTTGGCATCCTCACCTCCCCCGATAATGGGTTGATGCTCGCCTGGAGCGCTACCCTACTGGTGGCCATTGAAGAGTTTTTCCCCCCGGTTGTCACCGCTGCGGCCAAGGCCTATCGACCCAGCTGGCGATTGGCCCTCTTAGGACTCCTGGTGGGATTAGCCTGTTTGAGTAAATACCATGGCTTTATCTTAGGTCTGGGATTGGTGGGGTTTTGCTTAACCAATCGGCCCTATCGGTCTGCCCTC
>CAYVMR010000270.1:0-3220 GCA_964452545.1 uncultured bacterium
TAGTATTGTAGAAGCCTCGGTGATTCGTCATCTATCGGTGGTAGTGGCGATCGTCATGATTATCGTCTATGCACTTACCCTGCTGTTTTCCCTGAAAACCCACAGCTATCTCTACGAGGTGGGTCTGACGGATTTTGGTGAGCCGGGGGGGGAGCAGGACTCCCCCCAGGTTAGCCACGGCGCTGCCCCGCCTAATCCCTGGCTGTGGTTGGGGGTGCTGCTGGCGGCCACGGTGGGGGTGGCGATCGAGTCGGAGATTTTCGTCGGGGCGGTGGAGGAAGCCGCCCACAATCTGGGTCTGACGGACCTGTTTACCGGTGTTATTTTGCTGCCCCTGGTGGGCGGGGCGGCGGAGTACGTCACGGCGGTGCGGATGGCGGCTAAGAATAATATGGATCTGGCGGTGTCCGTGGCCATGGGCTCTAGTTTGCTGGTAGCCCTGTTGGTGGCGCCGGTGCTAGTGATCGTGGGTGAGTTGATCGGCCAACCGATGGATTTGAATTTTGGCCTGTTCGAGGTGGTGGCGGTGGCGGTGGCGGTGGCCACGGTCAACTTAGTCAGTCAAGATGGCCGCTCCAACTGGCTAGAGGGGGTGCTGTTGCTGTCCACCTTTGCCCTGCTGGGGGCGGCCTTTTTCTTCCATCCGGTTTAAGACTCCAGGGTGGTGATCGCTCAGGCGGCAATCGGTTTGCTGATTTCCCAAGGGTGACAACCCCTTGGCCTGCCCACAGTCATTTGTTGTAGGTTCCGGCTTACCAAGCCCACCCTATCCCCACCACCAGCAGCCCCACCATAGACAACAGACCCAAGCCCACCACCGCCCAAACCCAGAGCTGGCTGGCTGATTTCACCCGGTCAGGGTGAAACCGTCGATAGAGCTTATCCTTGCCTGGTTCGCCCTGGCCCAGGTGCTGTCTGACAATCCTTGGCACGTCCTGGGGTTGAACCTGGTTATACCAAATCTGCTCCGGCAAAACTAGCACCATGGGGCCACTGCCACACTGCCCTAGGCATTGGCGCACTACCAACTCAACCGTTTCCGGCAGGGTCGCTTGCAACGTCTGCACCACCGCCTCTGCCCCCTGTTGATGACAGGTTTGGTGGTTGCAGACAATGACCTGACGCCGGGGAGTGGTGGGGGAAGTCATGTATAGCTGTAGACCCGTGTCATCTGTCATCCTAGGGCTGGGGCCATAGGTAGATTAACCCTGATCCGAGGGTGAGGGCCACTGCCCCCCAGAAGAGTCCCTGGGCCAGGCCTTCCCAGGCCGTGGGATGGGGGGCGATTAGTAGGGCGATGGCGGCGATTTGCATCACGGTTTTAGCCTTGCCCCAGAGGTTAGCGCCGGGTACCGTGTCTTGCTGTAGGGTGGGGTTGACCCGCCAACCGGCGATCACTAACTCGCGGGCGATGATCAGAAAGACTCCCCAGGCGGGCACCTGGCCCAACTGCACCAACATCAGCAGGGGGGCCACCACTAGTAGCTTATCCACCAGGGGATCTAAAAACTTGCCAAGCTCCGTTACCTGCTTAAGGCGTCGGGCCAGGTAGCCGTCTAGCCAGTCGGTGCCGGCGGCCAGTAAAAATACCCCCAGGGCCAACCAGCGCTGGGATGGCTGGGGAGTGTTCAGCAAAATCAATAGGACTGGCACCCCTAGCAGCCGCGAAACGGTAATCCAGGTGGGTAGGTTCATGGCACTAGTGTAGATCAGCGTTGTCAAGCGTGATTTTATAGGGGGGCCGATCAGGGACAAACCTTAAAAAAGGTTGATTAAACCGCTGACCCAGTTGATCGCTTTGCCATGCTATCTGCAAGAGCTTTGTCTTGACCTCACCAGCCCACCCAGGGAAACTCCCCTTGGCCATGGATTCTCTCTCTGCCTCGTTGCCTGCCTCTCGCTCCCCAGAGACGTTGATTACCCTGGCCCACGGTAGTGGCGGCAAGGCCATGGCGGATTTGATCGAGACCGTCTTTGCCGCCAGGTTCAAGCACCCCGCCCTGGCGGTGCTGGGCGACCAGGCCGTGGTGGCCCTACCCCCCGCTCTATCAGTGGGCGATCGCCTGGCCCTGACCACCGATTCCTATGTGGTTGATCCCCTTTTCTTTCCTGGCGGTGACATTGGCACCCTGGCGGTGAATGGTACTGTCAACGACCTGGCGGTGGGCGGCGCCCTTCCCCTTTATTTGACCTGTGGCTTCATTCTGGAGGAAGGTCTACCCGTCGCCATCCTGCAGCGGGTGGTGGATAGCATGGCTGCCGCGGCCACCGCGGCGGGGGTGGCGATCGTGGCGGGGGACACCAAGGTGGTGCCCCGGGGTAGCGCTGACCAATTATTTATCAATACGGCCGGGGTCGGGTTGGTGCCCGCCGGCCTTCACCTCTCTCCCCAGGCCATGGCCCCGGGGGATGTGATTCTGGTGAATGGCTACCTGGGGGACCACGGTGCTGCCATCATGGCGGCCCGGGCCGATCTGGCGCTGCAGAGTCCGGTCAGGAGTGATTGCCAAGCCTTGCATGGTCTGGCCCAGACCATGCTGGCCGCCTGTCCCCAGCTGCGGACGATGCGGGATGCCACCCGGGGTGGCCTGGCTACGGTGTTGAATGAGTGGGTGGTGGCCTCGCCGGTGGGGATCCGCCTGCAGCAGGCGGATCTGCCGGTACGGCCCGCCGTCCAGGGGCTGTGCGAGATCCTGGGATTTGACCCCCTCTACCTGGCCAACGAGGGTAAGTTGGTGGCGGTGGTGCCCGCCGCCGCCGCTGAGGCGGTGTTGGCGGCCATGCGATCGCACCCGGCTGGCACCGATAGCCAGCGAATCGGTGAGGTGATTGCCGATCCCCCTGGCCGGGTATTGATCAACACTGGTTTTGGCGGCGATCGCATCCTTGATCGCCTGGTGGGGGACCAACTGCCCCGCATTTGCTAGATCTCCAGGTCCTACCCATGCACGAACTCAGCCTCACCGAAGCCCTGATCGACACCGTTCTGACCCTGGCCGCTGGCCAGCCGGTACAGCGGGTGGTGCTGGAAATCGGCGAGCTGGCGGCGATTTTGCCCGACTCCATGGCCTTTTGCTTTGCCGCCTGTAAAGCCCACACCCCCCTGGCGGAGACGGTGTTGGACATTGTCATCCAGCCGGGCCGGGGCCGCTGCCGGGCCTGTGGCCATGAACAGGCCATGGAGTTTCCCTACGGCCTTTGTCAGCGCTGCGATAGCCCC
>CAYVMR010000271.1:0-3209 GCA_964452545.1 uncultured bacterium
GGGGAGCCTCTGCCGGCGGCCACCCTGACCACCTGTAAGGCGAGTGATGGGGTGTTGTTGGCCGCCATTGGTGGTTACCAGTGGGATAACTTGCCTCGATCGCAGCGCCCTGAAACCGGCCTGCTGGCCCTGCGGGCGGGGCTGGGGCTGTTTGCTAACCTGCGCCCCGCCACCATTCTGCCCCAGCTGGTAGAGGCCTCCTCCCTGAAGCCGGAGGTGGTGGCGGGGGTGGATATTATGGTGGTGCGGGAACTCACCGGCGGCATTTACTTTGGTACCCCCCGGGGAGTCTTCACCACGGAAACCGGCGAAACCCGGGGGGTGAACACCATGGCCTATACCACCAGGGAAATCGATCGCATTGGTCGGGTGGCCTTCGAGATTGCCCAAAAACGCCGGGGCCAGCTGTGCTCCGTGGACAAGGCCAACGTGCTGGAGGTGTCCCAACTGTGGCGCGATCGGATCACCGCCCTAGCCGGGGATTACCCCGATGTCACCCTGAGTCATCTCTACGTGGACAATGCTGCCATGCAATTAATTCGCTGGCCTAAGCAATTTGACACCATTGTCACCAGTAACCTGTTTGGCGATATCCTCTCTGACGCCGCCGCCATGCTGACCGGCAGTATCGGCATGCTGCCCTCCGCCAGCCTGGGGGCCGAGGGCCCCGGGGTCTATGAACCGGTGCACGGCTCCGCCCCCGACATTGCCGGTCAAGACCGGGCCAACCCCCTGGCCCAGGTGCTGCGGGCGGCCATGATGCTGCGCTACGGCCTCAACCAACCCACCGCCGCCACCCTGATCGAGCAGGCGGTCACTACTGTCCTAGACCAGGGCTATCGTACCGGCGACATTATGGCCAGCGGTATGACCGAGGTGGGCTGTCAGGCCATGGGGGAGGCTCTGCTGCGGACGGTGGATCAACTCCCCCTAGAGAGCATGGCCACCACCTCCCAGACTAGCCGTTGTTAACATATGTTAAGGGTTTGCCGCCCCTAGAAATTTCGATTAAAGTCTTGTCTAAATCCATCTCAGGTGAGCCGTGTACAGTCTTCAGCCCCCCCCCTCTTCCCCGCCCTTGCCCCTGCCCCCCACCAGTAGCGATGCTGCTGGGTTGTTGCCGCCCCTGCTGAACCCGGCTCTGCTTAAGTCAGCCCGCCAAATCTATCGCACCTACTACGAAGTCCATGCGGAGGATGTGCAACGCCCCATTGGCATTGCCATCAGTACTAAAACCCACCGCGGCAAATTGATTTTTGGAGACAAGCCCGTTTTGCTGCCGACGGAATGCTTTATTCCCCTCAACCAAATTGAACCTGGATTGCACTGATGAACTATTTGGTGGCGGTCATGGAAGACCGCTTGAAAGCGGAGGAGGCCTATGCCGCCCTGGGGGCGGCTAACCTGCCCGCCGATAGTGTGGCGATCCTGGGGCGGGGTTTCCAGAGCGCTGATGACTACGGACTAATCGACCCTAACCCACCGGCTTGGCGCCAGGTGCGGTTAATGATGCTGTGGTTGGTTCCCTTTGGCTTTGCCGCTGGCTTCCTATTTAATATCATTACTGGCCTGGATACCTTTAGTTGGGCCGGGCGTCTGGGCAACCAGGTGATCGGTGGTTGGTTAGGGGCGATTTCTGGGGCCATGGGGGCCTTCTTCATGGGTGGCGGACCTAGCTTGGTGATCGCCGGTAACCCTAATCCCCCCTACCGTCAACGTCTCGAACAAGGTCAATTCCTGGTGGTGGTGCGGGGGTCGGAGGCCATGGTCCGCCAGGCTAGCCCCGTGCTGAAGCAACTGCGGCCCAACGCCATGCAAGATTACCAGGCCTAGGGGGCAACCCTACTCTGGCCAATGGTCTTGAATAATTGCCTGGGCTGCCTGTCCCAGGCGAGTCAGGTCCTCTTCTAGCAGGGGGGGCCAGAATACCCCCTGGGCCTGACCCTGGCGCAGTAACTCGGGGGCGTCGTGGATCAGGGTTACCAGGGCCCGCACCAGGCTCCGGTCCAGGTAGGCCTCCCCCCGTAGCCCAGTGAACAATACCTTTAGGGCCAGCAGCAGGGAAGTAACCTGGCCCGGCACCGGTGGCCGCCCCTGGCCCAAACAGGCCATAAAGCTATCGGAGCGGTCACCGGCCAGGGTTTGTCCTAGGAGAAACTGACGGGCGGTCTCAAAGTCCATGGTGGTCAAGGGCAAGGGCATCAGGCGGCGTAGTCAAACACCGCGTCCAGGTACAGTCGGTTAATGCGGCGATCGCTAATCCCATTCTGCATTAGAAATAACGACAAGGCGGCACAAACCACTCGATGTTGACTCCAGGCCGGGTGGGTGCCGACGTAGTCCTGCATAGCGGTGAACAGTTCCTCCGGCACCTCCACATTCAAACTAATTCTCGGGGCGATAGCTTCCGTCATTAACTCACTCATTTGAACTTCCCCAACGGTAAAATTAAACGCCAAAAAACTGCCCCTGCCAACCCGTCAAAGGGGGTGAGACCCCCTAACATCAAGCTTTAGAGGTTAACCGAACGGGTCAGGAACAAGGGCTGATTGCCTTGGTCGCATCATTGTCACCAGAGTCATGGGGGATGTCAACCTTGTCATCACCCCCCCTATGATCTAGGCCAAATCCATGGCCAACGAGGTCATAGGGGTTTCAGCGATCTCCGTAGCTCTTTCCCGTGACTTAAGTCATCCCCAGCTGGGGCGACGTTGTGGAATTGAAAAAAGTTTATAGTCAGGCAAACCCGCATGGCTTCGTCAAAACGTGTGGAAAAGTCAGATGCATCTGTGGAAAACCTGGGGAAAGGAAAACTGATGTAAAAAAACCCTAAATTTTTTCGACTTTTTTCAATATATTCCATAGAGAAAGTCCTGGTTAAGAGGCGGGTAATCTGGGCGACAATGGAGCGGATCCATGGGGCTTAATAGGATACCGGCGGTGCCCTCTCCCTTGAGCTAGAAAATCAGTCGATTCCAGGGCTGGGTCGCCCACGGGGGTGCCAGGGGGCAGGGAAAACCGGGTTGTATCGGCGCTATAATCCCATTTTTATTTATTTTGATAGAGCGCTTGCCAATCACTACCCCCTGGCTGAGGGGATGGCGGTTAAGGGGTTAGGCAGCTGTCCTAGGGGGGATTCTCAGTAACAGCTGGCCAGCAATTCTCATTTTGGCAAAAAGCTATCCAACGGCCAGGAATAGGGGTATGGT
>CAYVMR010000272.1:0-3209 GCA_964452545.1 uncultured bacterium
GGGGAAACCCCTTATAGCGATCCAGACTGAGCAGAAACTCCACCCGGGTCATGCCGGCTAGTTCAGCCGCTCGCCCGGAGGAGAGACGGCCCAGCTCATAAAGTTTTACCGCCGCCAGGGTGCGCAGTTCACGGGCGAAGGTAATTTCGTCTGTCTTTTCAGACAGGAGTACGGTTTCGGGAATATCAATTACCACCTGCCGAGTTGTCATGGTTGATTAATCTGTTGTAAATCTCTGAAGCCTAGCTGGAACCCCTGGGGTTATAAAACCTCTTAAACAAGCTGTTTGCCTAGATTTCAACCTTTCTGATCAGGGTTCTGGAAGGGTGCACGGGTATTTCAAAGGACTGGATAGCGGTGGGGTGGTGTTGGCCTGCCGCAGCGGTGTTTTGTCGAGTCACGTTTAGCTTGGCCACCAGGAGAAGGGGATGACCTGGGTTAGGCAATTGGGCGGAGGGGTGCGATCGCGCCAGGGTCCTGGGGGAATTGTGTCCACTAGCTTGGATTGGCGATGACCGGGTTACTCGGCCTGACTCCCCAGGGCCGCCCGAGTAAGTGCTAGCCAAGTTGGATGGTATCTGGGCTCACTGTGATTGTCGCGATGCTGGAGTAAGACTTAATTTGTGAGTACGAGCAAATATCCTTTAGTAACCTGCCAGAGTATGTCCAGGAAAGCCAGCCATCGCTTACCCTGGCTTCCTGATGGCAGCCAGGGGGATTACCGCTCACTTAACCAGCAACAAGTGGGACACTAGAACCCAGGAGGTAGGGCGATGGCGAAGAAGCGCTGCAACAAAATCATCCTAGGCATTGGGCTAGGGATGTTTGTCGCTCTCATTGTCGCTGGGTATATCCCAAAGGCCCACCCTTTTTCTGGATTCAAAGGTAAAACCCTATGGGACTGGTTAAGCCTAGCTGGTGTTCCAGTATCCCTGGCTGTTTTAGGTTTCTGGTTACAGCTACAGCAGCAACAGCGGAATGAGGAGCAGGCGAAGTTAGAACGGGACATTGCGGATGAAAACCGCCAGGAAGAAATCCTGCAAAACTATTACGACAAGGTTTCTGCGCTGTTAGTAGAGAAGAACCTGTTAGCGATCTCGACTAAGGCTGCCAAAGCCGAAAAGGATCTAGACTTTCAAGAAATATCTACGGCTCCTACCACAGTAGACACTGCTACACCAGAGGAGAGGCAGTTGTTAGATGTCTCAGTAGATGTGATTCGGGCCAGAACTCTTACTACATTACGGCGGCTGAATGGAAGTCGGAAGACTAGCCTAATCCGTTTTCTTTTGGAAGCGGAAGTGATTAACAGGCTAAAATTAAGCTTAGCTGGGGCTGACTTGGATGGGGCTGATCTGTGGGGTGCTGATCTGAGCGGTGCTGATCTTTCTTTTGGTACCCTTTTTGGCGCCAAGCTCCTTAATGCAGACCTTAGAGGCATTCAACTTAATAATGCCAATCTCAAAGATGCCAACCTCAGCGGTGCCAATCTCAGTAATGCTGCGTTTTACAACGCCAACCTGAGTAATGCTGATCTCAGCAATGCCGATCTCAGTAATGCGGTAGGCTACCAAGCCAACCTTAGTAATGCCAATCTTAGTGGTGCCAAGATAAACAGTGCTAACTTCTTTCGTGCTGACCTTAGTCGCGCAAACCTACAAGGTGCCGTTCTCAGCGATGCTAATCTTACAGGCGCTTTTCTCAACAATGCTTGTCTCCTAGACGCTAACCTTAACGGTGCTGATCTCAGGAATACCAATCTTAGCGGTACCCATATCGGGTGGATCGATCTAAGCAGCACCAAAGGACTGACTAAAGAACAGTTAGAAGGTGAAGACCCGCCCTATCTCTGCGGTACCCAACTACCGATAGGAATTGATATTGACCCTGATCGCGACTGTGAGCGATGGGACAGAGAGCTCCCTGAGCCCGACTAAGGCCAATGGCTAGGCAACTGCGGGGGAGTAGGGGGTATGCAGCGTGCTTGATGCCCGCCTGGTGACAATTGCCTGGATAGCCTGAGTAGAAAGCTCTTTGCCGTGGATGATGCGATCGCCCTGCTGGAGAAGGCAGCCTCCAGAAAACCTGCCATAGGGCTACTGTCTTCACCAAAGTTGCCCAGTGATAACTGGTCAGGTTAGGCGCAAGCTAGCTGTAGCGTTATAAAGGATTAAGTAACCTTAAGATTGTAAATTTTTCATCAGCTTTCCCGATCATCAGGGAAAACTATGAATTAGTAATTAAGCTACTCCGGCCCAACCCAGGCTAAGGGCGGCGTTATAGGGCTTCAGTATCTTTAATCTGTATACAAGGTGCAAACCGGCAATGTCTCCCTATCCCAGTACTCTTAGAGCAATTTCAATCATTAATCCCTACGCCATGCTGATCACAGAGGGAATGAAGCCCTACGAGTATCGGTCTTGGAACACCTCTTTTCGAGGGCGGTGCCTAATTCACGTTAGCGCCAGTACGCAGTGTGAAGAGGAATTTAAGCAGATTCCAGAGATTGGCGATGTCACCCTCCCTGAGATTAAGCAAATGAGAAAATCCATCATTGGATTTGCTGAAATGACGGGTACGGTTTGGGATAAAGAGTACCAGCTATGGGCGCACCGCATGGAGAAACCAGCTCGCTTTCGAGAGCCCATTCCCTGCCCAGGGGCCCTAAACTATTGGACCCCTTACCCAAACAAGCCGTTACAGAGTAAGGCTTTTCAGCAGGCCTGGGAATTAATTGAAGCCGGGGATTATCGAGCAGCAGACCTGATTACCTACCAAGATTACTTTGAAGGTGAAGGGCTAGAGCCACTCTCGGCTCTGCAGTACCCCCTAGAAGTGTTAGAGCCCAACCCCCAACCTCGCCTGTTTATAGCCAGCCCCGATGGTGAGCTGACGGAACAACTGCTGGTGTGAGATACCTTCTACTATGGATGGGTCTGACCTTCCCAAAATAATCGGAAAGGTGAACTAAAGCCCTGGAAAATAGGACAACCTATCTCTTATATAGGGGGTGAGCTGCCGATCTAGCCAGACCCCATATCCGCAACAGCTTCAAAATCCCATGCTTACAATCGCTCCCGGTGCCAGAATCCTTTGTCGCGATGCCGAATGGCTGGTGAAGGCCACTGATACGGCCTCCGATGGCAGTTTCATCACTGATCCGCGAGGACTTTGGCTGGACCGGTAAAGACCCTAAGGACCGGCTAGTC
>CAYVMR010000273.1:0-3160 GCA_964452545.1 uncultured bacterium
CGATGGTGTCCTCGGTAATCCCCAACTCGTCTAGCTTATTGAGCATTTCACCGATGTGCTCATCGTGGGCCACCATCACATCGTTGTAGTCGCCCTGGCCGCTCTTGCCCTTGTGCTTATCGGCACAGTGGGTGCGGAAGTGCATGGCCGTGGTGTTATACCAGACGAAAAACGGCTTACCCTCCCGGTGGCTCTTGTCAATGAAATTGAGGGCATGGTGGGTAGCCTCATCATCAACGGTTTCCATCCGTTTCTTGGTCAGGGGGCCGGTATCTTCGATGTGCTGCCCACCCTGGCCATCGGCCCAGCAGTGCAGCACCCCCCGGGGGCCAAACCGCTCCTTAAAGGCAGGATCCTTGGGATAGTCGGCATCCTCCGGTTCCTCCTCAGCATTGAGGTGGTAAAGGTTGCCAAAGAATTCATCAAAGCCATGCATGGTGGGCAAGAACTCGTCCTTATCCCCCAGGTGGTTTTTGCCAAACTGCCCCGTGGCGTAGCCCAGGGGCTTCAGCAGCTCAGCAATGGTGGGGTCTTCCTTTTGCAGGCCGACATCGGCACCGGGCAGGCCGACCTTGGTGAGACCGGTGCGAATCGGGTTTTGGCCACAGATAAAGGCCGCCCGCCCAGCGGTACAGCTCTGCTGGGCGTAGTAGTCGGTAAAGGCGACCCCTTCGTTGGCCACCCGGTCAATGTTGGGGGTGCGGTAGCCCATCTGGCCGCGACTGTTGTAGCTGATATTCCACCAGCCCACATCGTCACCCCAGAGAATCAGAATATTTGGCTTACCATTTGGCATGGGAGTATCTCCTGATTGAGGCAATGGTGATGATCTTGTCTAAGCGAGGCCATTATCTAGCTGGCCCTGGGGCATAGGTTATTCGAAAATCGCTTGTTTTGAGCTTGGCTGAGGGAATTGGCTTAAGGGTTTTTTCAGGATTATCCAGGCATTACCCGGCGGTTTTTCTCGGGTCACGGCGCTACCACTAAAGCCTCTGAGCATCCTAGTGGAGTGCCACAACGGTCCAGCCCTATCGGTATTCCGCATAAATGCCAAGGGGGGTGGTACATCCCTCGAAATTACGGTTAAAATTGGAAGAGCTAAGGGGCGGTAATCATCCATGGGTGGGTAGTAAGGTCCACCCTTGCTAGCCCAAACCCTTTAGCCAAGGGAGTTAGGGGTTTCCCCATGGGTTCATCGGATGACTGGAGATAGCTGAATGATAGTGAATGGTCTGGAATAGGCACTAACCATGGTTGTCTATTTTCCAACCTGCGGGATTTAAACCCGACCCATAGGTTTGGTTACAGTGCAGCTAATCTACTGATCGCAGTTTTTCTTTTCAATTTTAAGGAGCATGAGGATCGCGGCATGACCCAAGCAAACGACTTGCTCGAAACCATAGATCCAGAAGCCGATCTCGAGCTATTGATGGATACCGATGGGGACGAGAACTTTATTGCTCAAGAAGACGATGAGGAGGCGGACGCTAAATCATCCAAGGGTAAAACCACCCGCCGGCGAGCTCAAACTAAAAAGCGCCACTACACTGAAGACTCGATTCGACTCTATTTGCAGGAAATTGGCCGCATCCGCTTGCTCAGGGCGGAGGAGGAAATCGAACTCGCCCGTAAAATTGCTGACCTGTTGAAGCTGGAGCGAATTCGAGAAGGGTTGATGGATGCCCTGCAACGTACTCCCCAAGATCGAGAATGGGCGGATGCGGTCATTCAGGATGAGGGCGCTGACTTCACCCTAGCCAGTTTTCGGCGCCGCCTCTATGTTGGCCGGCGGGCTAAGGACAGGATGGTCCAGTCGAACCTGCGCCTGGTGGTCTCCATCGCCAAGAAGTATATGAACCGGGGCCTGTCTTTTCAGGATTTGATTCAGGAGGGCAGCCTGGGTTTGATTCGTGCGGCGGAGAAGTTTGATCACGAAAAGGGCTATAAGTTTTCCACCTACGCCACCTGGTGGATTCGTCAAGCGATCACCCGGGCGATCGCCGATCAGTCCCGCACCATTCGTCTACCGGTGCACCTCTACGAGACCATCTCGCGCATTAAGAAAACCACCAAGCTGCTTTCCCAGGAGCTGGGTCGCAAGCCAACGGAGGAGGAAATCGCCACCCGCATGGAGATGACCATTGAGAAGCTGCGATTTATTGCCAAGTCTGCCCAATTGCCCATCTCCCTGGAAACCCCCATTGGTAAGGAAGAAGACTCCCGTCTGGGGGACTTCATTGAGTCCGACGGTGAAACCCCTGAAGATCAGGTGTCTAAGAGTCTGCTGCGGGAGGATTTGGAAAGCGTCCTGGGTAGTCTCAGCCCCCGAGAGCGAGATGTTCTACGGCTGCGCTACGGCTTAGATGATGGCCGGATGAAAACCCTGGAGGAAATTGGCCAGATTTTCAACGTCACCCGCGAACGCATCCGCCAGATCGAGGCTAAGGCCCTGCGGAAGCTGCGCCATCCTAATCGAAATAGTATTCTGAAGGAATACATCCGTTAATTGACTAGGGGGAGACCGCCAACTGGGTCTCTACCCCTGAGCTAATGTCGCCAGGAGGGGTTGAAAATTCAACCTCTCTATTTTTTTCTGGGGAGGACACCTGGGCGGCTGGCCGAGGCGGGGCTATGCTGGCGATGGCCGGTAGCCCTGCCACCCGGCTTGCCGGGGTAGCGGTGACCTGATCCGCCGTGGATTGGGGGGGGATACTGACCAGGGCAGAGGGGGGCGGAGGGGCGATCGCCGCTTGGTCAACCGGGGCGGAGACCGCCGAAGAGGCGGGCTGCACCCGGGCAATGGTAGGTAGGGAAGCCAGGCTGGTGGGGCTGGCCACGGGGTGGGCTGCTCGATCAGCCGGGGGGGCAATCACCGGAGCGATCACCGGCAGGTCCTGGGAGGTCGGCTGGGTAGCCCATTCTTCGGTCGCCGGAGCAATTACCGGCAGGTCCTGAGGGATCGGCTGGGCAGCCCATTCTTCGGTGGCGGGGGCAATTACCGGCAGGTCCTGAGGGATCGGCTGGGCAGCCCATTCTTCGGTGGCGGGGGCAATTACCGGCAGGTCCTGAGGGATCGGCTGGGCAGCCCATTCTTCGGTGGCGGGGGCAATTACCGGCAGGTCCTGAGGGATCGGCTGGGCAGCCCATTCTTCGGTGGCGG
>CAYVMR010000274.1:0-3152 GCA_964452545.1 uncultured bacterium
GCGGCCCATATCCTGCTGGGTGCCGTTAAAGGCTAACCCCTCCGGGTTGCCGAAGAAATAAAAATGAAAGAACTGCATCAGTTCCCCAGCGCTAAGGCGGTCCGGGGCATTTAGGCTGGATTTGGCGAAGGGCAGAAAGTAGAGGTCGTAGAGGCCCCGGGGAAAATCCTCCCCCACCCAATCTGCTACGGAGATCTGATCCAGGCGATCGTAGGTCTGGGGGTTACGGAAGCCGCTAATTTCCCGAAATACCTGCAGGTGTTTGACATGGGTGAGGTTGATGCCCCATTCCATCCGGTTGCTAGAGGAAATGGCCAGGTCCACCACATTCCAGGGGAAGGCTGAATGGCTGGGGTAAAACACCTCGGGATTATAGTGATCTTTATAAACCAGGGAGTAAAACCCCAGGGACTGGAAATTGTCCCGAATGTTGAGTTCGTTGACCAGGCTAAACAGGTTGTAGTACTGCGGGAAAAAGCCGTGGAAGCCATGCTCCATCATTAGTTGCTCATCCCCCACCTGGATCGGCCAGCTGGCAATTTTACCGCCGCACTGGGGCGATCGCTCCAGCACCGTCACCGTCACCCCCCGACGGCTGAGTTCGTAGGCCGCCGCCAGACCCGCTAGGCCGCCCCCAATCACCACCGCCCTGGTGGGTTTAGCCACGTAGGTGGGTAGCTCTAGCCGGTCCTGCTGAAACACGGTGGGCTGGGGCTTACTCAGGCGAGAATAGCTCAACAGGCCAGCTACACCGCCTACGCCAAACAATTTTAGAACTTGACGACGGGCTAGGGTTTGGGCAAACAGCCCCTCCAGGGATCGACTCATGGGGACTCAACAACGGATCAACTTTTTAAAAAATATAAAAGCTTACAACCCCCCAGGGTGTGGCTAGGAAACCCCAGGCGGTGGAGAAAGCTACTTGGACAGAAACCACAAACACTCCTCCGGCCAGAGACGGAAAAATTACCCGGCGGGCAAGGGGCCCGTCTGGATTCAGGGTGATGGATGACCATAAGATATGCAAAACTCTACCATTAAGTTCTGTAAATTTGACAACGGATTTTCCCTCTAGGGGTGAAGGTCGATCAGGGGCGGAGGGGGAACTTCAACAAATTTGCCCAAACCTCTGGATCTATCAGGTATCCTAGGCATATTCTCTGGGTTTTGCCCAGGCTGATGGTGGCCCTAGGCTAGGGCTTGCATTCCAGTCTTATCGCCAACTCTGGCTTGTTGCCAAATCTGGGCGATCCGTCCCTCCTGGATATCTCCGATGAGACTCTCTCCCACCGCTAGTACCATGCTGATTCGTGCCCTCTTGATCACTGGCCTGGGGCTGAGTGGGGGCATGGTGGCCAGGGCGGAGACCAGCCGGAATCAGCCCCCCGCTGCCCCGACCTCCACGGCCATGGCCCAGGCTACCCCCACCGCCGCTGAGCTGGCCCAGCTCAAGCAGGAGGCCGATCTAGCCTTTAGCCGGGCCACCACCCTGTTCTTCGTTTTGTTGGGCAGTCTGGTGGTGCTGCTGGGGGTAGGGGTGGGGATGCTCTGGCTGATGCGGCGATCGGTGATTCAAGAAGTATCGGTGGTGGTACGTAATCAGATTAACGACATCACCAACCTGGAACGAAAGATTCATGCGGCTACCCGCGACCTGGAGCAGATCCTTAGCCAGGCGGAGGAAATGGCCGGTGCCATTGAGAGTCGCACCGATCGCTTCCAGGAAGAGGCCCTCACCAAAAAGCAAGTGTTAAACCGTTTGGTAGACGACCTGGCAGAGTTTAAAGCCCGCACCCTGAATGATTGGCAATCCACCCTGGCGGACCTGCAGGTCAAACTGGAGGTCACGGAGGCGGACTTTGTCGGTCACCTAGCCTCCCTACGCCAGACCGCTGACGACCAGGTGGTCACCCTGCGTAAGGACACTCAACTGCAACGGGATGCGGTCTTTCGTACCCTGGAAGAGGCTCAAACCCACTTCCTGCGGGATGTAAACCGACTCCGCAGCGATGTCGAGATCCACCAGGATGGGGTTCTACAGAAATTGAACCAGGGGCAGGCCAGCTTTAGCGATCGCCTGGTCAGTCTCACCACCATGGTCCAGGAGGAGCGCGACCGGGCGATCGCGGCCCTGGCGGATCTGCGCCAGCAGTTGACCGGGCAGGCCAGTGAGCAGGTGGAGAAACAGGCCGCTGCCATCGCCGCCGATCTGGATCGACAACGGCAAATTAGTTTAGAACGCCTGCAAACCCAGGAACAGGAGGTGAGTGGCCAACTCCATGACGTGCAGGTGGGCATCTACGGCCATCGTGATCTGGCCATGGAGACCATCCAGCGTCACCTGGATGAGTTTAGCCAACGCTTTGCCAACCTTCGCAGTGAGGTGGAGGCCCAACGCGGCCGAATTTTACAGGATCTCCGCCAGTCAGCCGACGACTTTCTGGGGCAATTTGGTAGCCTCAAGCTGGACCTAGAGGAGGGACAGGCCAGGTTGATGGCCCATCTGCAATCCACCGCCGACCAAGCCCTCGACCAGTTTTCCACCCTTCAGGCCCAGGTGCAGTCGAGCCAGCATCGCACCCTGGCGGACTTTGACCAGGTTAACCAGGATCTACAGACCCAGCTGGGTCAAATGGCAACCACAGCGGAAATCCAGCGATCGACGGTACTCAAGGATCTCGAGACCACCGCCCAGACCTTTAAAGACCAGTCCGAGGAACTGCAGCGTCAGACCCTGGAACGCCATCGCCAGGTGCTGGATAACCTGGGGACGATGGAGGCCGCCCTGGCGGAGCAGCTGGGGCAGGTGCGGGAGCTGATCTTTGCGAAGCGCGATCGGGTCTTCGACAAAATCGATGAATTTGACCGACGTCTTGGCGAAGACCAGGCTAACCTCCTGGCCACCGCCACAGAGCGACAGGAGCAGCTCCGCGCCCAACTCGATGCCCTGATGGCGACCATGGCGGATCAGTTTAGCCAACTCCAGGCCGATGTAGAGGCTGGCCGCGATCTGGCCCTAACCGATCTGGCCACCCTGCAGCGGAGTTACCAGGTGCGGCTAGAGGCCATTCAAGCCGAGGCCCAGAGCCAAAAACAGGAGATTATGGCTCGCCTCGGGGAGGTCAGCCCCCAGTACCTGGCTGACTCCTTTA
>CAYVMR010000275.1:0-3142 GCA_964452545.1 uncultured bacterium
CATATAGTCCGCCAGCCAGCCACAGCTCCGTGCCATCAGGTCCTCCAGGTCGAGGGGTAGGAGGAAAATTTTACCACTAGCGCCAGTGACCGCCAGGCTAGAACCATTGGGCGAAAATCGGATGCTTGAAAGATAACCAGACTGCAGTGGAAAAGTTTGTAGTTTTCGACCTGCCATATCCCAAAGTCTAACGGTGCCATCGTAGCTGGCTGAGGCTAGAACCTCACCATCTGGACTGAAGTCGATATCTGCAACTGCTCCGGAATGGCCCACCAGGTTTCTCAATTCTTTCCCAGTAAGGTCCCAAAGTCTGATCGTGCCATCTGAGCTAGATGATGCCAAAAGCGTACCATTCGGGGAAAAGGCGACTCGCCAGACCATGCCCGTATGGCCCTGGAATGTCAGTACGTCTTTACCAGCAAGAACATCCCACAGCTTCACAGTGCCATCAGCACTAGCGGTTGCTAGAATTTGATCGTTAGGTGCAAAGTCTACGCTATACACTGAACCGGTATGGCCTGCTAGGGTTTTCTGTGTGCCTGTTCGGAGATTCAGGAGTTTGACTGTACGGTCCATACTGGCGGCCGCCAAAATCTCACCGTTCCTGGAAAGACTTAAGTCGTAAAGCGACTGTTCTTGGCTAAGCAGAACCCGAGGTGCATCTGGGTTATCAAAATCAACTGACCTTATGCTGCCATCATCGCTGGCTGATAGGAAACGTTGCCCGTCGGAGGAAAAAACCAAACCCCTTACCCAATCGGAATGACCGGGTAGGCTGGACAACTCACGTCGACTCCTCACATCCCAAAACTTAATAAGGCCATTTGACCCCCCCGAAGCCAGAACCTGACCATCCGAAGAAAACGCTAAACCTCGCACCCAATCTGCATGACCGGCAAAGTTCTGCCAAGAAGAATCCCCCAGACTCCAAAGTTTCACAGTGCCGTCCTCACCGGCACTGGCGAGGTTATCGCCATTGAGGGAAAAACTAACACTGGATATAGAACCAGAATGGCCAGATAGTCTTTGTCGCTCCTGACCTGTTCTAATATCCCAAAGTCTCACATTACCGTCCTCACCGGCACTGGCTAATATCTCTCCAGTTGGGGAAAAACTTACACTACGAGCGGCAGGAGGGTGAAGCAGCACTCTACGTTGTTCTCCGGTGTTTATATCCCAGAGCCTTACCGTGTCATCTAAGCTAGCACTGGCTAAAATCTCCCCGTCAGGAGAAAAAGCTACGCTCCGAACCCAGGTGTTATGCCCCTCAAGGGTCTTAAGATTACTACCACTTTGGCGGTCCCAAAGTTTTATCATTCCATCAGTGCTAGCACTGGCGAGGGTTTTACCGTCGGGCGCGAAGGTCACAGACCAAACCGGTTGCTCATGGCCTTGAAGGGTAATTAACTCCTTGCTAGTTTGCACGTCCCATAACTTAACAGTCCGATCGGCACTAGCACTGGCTAGAGTTTGACCGTCTGCAGAAAAACTTACAGTCGTAATACCCAAGTCATGCCCACGGAGGGTGCCTATCTCACGACCACTACTCATACTCCAAAGCTTGATCGTTCGATCACTACTAGCGCTCGCTAACGTCCGACCATCTGGCGAGAAACTAATGGAGTTTACGTTACCAGTGTGACCGACTAACCTCCCTCGCTCAAAACCACGGCTATCCCATAGTCTAATCGTACGATCTGCACTAGCACTGGCTAGGAATCGGCCATCGGGGGAAAAGCTGACACTATTGACTCCATTGGAATGCCCCCTAAGGGTATTCTTCTCTTGAATGCCTTGTTGAAATAATGCCCTACCAAGGGCTGAAATGGCCTGTATACGGTTACTGGTAGTCAATGGTCTGCTAGAGCGGTCACTCCGGTTATTGTCCCCAGATGATTGCTGTAGTCTCCTAGGAGAAGTTGGTAAGTTCTTAGGCCCAGCCTGACTACTGGCATTTCCCGAAAAGCTTTCTATGCTGCGAATTTCCTGTCCAAGCGCTGTAGCCGCTACCAAGGCTTGTAAGTTGAAGCCAGAAGTCAATAGATCGTCAACCCTTAAGGCTTTTGCCTGAATCTCAAAATTTAAGGCTTGTATCTGAGCGTCTCGTTTCGCAGTTGCTTCTTCAAGTTTTGCAACTACTGCGTCTGCTTCACTACGTCGGGCAAGGATAGCTTGCTCCCTGGCTTCCGCCTCGCCAGCCTCCGCCCGTTGCCGTTGTTTGGCCTCCGCCTGACTGGCCTCCAGGGCTTTTCGTTTTTCAACTTCGGCGGCTTGCTCAGCGGCTTGGGCTCGCTCCGTTTCTTTCAACGCTTTGGCCTTTTGGTCCTCAGCTTCCTGCGTTTTCTGCTCAGCAATGGCCGTTTGTTCCAGGGCCTCCTGCCGTTGTTCCTCGGCGGCTTGCCTTTGCTCCTCGGCCTCCTGCCCTTGGAGCCAGGCAGCCATCGAGGTACCGCTGGCTAGCAGGGTTAAGCCCCCCAGCAGGGCGATGAACCCCCGCAGGCGGTTGATCTCGCGGCGGCGGGCGGCGTCCCGTTCGGCGGCTTCGGTGGTGCGGACTTCGGCGCTGGTGCTGAGGAAGGCCATGGCCTCCTCAAAGTTGGGGGCGTAACGCTGGCCCCAGGTGGGGTTGGGTTGGCGTTCCCGTTGCCAGGTGAGGCCGATGGTGAGTTCGGGGTCTCGCAGGTAGTCGGCTGCGCCCTGGCGGTGCAGGGCGGCGGTTTCCGCCAGGCGGCGATAGATGGTGGCCGATCGCCCTTCCCGGGTGACCCAATCCTTGAGGGTATCCCAGTTGCGGATCAGGCTTTCGTGGGAGATATCCACCACCGTCGTGGCGGTCAGGGGCAGGGGTGGGGGCGGCATCAGAAACGATCGCTGGGGAGCCCGAAAGGCCTCGATCACCGCGGTCACCTCCGCCTCACTGGCGTTGGCGACGGCGATGATTTCCTGCAACTCCGTGGGACGGCGCACATCACTGTCATCCCCCACCCGGTCGGTCAAACAGCGGAACAGCACCTCCGCAATCTGGCGAGCCCGATCATCCGGCAAACCGCTATAGATCTGATCGGCGTGGCGAGAGAGGGCCTGGGTCATCCCCCCGATCGCCTCATAGTCAGACACATCGAGGGGTTGCTGCGGTGAGCGC
>CAYVMR010000276.1:0-1673 GCA_964452545.1 uncultured bacterium
CCTGGATCCCTTGAGCGCCTTTGAGAGTTCAGGTTTCTCGGGCCGCTATGCTCTGAATAACTGGCAACTGGCTAACACGGCCAATACCGATGGCAGTATCGATTCAGAAAGCAATGCAGACGAGTTGATTTTCTACAGCGGCAACTTCTACCGTGGTCAAGGCAACGGAGGACGTGGTGATAGTGAGGATCGAGGTACCACGACCTTCACCAATACAACGGATAACTTCGCAGCAGTCTTTTCCTTCGACTGGAGCTATGCGAGTTATGATGCCCCTAACTGGGACTTCTTTGGGGTCACCATTAACGGAGTCACCACGGCTCTAAGTGATACCCCTGGCACCTCCGGGCGCTTCTCCCAGGTGGTCGCGCCCAATTCAACCATTGGTTTCCTCATGGGTACCGTCGATAATCGTTTTGGCTCTGGTTATGCCACCATTACTGAGTTTGATATCGCCCCTGTGTTTGGCAATATCTAAGCCGGGGCTTTAGAGCACAGCGACCAAACCCGTTTAGCCAGACGTTTCCCAGGTTCTGTTCTGTTCCCTAGGTTAGGGTAGAGCTGAACCTGGGAATTGGTTTTTAGGGGTATGGGGGTCTCTTGTCACGGGGCGAACCTCGACCCTCGGCATGAGCTCGACCAAACGCTGCAGATGTGCACGAGGCTCAGGTGCCGGAGGTAATTCAAACCGCTTACCGGGCCTGAGCTTGTTGATCTCCTATGGCTGGAAAGCGAGTCCTGTGTTGTAAACCATCAAACTAGCCGATCAACGGTGTCCTAGACGTTGTGACCCAAGCGATCGGTTGAAACGGCCTGCAACCTCAACTTTTATCACAAACCTCTAGACAGCCCCCAAAACCTTACCCTATATAACCTGTATCGCTAGGAGTTCGCACTCACACACGCAAGGAGCACCCCCATGGACATTCATATCAGTCGCTTCGGTGTTTTGACCGCCACCACCCTGGCCCTGGCGGGCCTGACCCTCGCCAGCCGGCCAGCCGAGGCCGTCGCCTTCACCAACGGCAGCTTTGAGACTGGCCCCGAACCAGGGCCATTTATTTCCTTACCTACGGGTAGCACAGCCATCCCGGGTTGGACCGTTCTAGGCCATTCGATCGACTACACTGGTTCCATTTGGGAGGTCTCCGACGGAGTTAGAAGTGTGGATCTCAGCGGGCAAGGGGCGGGTGGGGTCGAGCAAACCTTTGATACCATCCTTGGGGCTAGCTACCAGGTACTATTTGATCTGGCCGGTAACCCGGGGGGCGATCCCCGGGAAAAGCTCCTGAGGGTCGGGGCCACCGGCAACACCGCCCAAGAGTACCGCTTCGATACCAGCGGCAAAAGCTTTACCGACATGGGCTGGCAGACCGTTGCCTACAACTTCACCGCCATCGGCCCCAGCACCACGTTGCTCTTCACCTCTCTGATCAATACTCCCTACGGCCCAGCCTTAGACAATGTGCGGGTCAGCACTAATGCCATTACCCCCGTGCCCACCCCCGCCCTATTACCTGGTCTAGTTGGCCTGGGGGTAGCCGCCTGGCGCCGACGCCAGGGGGAAGCCCAGGCGGCTGGAGAGTAAACACTCCCGAATTCAGGGGTCAGCAGAGTCTCCTGACCCCTGACACTCCTCAGCAAACACTTACTCGTTAACAGCAAACACTTAC
>CAYVMR010000276.1:1773-3121 GCA_964452545.1 uncultured bacterium
CACTTACCCGTTAACAGCAAACACTTACTCGTTAACAGCAAACACTTACTCGTTAGTAACAAACCAGTAAGCATTTACTGAAAACCCTTACTGGTTAGCAGCTAACGCCTACTAGTTGGCGACCAACCTGAACTGGGCTAGAGCCTTTCCAGCCTAGGTTCCAGCCCCTCGCCCCTGGACCACCGCCCATTTCCTCCCCCAAGTTGAAACGATACATCCTTGAGACCCGTAATCAGGGAAAATACTCAGGAACTGCTTTAGTCAACCTTAAAAAAGCCATAAATTTTCCCTCTCCCCTGCCCGTTGCCCTGCGCCCTGTAACCTGCGCCCCATAATCCTCCTCTCCCTACTCCCTTCGAGCTACTGATCCGAGAAAACACTCAGAAAAATCTTAAATCAATATTAAACTTTTGGTTATTTCCACGGATATGATTCGAGAGCTCACTGTGCATACTTGGAGGTGTTGGTAGCCCTACCAACGGTTCTCTCATGCTCAAGGAAGAAAGATTATGGCACGTCGAAAACGCACCTCTCAGGTGCTTAACCAGGCAGAACGGCGGGCAGCGGCGATGGCATCCATCAGCCAGGAGCTCGACCTGGGCAACGGCATGACCCTAAACGCCTATCGGCAGCGGCTGGATACCCTGCGAGACCGACAAACTCACTATAATCGCCTGCTCTCTAACGTCGATCAGACCTACAACGACCTGCTCAATGCCGAGCGCGAACTGGCCGAGTGGTCTGATCTGATGCTCAAGGCCGTGGCGGTGGTCTACGGTCGGTCTAGCAGCGAATACGAAATGGCCGGCGGCTCCCCCCGGGAGTCACGCCAGCGGCGATCGCGATCTGGCCAGGATAGCTCCCTGGGCTAGACCCGGACCCCAGGGTTATGAACCTGAATATCGTTGCCCTTAGTAACAAAGAGGGGGTATTAGGCAGGGGAGTCAGTGGTCAGGAGCACAAGCGTTTGGCCTACAAATCTCCCCCTGCTCCCCACTGCCCTAAGGCGCTATCCTCTAATAGATCTTCCTCGGCGTTCTTCCTAAACCATCAATCAAATAGGTTGTACCGCAGGATGCAGTAGATCGCCCGAACGCCATCCCGCCAGCCAATCTTCTTGCCCTCCTGGTAGGTGCGGCCATAGTAGGAAATCCCCACCTCGTAGATGCGGCAGTTGAGCTTGGCCACCTTGGCGGTAATCTCCGGCTCAAAGCCGAAGCGATTTTCCCGAATGCGGATGGACTGCAGAATCTCTCGACGAAAGGCCTTGTAGCAGGTTTCCATATCGGTGAGGTTGATGTTAGTAAACATATTCGAGAGATTGGTTAAAAATTTATTCCCCACCATG
>CAYVMR010000277.1:0-3080 GCA_964452545.1 uncultured bacterium
TGGAGATCAAAACCTCTCGCTCCGGCGGGGCGGGGGGCCAGAATGTCAACAAGGTGGAAACGGCGGTGCGCATTACCCACCTGCCGACAGGGGTTTCTGTCCGGTGTACCCAGGAGCGATCGCAGTTGCAAAACCGTGAGAAGGCCATGGCCATCCTCAAGGCTAAATTGCTAATCATTGCCCAGGAGCAACACGCCCAGGCGATCGCTGAAATCCGGGGCGATATGGTGGAAGCCGCCTGGGGCAACCAAATTCGCAACTACGTCTTCCATCCTTACCAAATGGTTAAGGACCTACGCACGGGGGTGGAAACCACCGCCATCGATGATGTCATGGGCGGCGACCTGGAACCCTTTATCCAAGCCTACCTGCGGCAATCTACCCAGGTGATCGCCTAGGGGCTATCGCCCTGGCCATCTCCGTCAGCAACGTCTAACCCTATCCCCTTTCTGCCATGGCCTGCAACCGACTGCCCCCCTTGATCTCCCGGATTTCCAGACAATTTTGGAGCGGTACCCTGGCCGCCCTATTATTGGGCTGGGGAGCAATTCCAACCTGGGGAGCCGATCCCTTTAGGCCAGACCAACCTCACAATATTGGGCCAGCCAGCGAGGCAACCTTCAAAGCCCTATTCTACGAGGGTGACTACGGCGCGGCCCGCCAGTTAGCCAGGACGGCGATCGCCCAAGAACCCCAGGAGCCCATCAACTACGCCATCGCCGCCGCCCTCAGCTACCTGAGCAATGACCTGGCTAGCTTACTCGACCAGGCGCGGTTAACCCAGCAGACCGCCGAGGCTCTGAAGGCCAAGGATCCCCTGCGCGGCCACCTCTATAAGGCGGTAGGCATTTTCCTGGAGGGGGCCCATGTGCTACAAACCCAGGGCATTGCCCGGGCTACACCCACCGCCCTGCGCATGCTTCAGCAGGTTTTTAGTGAACTAGGGGCGGCAGAACAGATCAACCCCGCCGATCCAGAACTGAGTCTCCTTAAAGGATTTATGGATCTATTACTGGCCGTCAACCTGCCCTTTTCCAACCCAGACCAAGCCATTGCCCGTCTGCAAAATGGTTACCCCACCTACCTATCCCATCGGGGTATTGCCATCGGCCTGCGGGATTTGCAGCGTTACGATGAGGCCCTAGTGGAGGTCAATAGGGCTCTAAAGGCGGCCCCCAGCAACCCCGATCTCATCTACCTGAAAGCCCAAATCCTCTTTTTGAAACGGGACATGGAGGGCAGTCTACCCCTTTATGCTAAGGCCCTCGCCTACGCCGATCAACTACCGGACTCCACGGTGCGACAGATGCGCTTTGAGGAATGCCTGGCGGAGGGGGTAGAAGGGTCGATTTGTGCAGAACGTTCTGGCATCAATCAGGGCTCGGAGAGCCGATAGGATAACCATGCAGGTAGAGTTTCGCGAATGTGATTTTTTCAACCTCTGGGTCTGGTTAGGGTTTGACACGGTGCCCTCACCCCTGGAGCAACAGTATGTTGACGAGGTGTTTTCCTCCTGGTTCTTTTTAGGGAAATTAGGAGGCTTTAACGCCGAAAACCTGCAGGTCCAGGACACCGGCCTGGAACTTAGCTACATGCCCTACGACCAGGACCAACTGAGCGATAGCATGGTGTCCCTGATGCACAACATGGGGGAGGTGGAATACGAAGGGCGATGGGCGCGCTGCTGGTTTGATTTGGGTACCAGTGATGCCCTGGCCCTGGACATTTTAATTAATGCCTTAGAGCAGCTCAGCCGCGAATATGTGGTAATTGAGAAGTGCTTGATTGGCGGTGAAAATCCAGACTGGCCAATTCCCCGCAGTGCTCGCCCCGAATTTGTCGAGGAAGAAGCCTAAGAGGTGAGCCGGCCCTATCCCCAGAAAACTGTGTGGTTACCATGAAATTCCAGCTTCAACTGTGCTATCTAGACGGTGATTGGGTAGGCTTAAGTAGAGCGCTAAATGACAGTTTCAACCATGGGCTGAACCTCCATTAGGCGTCTCCTGATGGGGTTTCCCCCGGTCTGAAGACCGGGGGTTTTACTTATATAGCGGTATCCGAGTGGGTAAAGTAGAAGAGTAGATGATATCTGTACTCGACAGAAAGCTTTGCGATGCGATAGTGTCTTTCGCCGAGTAGGCCTACCCGTTCCAGGTTGGTGGTGACGCCAGAAGGCACTGTTAGCGATCGCAGGCAGGCTAGGACTGGTCATAGCTTAGCCCAAAAAGCGAAGCGCTCTCCGAGGAGAGCGCTTCGCTATCAACCAATCAAGTTATAGACTAACCGATGATTTCAGGAGCCTGAGCGGCAGCCAAGTCCAGAGGGAAGTTGTGAGCATTGCGCTCGTGCATCACTTCCATACCCAGGTTAGCCCAGGTGCCAATCACCCGACCCTAGGAATCCAGAATCGACTGGTTAAAGTTGAACCCATTCAAGTTGAACACCATGGTGCTGATGCTCAGCCAATTTGTCCCCATGCTCTGCACCAGGGTAAATGAAGTGGACCCAGATGGTGGGGCAGGTTCGATATGGCCGTCCATAGCAGGCACGTCTCTATCAAACGCCTTACAGCACTGGCATCGAAAGTTGCTCGAGAAAGTTTGATTTTCGCCAAGGCCTAACTAAAGATTCTGGCAAAAAAGCCAAAGCAAAGTAAAAAAGCGCACCGGGAAATCAAAACCCATCACTGTGGATGACCTGGTTGACTAACAAAACTTAGTCAGAGGCATACTGGTACGTGAGTATCTTAAATTCAATTCGAATAGGTGCGTTCGTCATGCTGTTTTCTAGATGCCATAGCCGGTTGAGGATCATTAAGTTAAGTAAAGCAAACAGAGTCAATCAGCTGCTAACCTTGCTCCAAATCCATTTTGACGCAGTCCAGCCAAATCGAAGTTTACGTTTGGTCAGAACCCGTACTCAGTAAATGCTTTGATCGATCCACCCTACTCTATGCGTTCTGGCTGGCTGTTACCCGAAAACCAGTGGGATTTTCATCGATACCTATACTATAGCGGTTCCTGGGCTAACGAGGTACGATCGAAGTAGATGAGACGCAAAGGATCCTACACTACCGCGTC
>CAYVMR010000278.1:0-3062 GCA_964452545.1 uncultured bacterium
GGAGCTCAGCCGCCTGGGCATCGACGCCACCCACCTGATCGAGGTGGGGGTGCAGTGCTCCCTGCGGCAGTTGCTGGAGCATGGTTTCTTCCACGCCGACCCCCACCCCGGCAACCTGCTGGCCATGCCCGATGGCCGCCTCGCCTACCTGGACTTTGGCATGATGAGCCAGGTTAAACCCCAGCAGCGCTATGGCTTGATTGAGGCGGTGGTGCACATGGTTAACCGCGACTTTGAGGGGCTGGCGGGGGACTACGTCAAGCTGGAGTTCCTCACCCCGGACACCGACCTGAGTCCGATTATTCCGGCCCTGGCCAATGTGTTTAACAATGCCCTGGGGGCCAGCGTGGCGGAGCTCAACTTCAAGAGCATCACCGACGAGTTTTCGGCGCTGATGTACGAGTACCCCTTTCGGGTGCCCGCCTACTATGCCCTGATCATTCGCTCCCTGGTTACCCTGGAGGGCATTGCCATCAATGTGGATCCCAACTTTAAGGTGTTGAGTAAGGCCTACCCCTACGTGGCCAAGCGACTGCTCACCGACCCCGCCCCCCAACTGCGGGCCTCCCTGCAGGATTTGCTGTTTAAGGACGGTGGCTTTCGCTGGAATCGGCTGGAGAACCTGCTGCGCAATGCCCGCGACAATAGCGAGTATAATCTAGACCAGGTGCTAGACCAAACCCTGGAGTTTATCTTTTCCGATCGGGGCGAGTTTCTGCGGGATCGCATGGTTTCCCAATTAATTGAGGCGGTGGATCAGCTGGGCCAGAGCTCGTTGCGATCGGCCACCACCTGGATACAACAGCGCCTGGGCCTGATTCCCGACACCCCCAGCCTAGAACCTGCCGCTCATCCAGGCCATGACCTGCAGCAGCTATTGCGGATTCTCACCATCCTGCAGGAAACCCAGGGCTTCGATCCGATCAAAGTGGCCAGCCGCCTGCCCCCCTTACTATTTAAGCCCGAAACCCAGGCCATGGGACAGGCGGTGCTCTCCGGTCTGACCCAACGGTTCTTGGTACGACAGCTGCGCCGCCTGTTAATTGTGCCTGAGGCCGCTCCTGGGGCTCCCCAGCTCCCTCCAGGGGCGGGGGTTTAAAAGAACCCTAGGGCCTTCCCTGACCCATTCCCTACTGCTGGCCATGACCTCTAGTGCTGTGAAGCGATCGCTGCTAGCCTTCCTCTTGGGCCTGAGTGCCGTTCTCCTGTGGAACTGTGGCCCCGGTAGCCTGCCGGGCAGTGGTCCCCCCCGGGTAGAGTCCTTCGAGCAGGCCAGGGCCGCCGTGGAGCAGTCAATTTTACCCAACATCGATGTCGGGACCGAGGTGGTCAGTGATGCCACCGCCGCCCGCTACACCACCGATGCCACCCCCGACCCCCTGCCTCGCCTGGAGGACTTTCCCCTCTACGGGGCCACCCCCCAACCGGGGGATAACCGTCTCTACCTGGAAATCTTTAGCTCCTCCGAGAAGGCCAATGTGAATCGCCAGAATGAACGCTGGCTGGTGGAGGTGGCGGAGGCCTTTAACCAGCGTCAGGTGACCCTGCCCAGCGGCCAGGTGGTGCAGGTGGGGGTGCGCCAGGTGCCCTCGGGCACGGCGGCTCGGTTGCTGGCGGCGGGTACGGTGCAGCCTAACGGCTACAGCCCTTCCAACGATCTATGGGTGGCTATGGTGCAAAGTCAGGGGATGGAGACCGTGGCGGTGGCCCCCCGCCTAGTGCCCAACACCGCCGGTTGGGTAGTGCCCAAGACCGTCTACGATAGCCTGGCCCAGCAGGGGGAGGTCAACTTTGACCGCCTGCTCAATGCCATTGCCTCCGGGCAGGTCACCGTGGCCTACCCCAACCCCTACTCCAGCTCCACCGCCCTGAACCTGCTCTATACCCTCTACTGGCGCGCCGCAGGCCACCAGCAGGATGGCGGCCCCCTCACCGTGGCGGAACTGGCAACTCCCCAGGTGAACTCGGTGTTTGACCAGTTCCAATCCCAGGTGTTGATCACCACCGCCACCACCCTGGATCTGCAGGAGCTCTTCCTGCGGGATCAGAGCCAGCTGCAGGCCTTTCCCCTGGAATATCAGAACTACCTGGCCCTGCGCCAGGTGCCGGGCTTTGAAGCCACAGAATTCATTCCCTTTGGGGTGCCCCACAATAACCCCCTGGTGGGTTTTACCTGGAATAGTCCGGCCCAGCAGGCGGCCCTGAAGGAATTTGGCGCCTTTGCCCAGTCTCAACCGATGCAGGCCCTGGCGGCCCAGCAGGGGTTTGTCCAGACCGACTACCTGAAAACCGCCAAAACCCCACCCTTGCCCCCTGGGGAGGTGCTACTGGCCGCCCAGTCTAACTGGAAACGTCGTAAAGATGGGGGGCGGACTGTCTACATGAGCCTGGTGATTGACACCAGTGGATCGATGGAGGGCCGCCGCCTCCAGGCCCTTCAGGAGGGGCTGCGGGTGGCCGCGGGTCAGATCAACGCCGGTAATTCTGTAGGCATCGTCAGCTTTGCCGATCGCCCAGTGCGGCGGCTCCCCCTGGCTCCCTTCGATGAACGACAACACCAGCGTTTTTTGGCCACCGTCGATCAGCTCCAGGCAAATGGGGCCACCGCCATGTACGATGGCCTGATGGTGGGGTTAGCGGACCTGCTGGACAAGCAGGCCAGTGACCCCAATGGCCGCTTCTACCTGCTGTTGCTCACCGATGGCGAGGTCAACCGGGGTTATAAATTTGAGGCTATTCAGTCGGTACTGGAGTATAGCCAGGTGCGGTTTTACCCGATCGCCTATGGGGAAGTCAGCCAGGCGGAACTGCAGGCGATCGCCAATCTGCGGGAGGCCACGGTGCAGCAGGGCACTCCAGAAAATGTGCAGAGTTTATTTAAAGACTTATTCCAGGTCAGTCTCTAGCCCATGGGTAACCCAAACCAACGCTTAATTCGTACCCTGGTCCTGGGCTGGCTGGCGTTCCTGGTCCTAGGGCTGGGGCTGCGGCAGGGGTTCCGTAGCCCAGCGGTGACAGTGATCATCGATCGCAGCTACTGCAGCCCGGCCCAGTGGCAGGGG
>CAYVMR010000279.1:0-3049 GCA_964452545.1 uncultured bacterium
TACGGCGACCTGGAGCGCCAGCGGTGTCAGCGCTTCGCCCAGCTGGCCGATCTGGCGACGGCCCACTGCACCCTGGAGGAACGGGAGGAATACGAACCCCACCTGGCGGCGGGGAATCGGGTCTATGCCGGGGTGGACTACGGCGAAATTGTGGCCCAGGCCGCCCAGGAGGCCGATCTACTGCTTTGGGACGGGGGCAACAACGATTTTCCCCTGCTGCAGCCGGACCTGCACATCGTCCTGGTGGATGCCCTGCGCCCCGGCCATGAAACCGGTTACCACCCCGGCGAGGCGGTGCTGCGGATGGCGGACATCGTGGTGGTGGCCAAGGCGGACATGGCCCCGGCCAGCGCGGTGCAAGAATTGATGGCGAGGCTGCGATCGCTGTGTCCCCAGACCCCCATCGTCAGGGGAGGGTCACCCCTGCGCCTGGAGGGAGCGGCGGCGGTGTCGGGCCAACGGGTGATCGTGGTGGAGGACGGCCCCACCACCACCCATGGCGGGATGGCCTATGGTGCCGGCTACATCGCCGCCACCCAGGCCCAGGCGGCGGCGATTGTCGATCCCCGGCCCTTCGCCCCACCGGCGATCGCCAGGGTTTACCAACAGTATCCCCAGATTGGCCCGGTGCTGCCCGCCATGGGCTATTCCCCCGAGCAACTGGAGGCCCTGGGCACCACCCTCAACCACACCCCCGCCGATCTGATCGTCTCTGGCACCCCCATCGATCTGGCCGCCCTGCTCCCCCTCAACAAGCCCATCCACCGGGTGCACTACGAGTTTGCCGACCTAGACAGCCCCGGCCTGGGAGATCGGGTGGCGGCGTTTCTGGCCTCTGGGTAGTCTATCGAGGCGGCAGGGATACCCCGTCCTGGTGGTGGAGTTGCCACCCAACCGGGCCCCCCGATTCACCCCTAGGGGTTGACCGGGAGGGGCTGCGATGCGGACTGGGCCATCAAGGCCCGGGCCGTCTCCAGGCTGTCGGCCTGATCCGGGGGTTTGTCCTGGCGCCAGCGCAAAATCCGGGGGAAGCGGACGGAAATGCCGGATTTATGGCGGTTAGAGGGGGCGATCGCCTCAAAGCCAATCTCAAACACCTGCAGGGGTTGCACCGATCGCACCGGCCCAAACCGCTCCAGGGTGTGGCGTCGAATCCAGCGGTCTAGTGCCTCAATCTCCCGGTTATCGAGGCCGCTGTAGGCCTTGGCAAAGGGCACCAGGGTAGCGTCCTGCCAGAGGGCAAAGGTATAGTCGGTAAATAGGTTAGCCCGCTTACCACTACCGGCCTGGGCATAGATCAGCACCGCATCCAGGCTCATCGGGTCGAGTTTGTACTTCCACCAGTAACCCCGCTTCCGCCCCACCAGGTAGGGGCTGGCCAGGGCCTTGATCACCAGCCCCTCCGCCCCCTGGGCTCGGGCCTGGTCGCGCTGGCGGGTGAGCTCCGCCAGGGAGCCAACCCTAAAACTGGGGGAGGGGTGCAGGTGGGGGTGGGGGTGGCGCTGCAACAGATCGGCCAGGCGCTGTTGGCGGTCCTGCAGGGGGTAGGCGCGCTGATCCTGCCCCGCCTCCTCCAGTAGGTCGTAGGCGATGAAGTGAACCGGGTAGTCGGTGAGCAGCCGCTTGCCCACCTGTTTGCGGCCCAGGCGTTTTTGCAGGTGATTGAAGGGCAGGGGCCGGTCTCCCTGCCAGCAGAGCAGTTCGCCATCTATCACCACGCCGTTGGGAAAGGCGGCCAGGGCCTCAACAATCTCGGGAAATTGGGGGGTGATCAGGTCCTCCCCCCGGGACCAGATAAACCCCTGGTCAGCCCGGCGAATCACCTGGGCGCGGATGCCATCCCATTTCCACTCGGCCCGCCAGTCGCCCCATGGGTCGGGGACAAACCGATCCACCTCCAGGGGGCTGGCCAAAAAGAAGGGGTAGGGCTGGCTGGGGGGGGTGGCGGTGGGGCTGGGTTGGGTGAGGGCCTGATAAAACTCCAGGTTGGGGGTAAACTCCCCCATCAGGCGGTGGGCTAACACCGCTTCACTGAGGCCGGTGGCGGCGGCCAACCCCTTGATCACCAGTTTCTCGGAAACCCCCACCCGAAAGGCCCCGGTGAGAATTTTATTCAACACCAGGATCCGATCGGAGTCGAGGCCAGCCCACCAAGACCGGATCAGGGCCTGGCGCTGGCTATCGTCCTGGGCGGCCTTGGCCTGGGGAATCACCGTCTCCATCCACTGGTGTAGGGGCAGGTCGAGCCGGGGGGCGGGGGGTAGGGGGGTGTGGCGCAGCAGCAGGGCAATCACCTCGGCGGAGTCCCCCACCTGGGCGTAGCAGTCTTGAAACAGCCACTCCGGCAGGTCGCTCACCGCTAAAAAGGTCTGGCGCAGCAGCCGGGCGGTGACGGTGCGGCGTCGGGTTTTGCCCAGCAGCAGGTAGAGGGCCCAGCCCTGGTCGGCGGGGGGCACGGTTTGGAAGTAGACCTGCAGCGATCGCACCTTGGCGGTGGTGGAGGGGGTGGCATCCAGGGCTTGAAACAGTTGGGTAAAACGTTCCATGGCCGATCACCGGTCGCCTAGGCCAGCACCGCCGCCGGCGACAGGGTGAGCACCTCCACCCCGGTTTTGGTGACCGCCACGGTGTGTTCAAATTGGGCCGACAGGGAGCGATCGACGGTGAGGGCCGTCCAACCATCGGCCAGGATTTCCGCCTCGTGGGAGCCCAGGTTAATCATCGGCTCAATGGTGAACACCATGCCGGGCCGCAGTTTCTTGCCCTTACCCCGCACCCCATAGTGGGGAATCTGGGGAGCGGTATGGAAAATTCGATGCACCCCATGGCCGACAAAGTCGCGCACCACCGAAAAGCCCTCGGCCTCGGCGTGCTCCTGGATGGCGGCGCCAATATCCCCCACCCGGGCGTCGGGCTTGACCACCTCGATCCCCCGCCACAGGCACTGCTCGGTCACCTCCACCAGGCGCTGCACCCGGGGTGCCACCTGCCCCACCAGGAAGGTGCGGGAGGTGTCGCCATGGTAGCCCTCCACGATCGGGGTGACATC
>CAYVMR010000280.1:0-3045 GCA_964452545.1 uncultured bacterium
CCTGGCCTGGGTCGCCCTGGTGCCCCTCTGGGGAGTTATCCTGGCCAGCCCTGGTCAACGCTGTTTGCACCAGACCCTCCACTGCCGTGTCTGGGGTCTGGCCTACTATGGCCTCTCGCTGGGGTGGATCACCCACCTCCACCCCCTGATGTGGTTAGGGGTGCCCTGGTTGGGGAGTGTAGCCATCGCCCTGGGCGTCTGGATCTTCATTAGCCTGTGGGGAGCCAGTTGCAGTGCCCTATGGAGCCTGGCCCTGGGCCTGTTGGTCCGTCACTGGCCCCACCGGGTGGGGCTGCGCTGGCTGGCGGGCATCGCCCTGTGGGGCGGCCTGGAAAGCCTGCGCAACCAGTCCCCCCTGGATTGGTCCCCCCTCAGCCTCACCCAAAGCCCTGGCAATCTCTGGCTGCTGCACCTGGCCCGACTGTCGGGGCCAGCCCTGGTCACCGCCGTGGTGGTGGGGGGGAATGGCCTGCTGGCGGAACTGGCCCATAGGCCGTGGCGCGGGGGCCTGGCCCGGCGCTTCCGGTTAGGGGGTCAGGCCGCAGCTGGGCTAGCCCTGGGCCTACTGGTGCTGGCCATGGCAGGCGGTTGGCGGCCCCAGCCGCAAAGTCTGGAGGACCCTGGTCAGGCCCTACACCTGGGCCTGATCCAGGGCAACATTCCCACCCGCGAAAAGCTCACCCCCGCCGGGGTGCGCCAGGCCCTCCAGGCCTACGGCGAGGGTTACCGGGCCCTGGCCAGCCAGGGGGTAGGGGCGGTGATCACCCCGGAGGGGGCCCTGCCGGTGATCTGGCAAGCCCAGGAGCCCGCCACCAGGTTCTTCCGCGATCTGGTGGATGAAACTGGTGTCCCCCTCTGGCTTGGCACCTTTGCCCCAGCCCCCAGGGGCGATCGCGGTGCCTATACCCAGAGTCTGCTGGAGCTCCGCCCCGATGGCCACATCCATGGCCGCTACGACAAGGTGAAGCTAGTGCCCCTGGGGGAATACATTCCCCTTGAGGCAGTCCTGGGCCAGATCCTCAGCCGCCTCTCCCCCCTGGATAGCTACCTGGTGCCGGGGGCACCCCAACAAACCTTTCGCACCCAAGTGGGGGTGGCGGCGGTGGGCATTTGCTACGAATCGGCCTACAGTCGATTATTACGTCGCCAGGTGAGGGACGGGGCAGAATTTATTGTCACCAGTTCTAACAACGACCCCTACCCCCTCGGCATGATGGCCCAACACCACGCCCTCGACGTGCTGCGGGCGGTGGAGAGCGATCGCTGGGCCCTGCGCATCACCAACACCGGCCTCTCCGGAACCGTCGATAACCACGGCCAGACCCGCTGGCTGGGTCCACCCCACCGCCGTACCCTGCACCGGGCTAGCCTCTACCGTCGGCAAAGCCAGACCGTTTATGTCCGTTGGGGAGACTGGTTCACCCCCACAGTCCTGGGGATCGCCGGCCTCTGGGCTGGAGCACTGCAGCTCAAAGCTAAATCACCATGATTAATTTATTAAGGTTTTTTCGAATCTTTATAGACCCCTGGGTATTCTAAAAGTGTTTTTATTTTGCCTCGGGCGCACCAGCATGTATGCGTTAGCGACAGATGATCACCTGATTTTCTATAAGATTTCCCAGGAAGTCGATGGGTTTACGCTGCGCATTTGGGAAAAGTCCGCCAGTTGGCATCAAAACAACACCTATCTGTACATCCTTAATTACCAGGCCGCTTCCATAACCGCCGCCCAGGAAGTACTCACCAGGTACCTGGCTAGCAATGGCCAGGGTGCCGCTAGCCACGACCATAGCTTACCCCTAAAGGGCAAGGTACGCCTGCTACCCCATGCCACCTGGGGCCCTGAGGCAAAAATCGCTAACCCAGACTAGCCCCTTTAGTCATTATCCCCCGGGATGTAGGGCCGAGTCACCGGCCGGCCGGTGGGACCGGTGACCTCAGTCCCCTGCGGTTTAGTCGGTTCAAGGGCAGCCCTGGTGGAGGCTGGCCCAGGGGTAGGCGCCGTCGTCGCGGCGGAGGCAGGGGTGGGGTTGGCCACTAGGGTGGCGGAGCGATCGGGGCGGATCTCCCGCCAATCGAGGTTGCCCTTGGGATCGATGGTGACCAGCACTGCCTCCAGCTGATCGGGGCCATCGGTGAGGCCACCCACGATCTGACATTGAAAGCGATCGCCGGGCTGGTTAATCCGGTAGGTGGCGGAGCCACAGTCAATCACCGCGGCCTTCCCCAGGGCCTTCCCCAGACCCTGTTGAATGCTGGTTTCCACCTTGGCCAGATTAATCAGGGTGCTGGAGTTGGGCACGTCCCAGGTAACCTGCCCCGGCTCATCCCCCTGGGTAACATTGATGGTAAAACTCCCCTCTGGATCCAGCTGCCCCACACACCGGAAGGTTGCCCCTGCCTGACGGGGGAGGTCAGTGGGGCACTGCACCTCCTTTAGGGAAAGCCGGCGACCCTGGCGTTCGAGGTCAGCCTGAATTAAGCCTTCAACCTGGCGGGCATCAAGACCAGATCCACAGGCGGTGAGAGTAAGGCTGGTGAGCAACGCCAACCCCAGGATAAGGTTAGGACGCATGGCAGAAATTACCCAAAAATTAGCAACGGAATAGGGGGAAACTGGCGAGCATACCTCCCTAGTGTAGCCCCAGGGCTGCTAACTCTGACAGGCATTACCCCCATCCGCCATAATAAAAAACAGTCCTTCACCGTTGTCCCCCATGGCAAGAGACCTGCGCCAATTTCTCACCTTGCTGGAAGAGCGGGGGCAGCTGCGCCGCATTACTGCCCCTGTCGATCCCCATCTGGAGGTGGCGGAGATTGCCAACCGCCTGTTGTTGGGGGGTGGCCCGGCCCTGCTGTTTGAAAATATCAAGGGGGCCACCATGCCCCTGGCGATTAACGTGCTGGGTACGGTGGAGCGGGTATGTTGGGCTCTGCAGCGGGAACACCCGGCGGATCTTGAGCAACTGGGGGAGAAACTGGCCCTGCTCTACCAGCCTCGCCCCCCTAAACAACTCTCCCAGGCCATGGACCTGGGCAGGGCCC
>CAYVMR010000281.1:0-3044 GCA_964452545.1 uncultured bacterium
TATTTTTTCAGACTTCCGTTGTCATCCTGGGAACCGTAATTTTTTCTTTATGTTTCAGTAGGACAATTTTTGATGCGTAGGATGACGTTATGTAACCGGTGGGGCCTGAGTCGTCCTAAAACTGGGCAGGGGCTGTCGATCGCGGGCGGCGGCTGGTCGCGCCAACATGCACCGCCAGGGCGCTAAGCCCTGGCAAGGAGGCGGTTAGGTGGCCTGCCTCCTGCACCGTGAGGATCTCCCCAGGGCAATCCTGGCCCTGGCTAGGCAGGCCCCCCTGGAGTACGTTGCAATAGTGGCCCGGGGGCAGCTGGGTGATCCAGGTGTGGTGCAGGGGGGCGGTGTCTCCATTAATTACCACAAAGCCCCGATCGCCTCGGCCAAAGGCGATTTGGTTAGCACCATTACTCCACCAGTCCGTTACCGCCCCGACCGGTTGGGTGACCCGCCGAAAGTTGACCATGGCAGCAATGGCGGGCCAGCGGTGTTCGCAGATCCATTCGTCAAAACAACCGGACTGCCCCCTCCGGTACACCGGTCGGGTGTGGCCCTGGCCATCACTGGGGGGGCCCTGGTCAGGATGGTCAAAGGCGTAGCTAGACATCACCTGGGGAGTGCCGTAGGGAAAGGCCAGCATGAAAACATTGGCCAGGATGTAGCGATCGCCATCCCGATGGGTGAGATAATCACCGCCACCGGCATGGCCCCGTTGCTTGTCGTGGTTATCGATAAATACCACCGCCCGATCGGAGGGGGCCAGCCCCCAGCTTTCCCCCAGGGTTTGCAGGGCCGCCAGGGACAGACCCGAGTCCCCCCTGAGGGCCTGGGCCAGGAGCGCCCCGTAGGTAAACTCCAGCACCCGACCATGGGGATAGTAGTCCTGCTTACGAATGGCTTCGTTGCCAGGGTCAATCACCTCCTGGTAGATAAACAGGGGCGGCGATTGGCCCAAACCCTCTAAAATGGCCCCCACCTCCTGGGCTCGGATATGCTTAGCGGCATCGATGCGGAAGCCGGCTATCCCCAATCCGACCAGGTCCCGCAGATAATTGACCAGGCTAGCTTGCACCCTGGGGCTGCCGGTGCGCAGATCCGCCAGCCCCACCAGCTCACACTGGGTGACGGTCTCGGCATGTTGATAGTCAATCGGTTGACGACAGCGATGGAAGTCTTCGGGCCCATAGAGACCGGGGTACTCGTACTTAGTAAAGCGAGTGCCAGCGCTGCCGATGCCAGCCTCCATCCCCGCCATATGATTAATCACAGCGTCGGCATAGACCGCCACTCCAGCGGCACGGCAGCGTCGCACCATGGCGGCCAACTGGGATCGACGGCCACTACGGCTCTGCAATTGATAGCTGACCGGCTGATAGCGTTGCCACCAGGGGTAGCCCTGATCCGCCAACACCACATGTTCCTGGGGTGGGGAAATCTGCACCGCCCCAAACCCCTGGGGACCGAGGACGGCCTCACATTCCTGGGCAATGTCCGGCCAGGTCCATTCCCAGAGATGCACGAAAGCCACGGGGTCGGTGGCCTCCTCCGCCAGGGCTGGGGGCCTGGCTCCCTCCCCTGGCGCTGAGTCCAGCCACCATGGCCAGAGCAGCAGCCCCAACAGACCCGTCCCTATGGCGATTCCCAGGATTTTACCCGGCTTCATGGTTCCGCAACCCCGGCTGTGATGAGGGGCCCCTTGCTCTTCCAGCATAGGCGGAAATTGGGCTGGTGGTCAGGGGGGAGGTGGCCATGGCCGAGATTTCTCTAGGGGCCATGTGGTTTAAAGCTGATGGCTGGGGCAAAATAAGCCAACGGCTGCCGGTGGACAAACCTGGCGACTGATGATGCGAATTCCAACGGGTACCTCCTGGATCTGGCCGTTGTCCAGGGGGTTTTATTGTTGGGGTGAGGGCTCAAGCTGTCAAGTCAGCCAGGGTTATCCATAGGCCTACCCTGGGGTCTGAGGACGGGGCAATCCATCCTTCTCCCCCTGGCTGGGGTGAAGACCCAGGGGACGTCAAGACCGGACAGATTCCCCTAGACTAGGTAGGGTCCCCCATTGAGAGCAATCCGTGAACTACGAGCAAGAGAAGGCCGTGGCGATCGCCGCGGTGCGGCAGGCGGCCCAGTTGTGTGAGGCGGTGCGCCAGGACATGGTGCCCGCCGCCATTGAAAAGTCTGACAAAAGCCCGGTGACGGTGGCCGATTTCGGTGCCCAGGCGCTGGTGTGTCGGGCCCTGGCCCTGGCCTTTCCCCAGGACCCGGTGGTGGGGGAGGAGGATGGGGCGGATCTGCGGCAGCCTGCCATGGCCCCGATGTTGGCGACGGTGACGGCCCAGGTGGGCCGCCAGGTGGCGGACAGCACCCCTGACCAGGTGCTGCAGTGGATTGATCACGGCAATGGGGAGGTGGCCCCCCGCTACTGGACTTTGGACCCCATTGATGGCACCAAAGGCTTTCTCCGGGGGGATCAGTACGCCATTGCCCTGGCCCTGGTGGAGGAGGGAGATCTGAAGGTGGGGGTGTTGGGCTGTCCCTATCTGAGGTTTGAGGGTGGCGATCGGGGCCTGTTACTGGTGGCGGTGCGGGGCCAGGGGACGGTGATCATGCCTCTGTTTGAGGCGGGTCCGGCCCAGCCCCTGCGGGTCAGCGATGCTACCCAGGGGGATCACTACCGTTTTGTGGAAAGTGTGGAGTCGGGGCACGGCAACCAGGCGGAGCAGGCGGCGATCGCCGCCGCCGCTGGCATCACCACCCCCTCCCTGCGCATGGATAGCCAGGCCAAGTACGCCGCGATCGCCGCAGGCCAGGCGGTACTTTAACTGCGGTTGCCCTCCCCGAAAACCCCCGACTACCGGGAGAAAATCTGGGACCACGCCGCCGGCACCCTGGTGGTGCAGGAGGCGGGCGGCAGAGTCACGGACATGGAGGGGCGGCCCTTGGATTTCTCCCGGGCGGCTCGCTTTATCGATAACCGGGGGGTGATCGTCAGCAATGGTCTGCTCCACGATCGGGTGTTAGCCGCCCTCAAGACCCCTCCAACTGGCTAA
>CAYVMR010000282.1:0-3035 GCA_964452545.1 uncultured bacterium
CGAACGGCATGTACCCAGAGCATCTCAAGGTGGTGGCCACGTCGAGAATGGACGCAGCCGACAGAGCAATGGAAGGATACTCTCGGTACGTCACGGCTCTAGCCAACGGAGATCTACAACCGTGGGCGTCCCAGATGGCAGCGGCGGTGTCACTCATCGCTTTGCTCAAGGGCGACACGCTCACTGATGGTATCCGTACAATAGGCGTACAAATGATGGACCAGCAAGTGGCGTGCAAGGCTCTCATGGAACGCCACAAGGATGCCGCCAAGCAATTCACGGAGCCGTACCAGATTGCGGTAGGCACACACGATGCTGGAGGTAAGCTCGTGACAGCCGTGCGACTTCTCCTCGAGGCACACCCCGAAGCGTGCGTTGCGACGCTCGACGTCAAGAACATGTTCCCGTCACTGCCGGTGGGGGAGGTTCTGCGACGCTTGGGCCAGGAGCTACCACGTCCCCTACAGGAGATCACCGTAGCTCTGTGGACTATGCACAAGTTCACACCGCTGGCTACACTCGGAGGCAAGTTTGCACCGGACGTCCGTGGAGACGGACTGCTCATGGGCAACGCGCTCAGTGCATTCGCAGCTTCGGTCGCTACACTCGGCATGATCCGTGAGGCTCAGGAGTCGCTACGGACTCAGGGAGGGAACGACTGGGCCATAGTGCGGGGTCAAATCGACGATTTGACTCTTGTCGCTGCGGAACCGGATCACATCGCCACCACCATACAGCAGGTGTTGACCCCGCACTTGGAGGAGCTGGGCACAACTCTGCATCCACTCAAGAGGGGGTACTTCTACGCGGGAGACTCTAGCACTGAGGCACTGGAGGCGCTAGGAGTACGCAGGCTCGAAATCACCGACGAGAACGGCGAGGCACACCGCGGCGTGACCATTTCGGGCATAGCGATGGGATCGGCAGGTTACATCCGACACACACTCAACGGCATCGTCGGTGATATAAAGCGATCCTACGACAACATCGCCAAGCTCATGCAATACGACGCGCACGCGGTACTCGCTCTCATTCAATCAACCATGAACAACCGATTCAACCATTGGCTGCGTTCACAGTTGCCCAGCGAGATCACCGACCACATCCGCGACCTCGACGCTGCCCACGTCCAAGCCTACGAGTTGTGCTCGGACTTGCCGCTCTCGTCGGACGACATGCTCAAAGACTGGTTCTTCAGCCCGGTTCGACACAACGGCGCCGGCGCAGTCCTTTCTTCCAACGTGGCGGATGCAGCGTTCGTGGGAGCGTTCCTCGACGTGGTTCCAACCATGTTCGATGCCCGCCTTATGGACGGTGTGCACAGCGGTTTCCTCACCTCTGCATCAATGTCGCAAACACTGGCCCCGGACGGCGCGTTCGACTCAGGCGCGGACGGCCCGTGCTTTGCGGCAATCATCAACCACACACGGATAGGAAGAGACTTCGCGGATGCATATCGACGACTGCAGAACCGATTCCCGGCAGCACAGCGTCCCGAGATGCTTCAACCTGAGCCCCACAGCGCACGCGGCGCAGGACGACACTCGCAACGCATCTTGTCCCACGCGGTGGATCAGGCTCGGGCCGTTGCACTCGAAGCGGAAATGACCAACCGCAATCTCGAGGACCCGATGAGCAACGCATACTTCGCACGGCAAGGCTCGCAGTCGGCATCGGCCATCTTCAAATCGCGCCCAGGCCAGCACAAGTCGGAAATCATCACTGCGGATATGCTCAAGATCATCCTTCAGCGGCTCTTCGGTCAGCGCCTGTCCATCCTAACCGGCCTCGTCGGCAACCGCATAGGCACCACCGACCACGTCGTGGACCCCTACGGGCGTCGACTCGCGGGTGTCAAGTTACCAGGCAACTCTGACACGCAGCGAC
Source organism: uncultured bacterium (assembly GCA_964452545.1). Classification (GTDB taxonomy): domain Bacteria; phylum Cyanobacteriota; class Cyanobacteriia; order Phormidesmidales; family Phormidesmidaceae; genus Nodosilinea. The sequence goes on from CAYVMR010000282.1 coordinate 1,888, forward strand.
ACGACAAGGTCCTGTTCGAGCTCATCAAGCAAATGCGCGCGATGCGTATCGAAGCCAACAGAGAACCACATCGTCTCTTTTCACACCTGCTGACGCCAGACGTAAGGCGCAGAGAGTACGACAGGGTCACAGCCAAGGGCATCATCCCGGACATCGCGGTACAACTGGGGTCGGGAGCTCCAATCATCGGTGATGTCAAAACGGTCGGCGACGTCGCGTCCTTTGCAAAGCGCAGCCGACGCGAACCCGCAGCGAAGCAGTTCGCGGTCAACAAACGCGAGGGGGACGTGCTAATGCAGTACAAGCGAGTCGCGAATGCCATCGACCGCGAGCAAGGCCACGGTGATCCGACCCTAGATGATCCCACTCAAACTCCACCAAGCTGGTACGACGATCCAGCCCACCACGGCCCCGTCAGACGCCGGTTGGAGGAGTTTAAGCTGTATGGATTGGTCGTCGGGCCGCGCGGTGAGTGTTCAAAGGGATTGGTGCACCTCGTTGAGCAAGCATGTGCGATCGGCGCAATCAATCTAGGCGACGAAATCCCTGTGGCGACAACGACATCGGCAGAGAGCTTTTTACGATGGCATGTGTACCGATGCATTGGGATGACGACGCAGAGAGCGATGGCGCAGCACCTCTTGGATAGGCTTCACTACGCGCAACCAGGAGGCGTCACCAGGGCACGCACCGACGCTAGAGCACGGGAAGCGTCGTTTGGCTACGGAGGAATATACGCAGCCTACGACGAGTATCGGGATTCACGTTTCGGAAACGCCGGCGCGAGGGCGGATCGACAGGACTACGGAGGAAGAGGACATTAGATGCTCGAATAGTTAGCTACAACAATGGTTCACGCAACCGTTATAGTAGATAACTGTTTAGTACGCTTGTCCACTTCAATCGCTTTACAACTTGCTTCAAGTCAAGTGAGCTATACGCATTAAACAAAAGGGGGGCTTCAAGTCAAGTGAGCTATACGCATTAAACAAAAGCTTCAATCGCTTTACAACTTGCTTCAAGTCAAGTGAGCTATACGCATTAAACAAAAGGGGGGCTTCAAGTCAAGTGAGCTATACGCATTAAACAAAAGCTTCAATCGCTTTACAACTTGCTTCAAGTCAAGTGAGCTATACGCATTAAACAAA
>CAYVMR010000283.1:0-3013 GCA_964452545.1 uncultured bacterium
TGGCGGGTGATCAGGTTACCGTTTTTGGCCACCCAGCCCAGGCCCGCCTGTTGGGCCCAAAACTTATCCTGGATGGGGCCGGTGTCGGCATAGTAGCGCACCTGTATCGGCTCTGGGGCCTCCGGATCCGACTGTTCTAGCCACTGGGCCAGGGCCTTGAGCCGTTGGTGTAAGACCCGATGATAGTCCCGACCCCAGGCATAGCGAGAAATCTTACCGTGCTGGGGGTCCTGGGAGTGGGCCTGGGGGGTGTAATAGTTGAGGGCCACGCAGATCAGCGATCGCCCCTGGGGCATAATTCGCCGCACATCCTGTCGCTTAGGATTAGCCATCCAGTCCATAGCCGCCCCGTACCCCTGGCTCAGCCATCGCTGCAGGTGCTGCCTGGCCTCGATTTCCTGGGGGCTGGGGAGATCCTCTAGGGCCACCACCCCCACCAGGTGGAAACCCAACTGATAGGCCTGGTCAATAACGGATTGGCGGGTAAGGGGCATGGGGGAGTGGAGGTATAGGTTATTTTAGGTATTCTAGGGTGAGTTTCTAGGACGGTTCCAGATTCGGAGTATCCACTTCCGCCAGGACCCACCGATGGGCAGGTGGTCAGCGGTCAGGGGTTAGCCAGGACACTGGCCTCTAATTTCTGGAACGCCCTGCCCTGGTCTCCGTGAGGGAGTAAAGTGAAATAATGTTATCTCTGATACAACTCCCAGGGAGGATTTTATCAATTCTTATGGGATGATTAACCTCTTACCGTCCAAAGCTGTAGCTCCAGGTAAGGAGGTCGTCTTTGCTGTGAGCGTTTCAGTCGAAGGAACTGCGCCAGGGCGCCTGCCCGGTTCATCACTTTGACCGGTTCTCCGTGGCCTCACCGTTCTGACCAAAGCTAGACTATCCAACCATTTCGGGAGACTTGAACTGACCTATGCGAGATCATCACCGTTCCCTGCCTGTGTCCCGCCGTCAGATCCTGCGGGGCCTGCTAGCCACCTCCGCCTTTGGGCTGACGGCTAAGTTTGGCACCAGTTGCGCCCAGTCTACCTCGGAGGGAGGGGCCGGATCCACTGCTGCAGATTTTGTGGTGGGTTTCCTGTACGTAGGGCCCAAGGATGACTTCGGCTACAACCAGGCCCACGCGGAGGGTGCCGCCGCCATGGCGGCCAATGTCCCCGGTATTAGGTTGGTGGAGGAGGCCAGTGTACCCGAGACGGCGGCGGTGGCTGAAGCCATGCGCAGCATGATTGAAATTGACGGCGCCAAGGCTCTGTTTCCCACCTCCTTTGGCTACTTTGACCCCTACATTCTGGAATTAGCTGGGGAATTTCCCGACGTGCAGTTCTTCCATGCTGGGGGCCTCTATCAGGAGGGAGTTCACCCTAAAAACATCTGCAGCTACTTTGGCTTTATTGACGAAGCTCAGTACGTGGCAGGGGTGGTGGCGGGTCACACCTCCAAGTCTGGCAAATTGGGGTTCGTGGCGGCCAAACCGATTCCCCAACTGCTGCGTAACGTCAACAGTTTTACCCTGGGGGCCCGATCGATTAACCCCGCCGCCACCACCCAGGTGATTTTCACCGGTGACTGGTCAGTGCCGGTGAAGGAAGCGGAAGCCACCAATAGCCTGGCGGATCAGGGGGTTGATGTGATCACCTGTCACGTCGATAGCCCCAAGGTGGTGATCGAAACCGCTGAGAAACGGGGAATTTTCTCGTCTGGCTACCACGCTAACCAGGGTTCCCTGGCCCCGCAGGGTTACTTGACCGGTGCTGAGTGGGATTGGTCCAGTATCTACACCTCCCTGGGGGAACAGTTGGTGGCGGGTCAGTCTATTGCTAACGGAGACATTCCCCACATTTTGCGGGGCGGTCTGGCGGATAACTTCTGCAAGCTGTCGCCCTACGGTGCGGCGGTGAGCGATGTGGCCAAGGCGGACGCCGATGCTGCCCTGGCGGATATCAAGGCGGGTAAACTAACGATTTACCAGGGGCCACTGAAAACCAACGATGGCCAGGAGATCCTGCCCGCGGGCCAGGGCCTGAAGATCGACGATATGCAGCTGGAAACCATGGATTACCTGGTGGAAGGGGTGAAGGGTTCGGTCAGCTAGGCCTGGACCACCCCTGGATCAGAAACTATGGTGAGATCTCTGCACTGGCGATCGCTGGAGTCGCTGCTCATCCCGGCTGGGGCCATCGCCGTGGCGCTGCTGCTGTTTGGCGGGTTCTGCGCCTTGGCGGGGGCTAACCCCTTGCAGGTCTATGGTTCGATTTACAAGGCGGCCTTCGGCAGTGCCAGTGCCTGGCAAAATACCCTGATTCGCGCCTCCCCCCTGATGTTGACCGCCCTCTGCACCGGCTTGCCGGCCCGCCTGGGGTTGGTGATTATCGGTAACGAAGGGGCCCTGGTGATCGGCGCCCTGGCGGCCCTGCTGGTGGGCCTGGCCCTGGGGCCTACCCTGCCCGGTGTCCTGGTGGGCCTGGCCATGGCGATCGCCAGTTTAGCGGCAGGGGGGCTCTGGATCATGGCGGCGGGGGCCCTGCGCCACTATCGGGGAGTAAATGAAACCATCAGCAGTCTGTTGATGAACTACCTGGCGATCGCCCTGATCAACCACCTGGTGGAGGGGCCCCTACGGGATCCTGGATTCGTCACCAAGCCCTCCAGCTATGAAATTACCCAGGCCGCCTGGTTGGGCAACCTCCCCGGTAGTCGGATTCATTACGGCTTGCTCTACGGTCTGGTGGCCTGCGTGATCGCCTACCTAGTGATGCAACGCACCACCTTTGGCTTTGCCGCCCGGGCCGCCGGGGGTAACATCCGAGCCGCCCGGATGGCGGGGCTGCCAGTGGGCCAGTTAACCCTAGCGGTGTGCTTTCTGGGGGGGGCCTGCGCCGGTCTAGCAGGGATGGTGGAAATCGCCGCCGTCCAGCGGCGGCTGAATGAATCAATTGTCTCCAACTACGGCTATGCGGGGATTTTGGTGTCCTGTGTGGCCCGCCATAACCCCCTGGCGATA
>CAYVMR010000284.1:0-2992 GCA_964452545.1 uncultured bacterium
TGGCCCCATCGCCCTGCTGGACGCCCGGGTGCCGGTGGTGGCGGTGGCCATGCCGGGGGGGGTCTACGACAAGGTCCTCTCCAATGCCCAGGAAGCCAAGGCCAGAGATGCCCTATTGATTGGGGTGGTGGCTAGCACCGATCAGGACGCTGGCGAAATCTTTGACAAACTGTTGCCGGTGCCTGCGGTGGACGAGTTGCTTTCCCCGATTGTGGCGGTTATTCCCCTGCAGCTACTGGCCTACCATATTGCTGCACGGCGGGGTCTTGATGTGGATCAGCCCCGTAACCTAGCCAAATCGGTAACGGTGGAATAGAGCCTCCTCAAGGGCAGACAAGGGGAGTCACCTAACTGACGGTCCTGGTACTAGGCAGTTGGCTGCGACGACCGTTCAGCCTGCCACTGCCCCAGGCCGTAGGTCAGCTTATCCGCCATACCAGCAATCCACGCCTCATCTTGCTTGGTGTAGCTACGGGGGGCATGGGCGGCTAAAATGATGGCACCTTCAGTGCCCAGGGGTTGGCAAATGACGCCCTGGCTGTTGGGGGGCAGGTAGGTAAACTCTACCCGCCCTGGGTAAATCTTCAAATTCACCAGGTAGACCGGTTTACCCGTGGTCAGGACCCGCTCCAGGATAGGGCCAGGGGTGACATCTCGCTCGGGTCCGAGGATACCTCGCCGCAGCAGCACCCGGCCCCGATGGTAAATCACCAGGGACCGGGTGACGGTGTTGGTCAACAGCAGATGGGAAGCCCAGGCCAGCTCGGTCTGGAGGTCCGTGGGTAGGTCAGCCTCCAGTTCGAACCCCTCCTCCCCCTCCAGCACGACGGCCTCCGGGGGGATTGGTTGCACCCGCTGCCACAGTAACCCGGTGAGAATTAACAAAGCACTTAAAATTACTCCGACCACATCCGATCTGGCCTGGGACTCGGTCAGGCCCGGGGTGGCCAGACGGTTAGCCAGCAGTAACAAACCGCCGCTGATGCCCGCAGCCAGGGGCAACCGGCGGATCACACGGTTGCCATCGGACCGGCTAGAGTCACTTGGTTGGGGATTGGGCGGGGCCATCATCTACGCTTTCGGGGGGAACTCTAAAGACCGTTTAACCAGGATCGGTGGAGGGAACGGCCGACCCCATCCGGGAGAGGGTTGATGAGCCTGGGGGGTTAGTGGATACCCCCAGCCCAACCTGTCTGCGGACAGGTGATCACGTTGGCCAGAATGCTGAGGACAGGGTGGATTGGACAAAAGCTAAGGCTGGCTGGGTATTCTGGCTTACGTGACTCGAGTGAGGCAGCGACAGTGAGCTTAGCCAAACCACGTTCGAGCGTCCGACCGAGTTGACGCGGGGGTCAGAGGTCGCCCCCAGTGACCAGTAGCTAGGACTATAAATACATACCCCCATATAATGAATCTAAACCTTTTTGATCCGATTTGAGGAGGATCTATGGCTAAAGCCATTTGGAATGGCGCGGTATTGGCGGAGAGTGAGGCCTGTGAAGTGGTAGAAGGCAATCAGTATTTTCCTCCCAGTGCCCTGAAGCTAGAGTACTTTCGCCCCATTGCCCAAACCACTGTCTGTGGCTGGAAGGGGACGGCCAACTACTACGATATTGTGGTAGACGGCGAGGTCAATGCTGGGGCGGCCTGGTATTATGCTGATCCCAAACCGGCGGCTGATAAAATTAAGGGCTATGTCGCTTTCTACCGTAACAAGGTTCAAATCGAGGTCTAGGCTGCTCTTGGAGCCTACCCTGGCCCAGGGCTTTATAACAACACGGCTGAACGTTCCGCCAGGTCAGACCGCTCGCCTTTGTAGAGGGTAATGTGCCCAGCGATCGCCTCGCCTTTAAAGCGCTCCGCCACGTAGGTTAACCCATTGCTGGCAGCATCCACGTAGGGGTTATCGATCTGATCAGGATCGCCGGTAAGCACGACCTTAGTCCCTTCCCCGGCCCGGGTGAGAATGGTTTTGACCTCGTGGGGGGTAAGGTTTTGGGCTTCATCCACAATTAAAAACTGGTTGGGGATCGATCGCCCCCGGATATAGGTCAGGGGCTCGATTTGCAACAGCCCCTGATCAATCATTTCCTCATGACCCCGCCGCCAATGGTCGGGTTTGCTACGCATATCTTGGGTGCCAAAGATCAAATCAAAGTTATCGTAGAGGGGCTGCATCCAGGGGGTCAGTTTTTCCATGACATCCCCCGGTAGGTAACCGATGTCCCGACCCAGGGGGACGATGGGTCGGGCAATTAACAGGCGAGAGTAGACCCGTTCGTCAGCGACTTTTTGAACGCCAGCGGCGATCGCCAGCAACGTTTTACCGGTGCCCGCCTTACCCACCAGGGTGACCAGGTTAATCTCATCCCGCAGCAACAGATCAAAGGCAAAGCGCTGTTCACGATTACGGGGTTGAATGCGAGACACACCGGCATGGGGAAGCTTGGCCAAGGGCTCAAGTTTACCACTACCGGCCCGCACCAGGGCCAGGGCAGTATGAGCCGGGTTGGCCTGATCCACCAGGGTGATGGCCTGGTTGGGGTAGAACGGCAGGTCGAGACCCAGGTAGCCCTCGTTAAAAAGCTGGCTGATGGCGCTGTCGGGTACCATCACCTCCAAGGTGCCACTGTAGAGGTCGTCGATGTTGACCTTGTCGGTTTCGTAGTCCTCGGCAACAAGCCCCAGGGCATCAGCCTTAATCCGGAGGTTAGTATCCTTACTCACCAACACCACGGGTAGATCGTGGTGGTGACGATATTCCATGGCCACCGCCAAAATGGCGTTATCTCCTCGATCGCCCTCCAACTCCGCGGGCAGTTGTTCCAGGGTGTCGCGGTGGCAGAGGGCCACCTTAAGGTGGCCGCCCTTCTCCAGGGGAATGCCGTGCACCAAGGACCCCTGGCGGCGCAATTCATCCAGGGTGCGGGAAACGTGCCGGGCGTTGCGGCCGGTATCGGCGGTTTCCTTTTTGAAGCGGTCCAGTTCTTCA
>CAYVMR010000285.1:0-2988 GCA_964452545.1 uncultured bacterium
GAGCTCCGTCTGGGTGCCCCGTTTCGAGCCCATCAGTTCGTGCCACTCATCGATAATCACCGCCCGTAGCTCGCCAAACCGCTGTTGGGCCCCCGGGTAGGAGAGCAACAGGGCCAGGGATTCGGGGGTGGTGATCAGAATCTCCGGCATGGCTTTGATTTGTTTGGCCTTGCGATTGCCGCTGGTGTCGCCGCTGCGGCATTCCACCCGCAGGGGCCAACCCAGGGCCTGGATGGGGGCGGCGATGGCCTGCTCTAGATCGCGGGATAGGGCCCGCAGGGGGGTGAGGTAGAGCAATTGCAGGCCCGGTCGAGGGCTGGCCAGCATCTCAGCGATCGGCCCCAGCACCGCCGCATAGGTTTTCCCCGACCCGGTGGGCACCTGAATCAGGCCACTGTGGCCCCCCAGGTAGGCCTCCCAGGCCTGACGTTGAAACGCCAGGGGCTGCCAGCCCTGGTGGTCAAACCATTTGATGATCGGTCCTAAACGGGAATCGCTGACTGGGGCAGGCATATCACCAGGTTGGAGGCGAGACCGTGAGCGGGTTAGCTCTCCTAAAAAGGGGCTCTCCCATGGTAATCCCTTCCGGCCCAGTCCTCAGGTTGAGGTTAAGGATGACCAGGCCCTGCCACTCTGGTTAAGGATTTACAACAAAATATGACACCGGGTATCCATTTCCCCTTTAAACCCGCTCCATCCCCCTACGATCGAGCCATAGATCGGGGACCGATTGCCAAGGGCAGCAAGGTCAACCCGGCTAGGTTAGGGCTGCCGGTTAGTGGGGAGGACATCCATGGGTCGTTTGCATCAGCTAAACCGCCTTGGCCGCCGTCAAGGCGCCCCCAGGCAGCGATATCGCCCCCTGGGCCGGGGGATGGTTATCCTGGGGCTGGTACTGCTCAGTTTAGGCAGCTGTGAGGCCCACCGTGTCCAATCTGCCCCGGAGAGCCGACCCATGGACCTAGCCCCCCTGACCGAGGTGAATAATGGCCAATCCGTCAAGCTGCGGGTGGGCGATCGCCTGACCATCCAACTGCCGGAAAACCCCAGCACCGGCTACCAGTGGACCTTAGAGGCCAACACCGAGGCGGTGCTGCCGCTGCAAAGTTCGGAGTACCAGCCCACCCCCACAGGACGGGTGGGCAGTGGGGGCCAACACATCTTCATCCTCCAGGGAGCGCAGGTGGGCACCGCCCAGCCTCGCTTTAAACACTGGCGCCCCTGGGAGGGGGATGCCGCCATCCTCGATCGCTTCACCCTAACAGTTCAGGTTGAACCCTAGACAAAACCAAGGAGAATCCATCATGACCTACCCATTTGAACACCGGGGCATGGGATGGTTGCGAGACTATCCTGATTTCCGAGACTACACCCATGACTATGACCTGGTGAGCCCCAAGCTCCAAGCCCTGGGCCAGACCAAGTCGATTAAACAGATGCTCACAGAGGTCAGTAGACCCAGCGCCAAGGGCAGCACCCCAGCCTCCGTAGACCTGCGGGCCTGGTGCTCCCCCATTGAGGATCAACTGCAACTGGGCTCCTGCACCGCCAATGCGGGGGTGGCCCTGGTGGAGTACTTTCAGCGCCGAGCCTTTGGTAAGCACCTGGATGCCTCCCGACTTTTTCTCTATAAGGTGACCCGCAACCTGCTGCACTTCACTGGTGATACAGGGGCCTACCTGAGATCCACCATGGCGGCCCTGGCCCTGTTTGGTGTACCGCCGGAGGAATACTGGCCTTACACCGATAAGGATCCAGACTTTGATGTGGAGCCCACCGCCTTTTGTTATGGTTTTGCCCAGGGCTACCAGGCGATTAACTACTATCGCCTCGATCCCCCAGGAACGGCGCCGGCCAAGCTGTTAACGGCGATCAAGGCATCCCTAGCCAGGGGGATTCCGCTGATGTTTGGCTTCACCGTCTATGACGCCATTCGTCAGGCGGGAAAAACTGGACAAATTCCCTTTCCCACCCGCGGAGAGTCTATTCTGGGGGGACATGCGGTGGTGGCGGTGGGCTACGACGATGCCCGCAAGATCCGCAACACCAATCCCGGCGGCATCACCACAACTGGGGCCCTGTTGATCCGTAACTCCTGGGGAACCAGCTGGGGCGACGGAGGCTACGGCTGGCTGCCCTACGACTACGTGTTGCGGGGACTGGCCGATGACTGGTGGAGTTTACTAAAACAGGAGTGGATCGATACGGGCAATTTTGGCCTGCCCGAGCCCGCCGAGTAATAGGTTGGGGTAGGGCGTTGGCTGACTAGCTCTTTCGACGGGTGTCCGTCCCAGATGACGCGGCGGACACCCGCCTGGAGGATTAAGGTGTACCCCATTGTTGAGGCAGTTGTCATGATCCAGCCCTCACCCTAAATCCCTCTCCCAATTTGGGAGAGGGATTTTGAAGCACCTCCTGCTCCCCTTCTCCCAGTTTTGGGAAGACCCCTCAATTAGAAGACCCCTCAATTATTAGTGGATCTCCAGAGATTATGGGTGATACCCTAGTTTTTGCAGGACCTAGAGTTGCTGTGCAGACTCTTCTGGTCTATCTCACCACGGGAGAATCCTTAGACGATTTCTGGGATGGATTTCCAACTGTGACTAGGGAGCAGGCGATCGCTTTACTAGAGGAAGCTGTGAAAGCACCATCAAATCGTCTGGCTGATCTCAAACCTCTAGCACCACAAATTTTAGCTGTTTTAGATAGCGTCGTTAGAGGTCAAGCTACGGTAGTACCGAGCTACGGGGGCAGCGCCTGGTCCGGCAAACGCAAACACCCCAAGGCTAAAATCCCAGGCCACCCTCAACCGGGAACAGTGATCAGGAGTCAGTCATCAGCTGTAGCCACTTTCCCAACCATAGCAAGCGTCTTCTCCAAACAGCACAGGACTACAGGCTGAGAACAGCCATCCTACCCGTGCAGATTCAGCCGTTAAAAAGCCCTGGGCTGAAAGTCTGGGGCTACCTCCAGGTCAAAAACATCATC
>CAYVMR010000286.1:0-2981 GCA_964452545.1 uncultured bacterium
CAGGGAATACCACAGGCGGGAGTGATGGCACTGTTACAATTGAGTCTACAAAACTTAAACACGCTCATTTTGTCTGTCTAAATGGTGTAAGCCACCCTGCACTAAGATCTGCTCCTGCGGTCGCAAAAACGATTCAAGTATTTTGGGAAAAGCCAAGAAAACCTCTACCTGCTCCAGAAGTTACTCTAAGTTCAGAGTTAATAGAGCATTTTCGTAGAGTGGAAGGCATCACCGATGCAAATTCAGCAGATGTAAAGTATTCCAATATCGTACATTCCTTTACCGATGGGACTACTATACGAACTTGGATCAATGGGTTTGGGGTCTATCATGTATTTATCGTCAATGCTGATAGAAGATGCCAATATGCTGGATTTGTTGGTTGGGTACACATTGCTGGGCTTGAAACAGCTATAGATAAAGCAAAAAAAAATTTTTGAGATTATCAGCCTTAGAAGATATAAATTTGACTTTTATCTCCTAATAGATAAGTAGCTAGGCATAAATAAACTGAAAACCGAAGAGATTGTTCCGCCCGCTACGTGGGCGGAACAATCTCTGGTTTGAGGGTTTAATATGCTGAATCTACTTATAAGCTCTCTTTCTCAAGTCTATGAAAAGATTCATGATTCCATTGATGAACGGAATAGCCCTGCACAAACCGCTAATCAGATATCAACTGTTGCTGGACAAGTTGTAAATCTACTCAATGAATTGGAAGGTATGACACAAGACCATAGTAGAGATTTCAAAAATGCAACTCCCAGATTTACGCTTCGTGATGGTTCTGTCCTAAAGGTATTTAAAAATCCTGTATGCGTTAATCATGTATTTATTGTTGACGATCAAGGGAATATAATTTTGGGTGGTTTTGTTGGTTGGATTCATGCAGATGGTTTGAATCAAGCTATAGCGGAAATTAGACATAATTTTACTTGACTTTCATTTTTTTTAGGCGATCGCTGTTAGGTTTGTTTTTTTGAGGGGCGATCGCTGGTTGTGGTGATGGGATAGGCGATCGCTGCTGCTTCCATTACCCCTGACCTTTGTTGCTTACCTAGATGTTCATCCAATAGCTGCTCAAACTCCGCACTAGTAAATCTAAATTGGTGCGAAAGAGTCTGTCATTTCACCACCGCGTGATAAACTTTGTGGTCATTGCTTTTGCTTATATATTTCTTTTTTTCACGCTATTTTTCTTTTTGCTTAAGTCCTAAATATTCAAAATGGTTAGAATATTCAAAATGGTTAGACAAGCAAATTGCAAATATTTTGTGTTTTTAAAATGAATTATAAGCAATTATACATAAAAAATCTTGTGAGAATGCTAGCTTATTGATTTTAACTAGCAGCAAATTTCAATGTCGTAGAATCCTTATTAGTCTCATACATAGATTTTACGAAATATGTCAAAAAGTTAGTAAATTATTAAGCTTTGCAAAGTAAGATGTATTAAGGAAAATAAATAGTCATAAAAAATAGATATATTAATATTGGTGAAATATGCGGGTTGCGATCGCTGGAGGAGGGTTAGCAGGACTAGCCTGTGCCAAGTATTTAGTAGACATGGGGCATCAGCCAATCTTATTGGAGCGCAGTAATGTGCTGGGTGGTCTGGTTGCCGCTTGGAAAGATGCCGATGGTGATTGGGTAGAAACGGGGCTGCACAACTTTTTTGGCGCTTATCCGAATATGTTGCAACTGATGGGTGAGTTGAATATTCTTGACCGTTTGCAATGGAAACGCCATGCCCTGATTTTCAATCAGCCCGAAAAACCTGGGGTATTGTCATGGTTTGATGTGCCTGATCTGCCAGCGCCCTTTAATATCATCATCTCGATTTTGCGTAACAACGATATGCTCACTTGGAATCAAAAGATCCGCTTTGCGATCGGGCTGATTCCTGCGATCGTGCGGGGCGATCAATATGTTGCATCAATGGACAAATATACCTTTGAGGAATGGCTGCAACTGCATGGCATCGGCAAAGATATCACCACCGATATTTTTATTGCTGTTTGTAAATCCCTCAAATTCATTGATCCCGATGTAATTTCTGCCACGATTCCCCTCCGCGCCCTAAACAAGTTTCTTCAGCAAAAGGACGGCTCAAAAATTGCGTACCTCGATGGCGCACCCCCTGAGCGTCTCTGTCAGCCCATCGTTGATTATGTGGTTGCCCGTGGCGGTGAAGTACATACAGGATCTGCCCTCAAGGAAATCGTCACCGATCAAGATGGCAATGTCGAAAAATTAATTATTCAAGGCACAGATGGCTCCCCCAGTCGCGAGATTTACGCCGATGCCTATGTTTCGGCCATGTCTGTTGATGCCTTCAAAAACTATATCCCCACCAATTGGCAAGCCCTGCCCTATTTCCAACAGCTAGACAACCTCGAAGGTGTACCTGTCATCAGTGTGCAGCTTTGGTTCGATCGCAAGCTGACTGATATTGACCATACCCTCTTTTCGCGATCGCCATTACTCAGCGTTTACTCAGATATGAGCAATTCCTGCAAAGAATATGCCGATCCTGACAAATCCATGCTAGAGCTAGTCTTTGCCCCTGCTGCCGACTGGATCGATCGCCCCAATAGCGACATTATTGAGGCAACCCTCAGCGAACTCGCCAAGCTATTTCCTCAGCATTTACCTAGCCCAGCCAAAGTTTTGAAGTCCCATGTGGTCAAAACTCGGCATTCAATTTATACTGCTACTCCTAACCGCGAACAATTTCGCCCACAACAAATCACACCGATCGCCAATTTCTTTTTGTCAGGTAGCTATACAGCGCAGCCCTTTTTTGGCAGTATGGAAGGGGCGGTACTTTCTGGTAAGCTAACAGCACAGGAAATACACAACGCAAGTCTCAACGCAAGTAAATCTTCTGGAAGTAAAGTCCTTGGTCGAACCTCTAACCAAAACCAGTCAAATCCATCTGTCGTCAGTGCCTAAACCGATGGGAATGCGTCAGCCAGTCA
>CAYVMR010000287.1:0-2960 GCA_964452545.1 uncultured bacterium
CGCGGTGAGGGTTTCCAAAAGAAACATCAAGAAGCCCTGGAGTCTGATCTGGCCTACTACTACGGTCCCAGCTGGCGCGATCAAATCACCACCACCGCCGGTGGCCAGGCCTACGTGGATCGGATTCGCCAGGTAGCCAATAGCCAACCGGAACTGCTGCTCAGCCATTCCTACACCCGGTACATCGGCGATCTCTCCGGCGGCCAAATCCTCAAGACCATTGCCCAGCGGGCCATGAATTTGAGTGATGGGGAAGGCAGCGCCTTCTATGAGTTTCCCGACATCCCTGATGAGAAGGCTTTCAAGGCTCGTTACCGCCAGTCTATTGATCAAGCCCCGGTAGATGATGCCATGATCGCCCAAATTGTCCAGGAGGCCAACGATGCCTTTGGTCTCAACATGGTGATGTTTAAGGAACTGGAGGGTAGCTTGATTAAGGCAATCGGCCAGATGTTGTTCAACAGCCTCACCAGCCGCAACCGGCGCGGCAGCACTGAGTTAGCCACGGCGGAATAAGCTTACGGAGGTCAGGGGTGACGCCTTGCCGAAGGGAAACGGCTTTCGGTAGTCAAGTGGCTACCGAGGCCGGCTGGGTGGTTTTAATAGCCTGGTTTCCCCTGAGCGGCCGAACCGGCCCCTTAGAGGGAGTCCTGGGTATCTCCCTGGCGTCCTTCCCGACCCTCTGGTGCAGGGACTCCCCGTCAGTCAACCAGGTGCGTTAACATTTCTTTAAGGTTCCTCCTGGTTTACCTCTTCCTACGGGTTTTCCCTCGCCATGGACTCTGCTGATTCGACCTCCCTCCGGCCCCCTGGGCGGCATCCCCTGCTGTTAGTCGCGCCTTTCTTTCTTTGGGGCACCGCCATGGTGGCGATGAAGGGAGCCTTGCCCCACACGGCGCCTTTTTTCCTGGCCGCAGTCCGGCTGGTGCCTGCCGGATTGGTGGTGCTGTTGGCCGCTCGCTGGCTAGGGCGGCCCCAGGGGATCAGTTGGCAGGGGTGGCTCTGGGTGGCTCTGTTCGCTCTGGTGGACGGCACATTGTTTCAAGGATTTCTGGCCACTGGTCTGGAGCGGACTGGAGCCGGTTTGGGTTCGGTGATGATTGATTCCCAACCCCTGGCGGTGGCGATTATGGCGCGGGGCCTATTTGGTGAGCACATCGGAGGGTTGGGCTGGATCGGCTTGCTATGGGGAATCCTGGGGATTAGCTTGCTGGGGCTGCCCACGGACTGGTTGCTATCCCTGTTACAAGGTCATGGTGTTCCCCTAGCTACCCTGGGACTGAATGGGCAAGGGTGGATGTTGATGGCCGCGCTATCTATGGCCCTGGGCACGATTTTAATTCGCTATGTGGCTCGCCAGGTGGATCCGGTGGTGGCCACTGGATGGCATATGGTGCTGGGGGGACTGCCCCTCTGCGCTCTGTCGCTCTGGCGGGAACCTCATTCCTGGCAGGCCCTGACCTGGGTCGATTGGTCGGCGATCGCCTATTCTACTCTTCTGGGTAGTGCCCTGGCCTATGGTATTTTCTTCTTCCTAGCCGCCCAGGGTAACCTCACCAGCCTGAGTGCCCTCACCTTTCTCACCCCCGTCTTTGCCCTGTTGTTTGGCAACTTATTTTTAGCCGAACGGTTGACCGCCCTGCAGTGGTTTGGGGTGGCGCTGACGCTGGTGAGTATTTACCTGATTAACCAGCGCCAAACCCTGCCCCAACGTTGGCACCAGTGGCTCAACAGTCGATCTGCAACAGTAACCCCGACCCCATCCCAGGGTAAGGGGGTTAAGGAATCTTGATCCTGGGTTTCGGAGCTATGGAGACGGATGGCACCTCAACCGCTTACCCTAGACCTAGGTTCTATCCTGGCCAGGTATGACTTAGGCTACCCAGTTAAAGCTGGCTAGGTCGACAACATACTCCGCTGAGGGTGGGAACCATTCCTTGGCCCCCTATGCTTATGCTCATTCGTCAGTTATTGGATTCTCCCAAATTTATGGCTGGAGATGGCACCCAACTGCGGGAGTTACTCCATCCCCATAAGCAGAGTCTGGCCCTAGGCTACAGCCTAGCTCACGCCATTTTGCCCGCCGGACAGGTGTCTACCCCCCAGGCTTTAAGGACCTCAGAGGTCTACTACATCCTCTCCGGCACTGGGGAAATGCAC
This sequence comes from uncultured bacterium, assembly GCA_964452545.1. Classification (GTDB taxonomy): domain Bacteria; phylum Cyanobacteriota; class Cyanobacteriia; order Phormidesmidales; family Phormidesmidaceae; genus Nodosilinea. Next base: position 2,161 of record CAYVMR010000287.1, read on the forward strand.
ATCCATGACGAGGGCAGCACCGTTGGTCCTGGGCATGCTATTTACATTCCCCCTAACGCTCGCCAGTATCTGCGGAACCCTGGGTCGGAGCCGATTATCTTTATTTGTATTGTCGATCCGGCCTGGCGGGCAGAGGACGAAACAATTTTTGATGCCGTTTAGCTCAGCGGTTTTGGAGGTCTCGAAAACGCAGATAAATTTGCTCCCAGAGGGCAGTGGGGCCAATGCCGAAAATAAAATAGAGGGCCAGCAGCAAAAACAACACCAGTAAAACCGTCTGAATCGTATTTCTTACCAGCCTCAATAGCCAACCGGCCACCAGCACCAGCACCACCAGGGCCGCGAGGGGGATGATCCACTCCACCAGCCACCTCCTAGCCCAGGGAAACCACGGTGGTCGTTCTCAGGGACTGGCTGAGCCGGCCGACCTCTGCTCGGGCCCACTGATCCGCTGCCATTATGGCTTCTAAGTCAGGTTGGGCCTGGTTATCGAGGCGGTGACGATCGCAGACCCCCTCGATCAACCGGGGAATGTCTAAAAAGTGAATTCGTTCCTCCAGGAAGAGGGCCACCGCCTGCTCATTAGCCGCGTTTAGCACCGCGGTCATGGTGCCGCCAGCTCGACCAGCGGCGTAGGCTAGGTCCATGCAGGGGTACTTGCTGTGGTCCGGTTCTCGGAAGGTGAGTTGACCCGCCTTGACCAGGTCCAGGGGGGGCCAATCGGTGTAGAGGCGATCGGGCCAGGAGAGAGCGTAGAGTAAGGGTAGGCGCATGTCGGGCCAACCTAATTGGGCTAGCAC
>CAYVMR010000288.1:0-2956 GCA_964452545.1 uncultured bacterium
CCATCCTGCACCACCAGATCCCGTACCTGGCCATTGTCATCCACCAGGGCTAGGGTTTGAATCCGCTCCCCTGGATTCGTAGTGGTGCGGGGGGCGGCGGTGGGATCAAAGCTAAAGCGAAACCCGCCAATCTGGCCAAACTGCCCTCCCACTCGTTCAACGGCCGCCACCATGTGCTCAGCGATGGCGTAGAGACCCGTAGCCGTGACGGTGCCCACCACCAGGGAGTTATCAAAGCGCAGGGAGTTGGAAATATCCAGTCGAGAGACATCGCCGCTTTCCTTGCCGACGTTGGGGTTAGCCCCGGGGGGTAGCTGCACCAGGTCACCGCCGCCCCCAGGCACAAAGGATTGGCCAATGATGTCACGGATACCTCCGCCATTTTTAATGGAGATGTCGATACGATCAAAACCAGCCACCAACTGATCGGCATAGGTGGCCAGGTACTGCTCAGCATAGAAGTCGTTAGCATCGGCGGTGAGATTGCCCAGGTTAGTTTCCTGGGTGCGCACATCGCCACGGATTCCATTCAAAAACACATCGGTTTGGCCGTAAATGGTACCATCCAGGGCATTCACAAAGGCACCCACCCCATCTACGATGGTGACTAGCTCTGGATCCGCCAGGGCCTTAACCTGATCAAAGCTGGTGATGTCGGCGCCATAGAGACGATCAACACCAGCGATATCGGTGGCGTAGGGGCCGCTGGCCTCACCCACCTCGGTAATCACCCCATTGTCGTCAAAGGTCACCACCAATTGACTGAGGTAGCGGTAGTTAGAACCGGTGTTGACGTAATAGACCTGGTTGGCACCGGTGCCATAGATCTGGGGATAGGGCTGCAGTAACTGGCCACTATTTTGCTGGGTTTCATCCAGCCGCAGGGGGGGAGCGGTGGGGCTATCGCTCATCACCCGGTGGGACCCGCCGCCGATCAGAATATCAACCCCAGCCCCCAAGTCCGCCAGGCGCTGGGCCAGGGCCTGCTCGATCTCCGCCTCCTGCAGGTGGGTCATGAGAATAATTTTGTTGATGTCGGCCCCCTGGAGCAGTTGGATCTCCGGCAGCAGGTTAGTCACCAACGCCTCCACCTGCTGGTTAATGGGGGTGGCGCCGGTAATGCCACTGCCGGTGGTCAGGGTCACCCGACCCACGTTGGCGATCGCCGGCAGGTAGGGGGTAACGGCGGCTAAAATGCCCACCGGGGTGCCGTTCACATCCGCCACCACCGACGTTGTCAACGTATTGGGTAGGGGGGCCCCACCGGGGGCCACCACCGTCAAGCCCGTGGGCAAACTGGCGCGACTGTAGTCCAGGTTAGTAGCCAGGTAGGGGAAGAGGGCCCCGGGGTAACCCCCTGGACCGATGCCCTGGCCCCCCGCATCCCCATTCACCCAATCTGCCCTAGGGGCTAGCAGATTAAAGAAGCTACTGTCTCCGGCATCAAATTCATGGTTACCCACCGCCGCCGCATCCCAACCCAGGCGGTTTTGAATCAGCATGTCCGCCAACCCGGCCTGACCAGCGGGGCGACCACTACTGGCCGAGTCGTAGAGATCGGCACTGGCCCCAAAAAACGGTCCGGCGATGAAGACGTCCCCAGAGGTGAGGCGCAGGGAGTTCTCATAGTCATCCCCCAGGGCATTGAGCACAGCGGAAAGACCGATGGCATCCTGGAGGGCAGGGATACCGGCTTCCTGGTCAGAGGCGTGGAGAACTTGTAGAGTAAAAACCATGGTGCTGGGGGCTAAAAAAAACTACGTAAGCTAATGGGTTAATTCTTAGTCAGGGGCACCAAGGGAAGCTTATCTAAGCCCTAAGCCTGACCTAAGGTCACCTTAAGCCCTGGTTAATGCCTAGCCATGGCTGGGTTTTATCCCGGTGCTCGATCTGCCTCCCCTCGACCTGGGCGAACCTGGGCCCTCGGACGTTCCGGTTCTAGCCAATGGCTGCAGCCCTTCAAGGGAGGTCAGAAGAAGCCGGCCTATTGACGCCAGGGCCTACTAAGAACAGGGATGAAAGACCTACGAATCCCACTACCGAATGCCACTACAATAACGGGGTGTTCTGACGGGTTGAGAGTACGGCTCAATGACTACCTGGAGAAAGTTTTGGATGGCTACCCCCTACACCGATCGGTTGGTGACGTTGGCTGGCTTGGGTTGGCTGGCCTGGCTGTTGTGGCCAGATTTGCCTGTCCGGGCTGACCAGCCCCATCACCAGAAGTTGGCAGACCCGATAGTGTCCCTGGCCCACCAGGGTTCAGTCCCCCCCCTAGCCCAAGTTTTCTCCTTGGGGGGTAGGGGGGAGGCCAAACTGGCTGCCCCGGCGGCGAAGCCCAGGCTGACTGGGTTAGCGGAACTTGTCCAGTTAGATTCTCCGCCGGCGGCGCCAGACCCCGGGGACGCAGCATCGACGATCGCCCCGGCAGTCGTCGCCCTGGCGTCGCCCCCCCAGCCCACCGCCGCGGCCCTGGCCCTAGACTATCGCCTGGGTTGGGGGGCTGAGCTACCGGTGATGCCCCCTCCCCCTAACCAGACCATCGCCCAAGCCGATACCGGCGCTGGGGAGGGGTCCGATCAGTTAACCAATGGGGAGGACACCGATCTGGCCCGGCAGTCCCAAAATCCAGTGGCTGACCTGATTTCCGTGCCCTTTCGAAACAACACCAACCTGGGCCTGGGCCAGTTTGACCGGACGGGCAATATCCTAAACATCCAGCCTGTCCTCCCCACCCCCCTCAGCAAGGACCTCCTGCTGATTAATCGGGTGATCCTACCCTTGGCCTACCAACCCGAACTAGCCCCCGGGGTGGGCAATAGCTTTGGCCTGGGGGATATCTTCTACCAGGGATTTTTGTCCCCCGCCAACACCGGTGACTTTAGTTGGGGGATAGGTCCGGCGATTGCCTTGCCCACCGCCACTGATCGGGGGCTGGGCACCGGCAAATGGAGTA
>CAYVMR010000289.1:0-2950 GCA_964452545.1 uncultured bacterium
ACCATACCCTTATTCCTGGCCGTTGGATAGCTTTTCGCCAAAATGAGAATTGCTGGCAGAGGGGTGGGGCGATAGATGCCTAGCCGCCGATCTGGGACATGGTACGACCGTAGGCGCTGATGGCCCCAGATTGGCGCATTTTGTAGTTGATGGCGGGTTTAGCCGCCACCAGATCGGCGACCTGTTGACGCAGGCGGACTAGGGGTTGGCCTTGGCGGAGGGGGGTTTTCAGATCGATCTGGCCGGTTTCATTGAGCAGGCAGGGGCGCAGCCAGCCGTCAGCGGAGAGTCGCAGGCGGTTGCAGCGATCGCAAAAACACTCCGACATCTGGCTGATAAACCCCACCGTGCCTTGAGCACCGGGGATTTGGAACACGTCCGCTGGGCCATTGCCCTGCACCTGAGCGGGTTCTAGACCCCACTGCTGGCGAATTTGCTGGCGCAGGCTGGCGGAGTCCACCCAGCCCCGATCAGCGAACAGGTGGGCGTTGCCAATCGGCATGAATTCAATGAAGCGGATATGCCAGGGGCGATCGCGACTCAGTCCGGCCAACTCTAGCACCTCCTGGTCATTAACCCCTGGGATGACCACCACATTCAGCTTTAAGGGGGCAAACCCCAGCCCATGGGCCACCTGGATACCCTGCCAGACCTGGTGCCAGCTATCCCGGCCTCCGGCGAGTTGCCGAAATACCTGGGGGTCAAGGCTATCTAGACTGATGTTGAGCCGGCGCAGACCGGCCTGCCAAAGGGCCAGGGCCTTAGCTGCCAGCAAAATCCCATTGGTGGTGATAGCCAGATCCTGGGTGCCGGGTGACCGGACAATATCGGCCACGATCTCCACCAGGTCGGGCCGCAGCAAGGGTTCCCCACCGGTTAGCCGAAACCGGCTAAAACCCAGCGGAATAAACACCTCCGTCAGCAGCAGCCGCAGTTCCTGACGGGTCAACCAGTCCTGCCGCTGCACATAATCCATGGTCAATTCCGCCGGCATGCAGTACTGGCACTGCAGGTTGCAGCGATCAATAACGCTGATGCGGAGGTAGTCGGTGGTGGGCATGGGGTGCGATGGGGAGGATCGGGGTTTAGTCCAGGAGGCTGAGTTGTTGACCGGGGGCGGCTGGGCGGCGGCTGGTCCGGGGCGGGGGGATGGTGACATGGGCCACAAACCAGGTGCGGAGGGTGGCTTGATCGGCGCTATCTAGACTGGTTAGGTCGAGGGCGGGGGGAAAGAGGCCAGGTATTGATTCTAAGGCCCAGCGGATTTCGCTGCCGTAGCGATCGCCGCCAAAGGGGGTCAGGTCCTCAGGCAGGAGGGCCAAGTGGGGCCCCAGGTGGGGAGTATGGAGAAAGGTCTGCCGCTGCCGCTCTAGCTGGGCGACCCGCCGTTGTCGGGCGGCTTTATAGTCAAGGATGGGGGCCGGGTAGGTGGATCGCCGGGGCGGGTTGCCCAACTGCTCGGGGGGCAGGTCCGCCAACTCCGGCAACCACCGTTTAATAAATTCCCCCTGGGGATCGCAGCGGTCCACCGCCACCTGGCCAGGATGGTAGATGCGCGTCCAGGTCTTATCCACACAGTGGGTGACGCCGGCCTGCATGGCCCACTGGTAGTGGTCGATGGGGCAATCACCGTCGATCAGGTGACGCATAAAGTGGAGGGCGCCGTAGCGCCAGTCCATACCGATCAGATTACTCAGAAAGCTGGCGTAGATTGCCCGGCTACGAAAATTGAGGGCCAGGTAGCCACCGGTGGCCTGTAGACAGCGGGCGGCGGCATCGACGATGGGAAAGCCGGTGTGGCCGGTTTGCCAGGCCTGGTAGAGATCGGGGTCGAAGGCCCAGCCCTCCTCATCAAAGATGCGGTAGAGCGATCGCAGTTCCAATTGGGGCAGGTAGCGAAACCGCTGGCCAAACCCCTGCCCCCAGCGCAGCCGGGCAATCAGCTGCTGGTGACTGCGCCGCCGCCGGGGGTCACCCCCATCGCCACTGGCCAGAATGGTTTGTACACACTGACGCACCGAAATCACCCCAAACTTCAGGTGGGGGCTGAGGCCAGTGGTCACCTCCGCACTGGGGTAGGACAACTGCCAGTAGTAGCGCGGCGCCTTATCCTCCAGAAAATCCCGCAGTAGGGCCTGGGCGGCGGCGGTACTGGCCGGGGGAATCGGTTTACCATCGGCCCGGTGACCCAGTTGGGTGAGCCCGGGCCAGGCCTCGCTGGTTACCCCCGGAGGCACCGCCACCGGGGGGGGGCAAGGGGCCAGGGCCTCCCCCATCTGTTCATGCCAACGCCGGCGATAGGCAGGGTAGGCCACTAACTCAGGGAGGCTGCCGGGGGGGTCAAACCAGCGAATTTTCATCCCCTCCCTAGCCAGAGCCTGGTTCAGGCGGGCATCCCGCACCCGGCCATAGATCCGTTCGCAATCGGTGTGGGCGTAGATGCCCTCCGCCTGAGATTGCCGGACCAACTCGGGCAAGACCTGCACCGGATCCCCCGATCGCAGAATCAGCCGCCCTCCCAATTGCCGTAGGTCTCTATCCAGGGCGGCCAGAGCCGCCAATAAAAACTCCACCCGGGCCGGGCCGGTTTCCGGATGGTGCAGCAGGGCCCGGTCAAAGACAAACACCGGGATCACCAGGCCCCGCCGAGCGGCCCGGGCCAGGGGGGGATGATCAAACACCCGCAGATCCCGACGAAACCAAACAATGGTGCGAGGCATAGGGCAGCGAAGGCGGATGGAATAAAATAGTATTTATGTACTATACTAGGTCCATGGTTCTGGCCTTGGTTTTCAGTGTAGGGGGTCTTCCCGGTTTCGATCCAGGTTGACCTAGGTGCCTGGGGGTTAGAACCGCCTCTGGTGAATTCTGCAATACTGCCATGACGTACAACTCCCATCCATCGGTGTCGGTCCACTATTTGCATCAACAGTCAACCCCGGTGGCGGCG
>CAYVMR010000290.1:0-2946 GCA_964452545.1 uncultured bacterium
TAACTGGCGAAACCATGGGCCACCTCTCGGACGCCCAGTTACAACAAATGGTCAAGTATCGATCGCGGCTGGTGTTCGCCCGCATGGCTCCAGAGCACAAGCTGCGGCTGGTGGAGGCCTACAAGGCGACTGGGGCGGTGGTGGCGGTCACCGGTGATGGGGTCAACGACGCCCCCGCCCTGAGATCGGCCCACATCGGCATTGCCATGGGGTTGAACGGCACCGATGTGGCCCGGGAGGCCAGCGATATTGTGCTCACCGACGATAACTTTGCCACCATTGTGGTGGCGATCGAGCAGGGCCGCACGGTTTACCGCAACATTCGCAAGTTCATCACCTATATCCTGGCCTCCAACGTGGCGGAGTTGGTGCCCTTCCTGGCCATGGTGGTCCTGAAAATTCCCCCCGCCCTGGTGATCATGCAGGTGCTAGCGATCGATCTGGGGACGGACATGGTACCGGCCCTGGCCCTGGGGGCCGAAGCCGCTGAGGTGGGGATGATGGAGCAGCCCCCCCGCCGGAAGCATCAACCGCTGATGGATGCCGGCCTGCTCTGCCGGGCGTTTCTGTGGTTAGGGGTGATCGAGGCCATCCTGGGGATGGTAGCCTTCTTCTGGGTTTGGTATAGCCAGGGTTACGACCTAGTTGCTCTGCAGGCGGTCACAGTCAGCCTGCTCTCCCACTCCGCCCCGGCTTCCCTGGTGGCTATTTATGCTCAGTCCACCACCCTTACCCTGGCGGCGATCGTCGCCGCTCAATGCGGCAATGTACTAGCCTGCCGCTCAGAAACCGGTTCGATCTGGCGATTGGGCCTTTTTTCCAATTCCCTGATTTGGGGCGGCATTCTGTTTGAGTGGATTTTAATTGCAGCTATTGTTAGCCTGTCGCCCCTGCAAAGTATCTTTTTTACGGCACCTCTTCAGCCAGGGCAATGGGCTATCCTATTGCTTTGTCCACCCATCTTGCTGGGGCTGGAAGAGGTGCGTAAGAGGATCACCCATGGCTTCAACTCACGCCATTAGTTTGATGCCAAGGATTGTCACGGGGTCCTCTGACTAAGCGTTGACCCATTCCACCAAGCTGCCCGAGTGAATTGCCCCAAACTCTCAGGTTGAGGCCCGAAGTTTGTCCCATTGCCCGGAACTAGGGCTATCGAAGATGTCCTTGGTTCTTATAATCCGCTTCTTTGCTGAGTTCAGTCAGTCATGGACTGATGCAGGCTTATTCAACCAAGGTTTTCCGGCCCTCTATGATCTTGGCTGGCACCCCGATAGCAATAGAGTAGGGCGGAATATCCTTGGTGACTACAGCGCCAGCACCAATGACGCTACCGTAGCCGATGGTTACCCCGTCGAGAATCTTAGCCCCGCTGCCAATCCAACAGTCATTCTCAATCGTAATGCCGACGGCGCGATCGCCGACGTGGTGGTGTTGATTTGCAAATATGCCCGTCATTGCGGCAATTAGGCAGTTACGACCGATTTTCACCGGTCCTGGACCAGCCACACAAGAATTAGCCCCAAGAAAGGAATTTTCCCCGATCTCGATAGTACAATTATCACCTAGCCGTACATTTACACCTCGATCTAAGACAACATTATTATTGATAATAAGTCGACTATCTTTGAAATCACAATTTAACGATGAATAACGTAAAATAGTTACGTTATTCCCAATCTCCAGTCGATCACAGCCAATCAATTCAACCCAAGCCTGGGTATATAATCTTTCGCCAACCTGTTTGATTAAAAAAGGATAAAACATCCTGCGCAAAACCACTCCCAGCGGACGAGGCATGGGTTCTAGGAAGAAAAATAAAAGCTTTTCAATTAACTTCCTGGGGAGCGAATGTATAGAACTATTGGTAAGATCGGTCGAATTGTTTGATTCTATTTTTCGATGTTCTTTCATGTCTTAGATCCTCCAAGTAGCGCTCTTGTATTAGCTTGATGCAATTGATCTATTACTTCGAATGGCAACTAATGACCGGGGATATTCATGGCTAGTTTTATCTGGTGATGAAAGTTCAGTGATAATTAGAAGACCGCAGGGTCTATCAATGATTGACAGCTTTCACCAGGACGCCCAGAACAGAGTTGATGGATGAAAGCAAAGGCCGAGTGCGAGTCTTTGCTTGGATCGCTTTTGCCCTGTTATACATGGCTACGGCTTTATCTCAGTGCTCTAATTGGAAGTTAACCAGGCTATAGCCGTTCCTGAATGAATGAGCTGGGACCCAATTAATAGGGGTCATGGCATTCCTAGGATTCGCAAACTGAACTATATATCATCGGGAAGGGACGGCTGTAACGGCCTTCCTGAGTTGATTTCCAAGCTGAAGAAAGTTCAACAAGTAAATAAAAGATGGCTGGTTAAGAGTCGAGGGAAATTAGCTAAGAGGTCGTTTGAAAACCCACCGGTGGGCTTGTTTCATCCCGTGAATCTGTCCGTTTCCAATGTTTTTTGGCTACTGCAGACTCAATCTCAGTTTTTTCCCTGGCGAATATCTTCCTTCCAATCTCTAAGACAAATAGACTATAGAAGTCCCCGTTGACCTGAGTGATATGCAGACGTCTGTAGCGCTTATTCGGAAAGAATCTTTCTATGATTCATCAGATTCAAAGCCGCTACAGGAAAAAGTCAATAGAATCTTCTAAATTTAATTTAAATCGCTTAGGGTGGAGTTAAGCCACCTGGAATCCGAAATGCTTTAACTGCTATCAAAATACGACTTAGGCGCAAAAACCTAAAATCTTTTAGCAAAGTTCTGTAAATGTCAACAAATGACTGTAAAACCCTTAGCATTGTTTTAAGTTGTCTTTAACTTTCGAGCTAAGTCATAGGTTACTTTACGCTATTCTAGCCATTCTGACAAGGGTGTCTTGATTAATTCAGCAATTCTCATTTTAAAGAATCAGCTGCTATTGGGAGGGATTTTCAGTTCTA
>CAYVMR010000291.1:0-2926 GCA_964452545.1 uncultured bacterium
GGGGAGAAGCAATATATCCGTGAGGAACGCCTGGCCTACAAGGTGCTGCGGGCCTTTCGAGACCAATGGCCAGACTTGCAGGAGGTGAAACTGGCCACGCCCCCCCGCCAGTCGAATGATACTGAAGCTCCCATGACCGGCATCGATGCCTTTGTTTTTCCGGTCTGGTTTCTAGCCCAGATAGAGCAAACCATTACCGAGGGTGGCAAGGTCTACCGCACCCGCCCCATCGTGCCCTGGAAACTGGTCAAGGGAGGGTTGACCTTTGAAGGGAAACGAGTGCCAGCGGTACCGGTACGGTTTGTGCAGGGCTGTACCAATGGCCACCTGAGTGATATCAACTGGTCGGCCTTTGCCCACAATGACTTTAGGTCTAAATGTCGAGGCCAGATCTGGCTGGATGAGGCTGGCTCCGGCAACGACTTTGAAGAGATCTTTGTCCGCTGTGACCAGTGCGGCGAACGGCGGCCCCTATCCCTGGCTAAGGTTCCCAATAGTACGGTGTTGGGGGTTTGTGAAGGCCACCGGCCTTGGCTAGGGTCACGGGGTAAACAGCCCTGCCGGAAAGCAAAAATTTCAGCCGAAACCGGGCAACGGGTTGAAACGGATCAGTCTGAATACAACCGCCTGCTGGTCAGGTCCGCCAGTAATGCCTACTTCAGCCAGATGCTCAGCGTTATTTCTATCCCTGATCGGGATACGGAACTAAAACAGGCGGTTGATCGGTTCTATGAAGAGGATTTGCAGTATACCGAAGACCTCAGGGATGTGGAGAAGGAGCTGAAAAAGGCTAAATTTTCTGACCTGGTGGAATTTGGGGCCGAGGTTGTCTGGCAGGAAATTGAGCGCCGTAAAGCTGGTCAAAAGGACCCTGACAAAAGCATCAAGCAGGTGGAGCTGGAGGCCCTACTCTCCTGCCCTGAACAAAAGGGAAAGGAAACCACCCTCAATGATCAGGTGTTTCAAGGCTATACCCGGCCACCCAAAATGCTGGCCCCCAACTGGTCAACCCTACTGGATAGGGTGGTGCTGGTGCATCGCCTCAGGGAAGTGGTGGCCCTGATTGGCTTTACCCGCTTTGAGGCCGCCATTCCCAACATTGAAGGGGAAATCGATGACCTGGAAATTGGCGTTCGCCGGGCTAGTTTAGACTTTGAGCCCCAATGGGTACCCGCCATTGAAAACCTGGGAGAGGGGGTATTTATCAGCTTCAAACCAGAGGCGATCGCCGCCTGGCTGGATAAACCCGCCGTTAAGGCCCGGGAGAAAGCCCTGGATAAGGGCTATCAGAAGTGGGTGGAGAGCCGTAACATCACCGGCGAGCGTCGGATCTTTCCAGGTGCGGCCTACGTCATGCTCCATTCCCTCTCCCACCTGTTGATTACCTCGGTATCCCTGGAGTGCGGCTATGCCTCCAGCGCCATTCGAGAGCGGATTTATGCCATTCCAGAGGTGGGCTACGGCATCCTCCTCCATACCGGCACGGCGGGATCTGAAGGCACCCTGGGGGGCCTGGTGGAAGTGGGTCGGCAGATAGAGCACTACTTAAGCCAAGCCCTGGACTATGGCCAGCTTTGCTCCAATGACCCCGTTTGTGCCCAGCACAAGCCCGATAACGCCCAGGAGGATCGGTTTCTGCATGGGGCCGCCTGCCATGGTTGCCTACTAATTGCCGAGACCTCCTGCGAGCGGCGCAATGAACTGCTGGACCGGGCCCTGGTGACCCGAACGGTGGAAGGCTTAGGAGCTGAATTTTTCCCAGAAGCGTTAATTTGATGTCCCCCTTTTTGAAGCTGAGCCGCCCTGCCCTGGAGGGCATTGCCGACGCCCTAGAGGCGGGCCGGTTAGGCTTGCCTGTGGCCTCAGTCTCCCTTGGCAACTATGTTTTGGATGGAACCCTACCGGCGGTGGTTGAGGAACTGAACCAGCTTTATCGCACTGGCATGGCCATTAGCCACATGGTTTATATGCTGCGGCTGCTAGCTGCCGAGCGGGCCCAGGCCCAGGCTAAGCAGGACCAGGTGGATTTAGTCTGGACCGGCCCGGAAGTGCCGGGCACCGAAAGCCGAGATACCGGCATTGTGGTGCGGGAATTGTTTACCAGCGCCCAGCATAGTGTGCTGATCTCTAGCTTTGCCATTGACCAGGGAACTAAAGGTTATGAGCTATTTCGGCCCCTGGCCCAGCGCATGGAGGCTAACCCCAGCCTGCAGGTGAGGATGTTTTTGAATGTCAAACGCAAGTACCAGGATAAAACCCCCGCCTCGGTGCTGCTGCGTCAATTTGCGGAAACCTTTCGTCACCATGTCTGGCCAGGGCAGCGCCTACCGGAGGTCTTTCATGACCCCCGTACCATGCTGATGACCGCCGAAGCCAATGCCTGCCTGCATGCTAAATGTGTGGTGGTGGACGAGGAACGGCTGCTGATCACCTCCGCCAATTTTACCGAGGCCGCCCATGAGCGCAATATTGAGGCCGGGGTGCTGATGCGCGATCGCACCATTGCTAAGGCCATCCGCTCTCAGTTTGAAATGCTGGTGGTTAGTAAACAGATTGAGCGGGTGCCGGGGCTATAAAAGAGCTGCCCTAAGGAATAGCACGTTTTGACGACTTTATAACGGACTGACTATGAAAGCTACGGAAGCAAAGCTGCTGGCATTTCTAAAGAAATCAACCCAGTTTATTATCCCGATTTACCAGCGCACCTACTCCTGGACGAAAAAGGAATGCCAGCAGCTTTGGGATGATGTTTGGCGGGCCGGCCTGAATGACAACATCTCCGTACACTTCATTGGTTCGGTGGTGTATATCGAGAAGGGGTTGTTTCAGGTGATGAACCAACCCCCCCTACTGGTGATTGATGGTCAACAGCGGTTGACCACCATCTCCCTGCTGCTGGAGGCCCTGGCCAGGGAACTGGGGGACA
>CAYVMR010000292.1:0-2919 GCA_964452545.1 uncultured bacterium
GTGCGGGGCGATAAGAAGCTCACTGATGACAGTGAGGCCCTTCTCAAGGAAGGCATTAATGAGGCCAAGCAAGCCTTTATGGCAGCGGCTTAGGCCTTTGACTTACGGCCCTGCCGGTACCATCCCGGTAGGGCTATTCCCCTGACTATGCCGAGGACCTACCCATGCCTAACCTGAAAGCCATTCGCGATCGCATCAAATCCGTTAAAAACACCCGTAAAATTACCGAAGCCATGCGCCTGGTGGCGGCCGCCAAGGTACGCCGCGCCCAAGAACAGGTGATTGCCACCCGGCCCTTTGCCGATCGCCTGGCCCAGGTGCTCTATGGTCTCCAGAGTCGCCTTAAGTTTGAAGATGTAGATCTGCCCCTGCTCAAGCAACGTCAGGTGAGCCGGGTGGCGATCCTGGTGATTTCTGGGGATCGTGGCCTTTGCGGTGGTTATAACACCAACGTTATCCGCAGGGCAGAAATACGGGCCCAGGAGCTGGCGGCGGACGGTATTGACTACCAATACGTCCTGGTGGGACGTAAGGCTAACCAGTACTTTAAGCGGCGTAATCAGCCCATCGAAGCAAGTTTTACCGGCCTGGAGCAAATCCCCAATGCCGAGGAAGCCTCCCGGATTGCCGATGAGTTACTGGCCCTGTTCCTCTCCGATAAGGTGGATCGGGTGGAACTGATCTATACCCGCTTTGTCTCCCTGGTGAGTTCTCGCCCCGTGGTCCAAACCTTACTGCCGCTCGACCCCCAGGGTTTGGAAGCCGCCGATGACGAAATTTTCCGTCTCACCACCCGGGCCGGAGAGTTTGAGGTAGAACGGCAGAAGGTGGCCATGGCCACCCCTACCGCTCTGCCCCAGGACATGATCTTTGAGCAAGACCCGGTGCAGATCCTAGATGCCCTGCTGCCGCTCTATCTGAATAATCAGATTTTGCGGGCCCTGCAGGAGTCCGCCGCCAGTGAGCTGGCGGCCCGGATGACCGCCATGAATAACGCCAGTGACAACGCTAAGGAATTGGCAAAGTCCCTCAATTTAACCTATAACAAGGCTCGTCAGGCCGCCATTACCCAGGAAATCCTGGAGGTGGTATCGGGGGCCAACGCCCTCGGTTAAGGGGCTGCCCAGCGGGTCTGGGAAGGCTAGACAGGCTACCAGATCGGTTGATAGTTCGTGTCCCATGGTTTCCCTTTGGGGTAGGCCCCTTGACCACTGTCAGGGGGCTTTCTCCTATGCCCTGTCCCCTACTGCCGCCGCCATGACCCCTGCCCTTCAACTTACCCCCGTTCCACCCCATCAGACCCTCAGTTTGACCCCGCCGTCGGATCTGGCCCTGCGGGGTCGGGTGCGGGTGCCGGGGGATAAGTCCATTTCCCATCGGGCCCTGATGCTGGGGGCAATCTCCGAGGGGGAAACCCGCATCCAGGGGTTGCTACTGGGGGAGGACCCACGCAGTACGGCGGCCTGTTTTGGGGCCATGGGGGTGGGCCTGTCTGAGCTGGATGGGGAATGGGTGACGGTGCAGGGGTTGGGGTTGGGGCAACTGCAGGAGCCCGTCGATGTGCTTAATGCAGGTAATTCTGGCACCACCCTGCGGTTGATGCTGGGGCTGTTGGCGGCCCACCGAGATCGTTGCTTTATGGTGACTGGTGACCAGTCCCTGCGATCGCGGCCGATGGGACGGGTGATCCAGCCCCTCACCCAGATGGGGGCCCAGATTTGGGGCCGCCAGGGTAACCGTCTGGCACCGCTGGCGGTGCGGGGCACCCAGCTGCGCCCGATCCACTACCATTCGCCGGTGGCCTCGGCCCAGGTGAAATCCTGTCTGTTGCTGGCCGGCTTGATGACGGAGGGAGCCACCACCATCACCGAACCCAGCCTTTCCCGAGACCACAGCGAGCGCATGTTGCGGGCCTTTGGGGCCGATCTGGCGGTGGACCCTGAAACCTGTAGTGTCACCGTCCATGGCCCGGCCCGCCTCACCGGCCAGACCATCGTTGTGCCCGGTGACATTAGCTCCGCCGCCTTCTGGCTGGTGGCCGCCGCCATTACCCCCGGTTCTGACCTGGTGGTGGAAAATGTAGGAATCAACCCTACCCGCACCGGTATCCTTGATGCCCTGCAGACCATGGAGGCGGACCTGACCCTGGAAAACCTCCGCCAGGTCACCGGTGAACCGGTGGCCGATCTGCGGGTGCGCTATAGCCCCCTGCAGGCGGCCCAGTTTGGCGGGGACCTGATTCCCCGCATGATCGATGAGATTCCGATTCTGGCCATTGCCGCCCTGTTTGCCAAGGGCACCACTCAGATTCGCGATGCCGCTGAACTGCGGGTGAAGGAGTGCGATCGCCTGGCGGTGATGGCCAGCCAACTCACCCGCCTGGGGGCCCGGCTGGAGGAGCAGGGCGATGGTCTAACCATTCAGGGCCAGGCCACCCTACAGGGTAATGACGTCCATAGTCACGGTGACCACCGCATTGCCATGAGCCTAGCGATCGCCGCCCTGCGAGCCAGGGGGTCCACCCACATCCACAACGCCGACGCCGCCACCATCTCCTATCCGAGCTTTATTGCCACCCTGGCCCAACTCTCTAACCTACCAGTCCCTAGCCAAGAGTCTTGAGATCAAGACAGGCTCCAGTGGGTATAGCCGTAATCGCCTTTGCCACTGGCCATGGGGGGGAGGTGCGCCACAGCGCCGGGCCAATTTCCGCTCCCCGCCAGCCAGCCGGTCTTAAGCCTTCTCAGCAAAACTATGGTCGCCCTATACTTCTTTTACCGTATTCTCCCTTTAGAGTAGGATAGAGCCCATAGGGCTTTGCACCCAACCTCCCAGGGCCGTGGCTGTAATCCTATCGCTTAGGCCCATCGCAAAGGCGAAGTTTGGGTAGGGAGTCTGACGGGTTTGGCCTAACTAAAA
>CAYVMR010000293.1:0-2902 GCA_964452545.1 uncultured bacterium
GGGGCCAGGAGAACGGTGAGGGGCCGGGGTTGCGATCGCCCCCAGTTTGCTAGCCCCCAGAGGCCCAGGCCGAGGAGTAGGGCATGGGCGATCGCCACCAGGTAGGTGGGCTGCTCACCCACCAGGGGCCAGGGCAAAAAGTCAGTCCAGAAATGGCGGCCCAGGGCGTAGCCCAGGTTCACCCCCAGGCTGGTGGTAAACCAGTGTAGGAAGAACTTGGGCACCAGCAGGGCCATCCAGGTGCGGCTGGTGGGGCTGGCGGCCGAGGCCACGTAAACCAACCAGGGTACCAGGGGTAGCAGGCCGAGCAGCCCTCCCCCTAGCCAGCTGAGCCAGCGTACTTGGTGCAGGGTGTGGGATCGAATATGGTGATACAGGGTCCAGCCCCAGACAGCGGCAGCCAGAAAAAACCCGCTCATGTGGACCTGGCCGATCAGGGCGGAGAGCAGTCCCCAAACCCCCGCCCCCCAGCGTCGATGGCGATACCAGTGACCCAGCCAGAGCAGCAGCGCCCAGATCGGTAGCAAATCCTGGGCCCAAATCTTGCGGGAAAACAGAATCGCCAGGGGCGAGACCGCCGCCAGGGCAATGCCCTTTAACCCGATCTGCCGCCCACGGCCCTCGGGGAGTTGCCAGTGGGCCCAGGCCAAGGCCAGCCAAAGGGCCAGGATATTCAGCCCCTGCACCCACCGCACCAGGGCCAGGGGGGTTTTAGCCAGGTGGGCCAGGGCGGCAAAGACCCACACACTCAACCCCGGGTTAGGCAGACCGGCACTGTTGGCCATGCCGATCCAGGGCCAGGGTTGGTGCCCCTGGGCGATCGCCTGGGCGGTGTCGTACATCCAGATTTCGTCCGCCTTCCATTCCATGTCAGCGGCCCAGATCAGGCGTAGGCCAGTACCTAGAACCAGCAACAGTGGTAGCCAGGGTAGGGTGGGGGAGGAGGGGGTAGTCATGGGCAAGGAAGAATTTGGCTGTGTTGGCGAGGGGGAGCTTTGCTATAGTGGGAGAATGACCTATTCAGTACAATTGATCTAATTTCTAAGATTGCCCCGTTGGTAGCCCTTGTCCCTAGCCCTTCCCCTGGTATAGCCCGGCCCTTCCTGAAGTGGGCCGGGGGCAAGGGGCGCTTGCTGGCCCAGTACGAGGCGTTTTTCCCAGGCACTTTTGACACCTACTATGAGCCTTTCGTGGGGGGGGGGGCGGTTTTTTTTCACCTGGCGGGGCGGGGCCATCGGGCCATCCTGGGGGACATTAACCCAGAGTTGGTGAATGTCTATCGCTGTGTGCGGGATCAACCCCGACAACTGATTCAATGTTTGCAGCAGCACCAACATCACCACAGTCCAGCCTACTACTATCAGGTGCGCCAAGAACGCCACCTGCGTCACCCCGTGGAGCGGGCGGCACGGCTGGTCTATCTGAATAAAACCTGCTACAACGGCCTCTATCGGGAAAATACCCAGGGGCATTTTAACGTCCCCCTGGGGCGCTATAAAAATCCCACCATCTGTGATGAGCAATTAATACAGGCGGCGGCAACGGCTCTGCAGCGGGCGGAGATTGACGTCTTTCCCTTTGAGATGATTCTGCAGTGGCCCATCACCCCAGCCGACTTTGTCTACTTTGACCCGCCCTACCACCCGATTAGCCCCACCAGTCGCTTCACCAGCTATAACCGCTACGGGTTTAGCGCTGTAGATCAGGAGAAATTGGCCTCGGTGTTTAAGCAACTGACCCAGCGCGGTGTGTCGGTAATGCTCTCTAATTCTGACTGTGCCTTGATTCGAGAGCTCTACCAGGGGTTTTACCTACATACTATCCAAGCGTCCCGCGCCATCAACTCCCAGGCCAACCGGCGGGGCAAAATCAGTGAGCTACTGATTACCTCCTATCCACCCCGGTCAGGGGCTGGGCTCAGCGGTGACCTCGATAGGGGAGATGCTCCCCTCTAGCGGTTCGGTATCCCCCCCTTCAGAGAAATGCCCTCAGCCCGCACTATAGAGGTATCTGTCAAGCCGGAGTCAAAACACTATGGGAAAGGTTGTTGGAATTGATTTGGGTACCACCAACTCGGTGGTGGCTGTTATGGAAGGGGGTAAGCCCACGGTCATTGCCAATGCCGAGGGGTTTCGCACGACCCCATCAGTGGTGGCCTACGCGAAGAATGGCGATCGCCTGGTGGGTCAAATCGCCAAGCGCCAGGCGGTGATGAACCCCGAAAACACCTTCTATTCCGTGAAGCGCTTCATTGGCCGTCGTTACGACGAAGTTAGCCACGAGTCCACCGAAGTGGCCTACAAGGTCCTGAACGTCGGCAACAACGTCAAAATTGACTGTCCCCAGGCGGGTAAACAGTTTGCCCCGGAGGAAATCTCCGCCCAGGTGCTGCGCAAGCTGGCCGACGATGCCAGTAAGTATCTGGGGGAAAAGGTCACCCAGGCCGTGATTACGGTGCCCGCCTACTTTAACGATTCCCAACGGCAGGCCACCAAGGATGCGGGCAAGATTGCGGGTCTAGAGGTGCTGCGCATCATCAACGAGCCCACCGCCGCCTCCCTGGCCTACGGTCTAGATCGCAAGAGCAATGAAACCATCCTCGTATTTGACCTGGGGGGCGGCACCTTTGACGTGTCCATCCTGGAGGTCGGGGATGGGGTGTTTGAGGTGCTGGCCACCTCCGGGGATACCCACCTGGGGGGCGACGACTTTGATAAGAAAATTGTCGACTACCTGGCCGCTGAATTCCAAAAGCTGGAGGGGATCGACCTGCGTAAGGACAAGCAGGCCCTGCAACGCCTGACGGAGGCGGCGGAAAAAGCTAAAATAGAGCTCTCCAGTGTCACCCAGGCGGAGGTTAACTTGCCCTTCATCACCGCCACCCAGGACGGGCCTAAGCACC
>CAYVMR010000294.1:0-2868 GCA_964452545.1 uncultured bacterium
AGAACTGAAAATCCCTCCCAATAGCAGCTGATTCTTTAAAATGAGAATTGCTGCCAGGGAGATGATGTTTTAGTTCGTGCAAAAGTTAGCCGCACTCTTCCATCCGCTGCTTCCCCTTCACCATGACCACTATCTCCATTGACTTTGGCACCAGCAATACGGTTATCTGTGAACAGGACCCGGTCACCGGCGAACCTCGCCCACCACGACAGTTTACGGGTATTTTCTCGACAGTTTGAGACGCCCCAGGGGACCGTTCAGGTAGTGCCTAGCCTATTGTCAGTCAAAGGGCCCGACCAGATTGTAGTAGGGGATCCGGTACGGCGTGATCAACTGCATCTGTCTCAGCCTAACCGTACATTTCAAGGTTTTAAGCGAGATCTTGCAGCTGATTTCCAGTCACCCTCCCGGGTCTTAGATGGTCAACCTTACGATGCTCACCGCATTGCTGAACTCTTTCTAGGTGAGCTTTGGCAGCAAGTCTTAAGCCACAAGGTACAGCCATCTCGGGTAATTTTAACAGCCCCAGTAGGGGCCTTTGAGCGATATCTTGACTGGTACCGAGAGGTGGCGGCCAATCTGGGTATGCCTAACGTGCAGGTTGTGGATGAGGCTACAGCCGCAGCTCTAGGCTATGCCATCAAGCGACCTGGCAGTTTGGTATTAGTGGTTGACTTTGGTGGTGGCACCTTAGATTTGAGTTTAGTCCGCACAGGTACTACAGACGATGGGGCTGCTGTGCAGGCCGAGGTTATTGCTAAATCCGATGCCTATATTGGGGGTATGGATGTTGACCAGTGGTTGGTAGAAGCGACCTTAGCTCAAATGCAAATTCCTCGAGAGACCCTTTCGTCTACTGTATGGACAATGCTAATGGAAATGGCTGAACGGATTAAAGTTCGCCTCTCTTCCACAGCTCAAGCTAGGGAGAGTTGGTTTGATGATGAGTCTTTTGCTTCCTATGAAATGGCATTTACCCAGAGTGAATTGAGTAACTTACTAGAGGAAAAAGATTTTCTAGGGCAGTTACGTCAAACCCTGGATGATATTTTGAATACAGCTATGACTAAGGGCATTAGTAAATCTCAGATTGAGCAGGTACTGCTGGTCGGGGGAAGCTGCCAAATCCCAGCGGTGCAGCAATTAGTAACTTCATACTTTGGCCCGGCTAAGGTTAGTCTCGATAAGCCCTTTGAAGCTGTCGCTCAAGGGGCGCTATGGTTAGGCCAACTAGCGGGAGTACAAGATTACCTTCGCCATAGTTATGCTATTCGTCTCTGGAACCCCCATGCTCAGGTCCATGAATATTTCCTGTTATTTGAGCAAGGTACCCAGTATCCTTGTCGTCGTCCAGAGCCTCTTCGCTTACAAGTTGCACGGGATGGTCAGCAAGAAGTCCGCTTAGACATTGGTGAAGTTGGACAACCTATGCAAGCGGAGGTTTTCTTCGACCGGGGAGGACGAATGAGTAGCCATCAGTTACAGGGTACGATTGACTACCGTTCCCTTGATACCCAACATAAACAGGTTTGTGTCGCTCATCTCAATCCTCCAGGACAGGTGGGACAAGACCGGATTGAAGTAATGTTTGAAGTAAACCCTCAGCGCGCCCTGATCGCTACTGTGCGCGATCTGTTATCGGGCACAGTTTTAGTAGATCGGGGATCTGTAGCCAGATTGCAGTAAGACCTGAGTAAGGTATTGCTGCTCAATTTCTCAGGACATTGTTGACCCGATCTCGGTCTCATTTCAGAGGCAACCTCATTCATTGTTTTGAACACCCCAGAACAGATCCACTAGAGTAAAAGCCACCATCTCCCCTACGCCCCCAGATACTCCCACCGGGCCATCTGCCCCCGGCCATCCAGGTGGGTAAAACCCAACCGCCCCCCCTGGGCCAACCCGCCCTGGGTGCCCCACCAGCTATCTAGGGCCCCATAGACCTGGGGAGGAGTCATCCCGGTCACCGTAAAATCCACCCCATCGCCATAGAGATGGCGAGAATTACTCGCCCCCCCCACCGCCAGATTAACCGCATAGGGCCTCAACCAGGAAGTAATGGTAATGCGTCGATTACCCAACTTACGCCGCACCTGCTGCATCACCCGGGCCATCTTAATAATCTGCTCCACCTGACCCCGATTATCCGGCTGCCGGAAATGCTTACCATCCCAGTGCAAGGCCTCCGCCCAGGTAAAGGAGAGGGCCTGGGAGTCAATTGGATCCGACATGGTAAACATCGTCGAAAACCCCGGCAACTTAAAATTCACACTCTGTTGCCCCCCCTGCTTAATTCGCCCCGGCCTATCCGCCGGTTGATTACTGACGCTATAGCCACTGGGATCTTCACAGTGAGGCCCATAGCCATACCAGGTATTGCGCCCACTGGCATGGAGCTCGGTCAGATTAATCCAAGCCCGATCTAAGGTAAAGCGGAGATGATCCCCCTCCGCCTTATAGGCCAGAATCGGCAACAACTTACCCTTCTCCACCGGCAACAACGTCTTAGGCGGCAATAACCGGGCCTGCTCAGGGGAGGGCTTGAGGATGGTGGACTGGGTGATGAGGAGGTGCATGAGGGGCAACGGGCGCAGGGCGCAGGGCGACAGGCGACGGACAACGGAAGGGGAGATTGGGGGCAACGGGCGCAGGGCGACAGGCGACGGACAGCGGGCAACGGAAGGGGAGATGGGGGGCGACGGGCGCAGGGCGACAGGTAACGGACAGCGGAAGGGGGTAGGGGCAGGAAGAGTCTGGGATGTGAGGGCCCTGCGCCTTGCGCCTTCTGCCTTGCGCCCTCGCTTGCCCCTGTATTTTCCTTGCTTGGGCATTATTATAGATCGCATGTACTATGGCGAAAAGCTATAG
>CAYVMR010000295.1:0-2841 GCA_964452545.1 uncultured bacterium
TTTGTCCTTAATCTGCACTAAGCATTTCTACTCATTGCATAACTGGGATGCACCCGACTTTAGAGATCGGGCAGAACCACCCCATCCCCAGGATTGGGCGATCGCCATCCTCGATAAACCCCTGGGCCGCAGGTACGGCACCATCGGCCTGCAGAACCTCTCCCTGGATTTTTTGATCAACCACCCTGGCAGACTTACCCTGGTGGGCTACTCCTTCGACTTCCCGGATCCGGCAAAATTCGCGGGTTTCCAGGCCGGTAAGGCGAAGACCCCCGGTATGCATGAAAACTGTAGCGTGACGGGGGAACGCAACACCATACTTTTGCATGACTGCGACATGCGGGGTGGCGCCTCCGGTGGCCCCATCATCGGCTGGCTTGGGGGTAAGCCCTACATCGTCGCCATCAATTCCGCAGAACTGGCCAACCCATCCACGGGGATTGGCTCCACCAACTACGCCACCAATGTCGCCAATGTCGTGGCCTGGCTACGCAGCCAGGGGCAGTAGTCAGCCAACCCGGTAAACGACCCAGGCAGAATAGGGGGCAGGAGCTAGGGATCGAAACTGACCGAACTCCTGACCCCTGATTACTGACCCCTGCCCCTAACTAGACGCACTGGTATAAAACCGCAAAGCAAACCGCCAGAACCGGTTGGCCACCCCCAGTAACCCCAGGGCCAACAGGGCGGAGGCCAGCAACCAACCCCAGGAGCTTTGCTGCAACATGGTTTGGGCCGGTACGGTGGTGAGGAAGGTCACCGGGATCACAAAGGTGAAAAACAGGCGGTAGGCCATGGGGTAGGCGGTGATCGGGAAGCGCCCCGCCTCCAGCAGGCTGCGCAGCACCTCGGTGACATTGTAGATCTTGACAAACCAGATGCTGGTGGCCCCCAACATAAACCACAGACTGTAGAGGGTGAGGGCTCCAAACAAGAGGGGGGGAAGGGCCAGCAGGTAGGCCGCCCCCCCCAGGCCCAGTTGCTGACCGGCGTAGGCCAGCAGGATCAGGCCAAAGGCCAGGTCCGGCAGCCCCCAGGGGGAAACCGCCCGGGTGGACAGCCAAAACTGGGAGCTAATCGGCTTGAGCAAAACAAAATCCAGGGTGCCCTGCTGCACCTGGGTAACAATCCGACTCAGGTTGGGGCTCAGCAGGGTGGCGGCAAACCCCTGTAGCAGGGTAAAAAACCCCAACACCAACAGAGCCTGGGCCCAGCTCCAGCCCGGGAACTGGTAGCCGGTGCGGTAGAACAAAAACAGGCCAAACACACTGCCCGCCAACCCCCCCAGGCTGGTCAGGGCCGCCAGTAGAAAATTCAGCCGATACTCTAGCTCGGCAGCGATCGCCGTACTCCAAAACAACCCCAACACCCGCAGATAGCGCTCCATCAGGCCCCCATGCCAGAATACTGGCGCAGGCCCCGTCGCCATAGCCAGCGGTTGATCACCAGAAAACCCAGCCCCCACAGGGCCATGGCGGCAAACCCCTGGGCCACCTGGTCGGGGCGATTCACCAGTAAACTGGCGGGGAAATAGAGCAGGTAGGGGAAGGGGGTCCACCGCACCACCGCCTGCACCGCCTCGGGAAACAGCTCCAGGGGGGCCACCATCCCCGACAGAAAAGTATAGAGCAGAAACCAGAACTGCTCCAGGGCGTTGGCCCGCTCCGTCCAAAAGGAGGCCAGGGCAAAGGTGTATTGGATTAAAAACCGCAGGGCAAAGCTAAGGGCAATGGCCAGCCCCGCCAGCAAGCCATTCACCGGCGTTGGTAACCAGGCCGCCTCGGGGTAGAGCCCCAAAAACAGCACCACCAACACCAGAATAAAGGGAAAGCGGGCAAAGCGCTCCGCCAGGTGGCTAAAGAAATGTCGCCACACCGGGTCGATGGGCTGCAGCAGGTAGGGGGAAAGTCGCCCCTCCACCAACTCCCGCTCAAACTCCCACACCACCCACACCACCGTCAGTTGCCGCACCAGGAAGACCGCCAGGAAGTACTGCACCAGTTCTCGGGGGGTGAGGCTAAACTGACCGCCCTGGGCCGCCTCCGCCCACACCCCCATGAAGATCAGCGGGAAGGTGCCCGACAGTACCCAAAACAGCAGTTCCGCCCGGTATTCCACCATGTAGGCGTAATAGACCGACAACATCACCCGAACAATTTTCCAGGCGTGGCCATAGGGTTTGAATAGGGAGGTCATGACTAGGGGGCTCTGGGGGTGAACGGGCTACTCCATTGTCTAGGATTATTCCGCCATTAAACCAGGTCCATGATCAGAACCCTAGTTCGGCCCCCTCACCGCCTGGGGGGCCGGTCGTTCATGGATTGACCATGCCACAATGGATTAGCTCGGTCGAGGAGAGACCCCACCATGGCCCAATCCCATTTATCTCCACCGCTGGCAACGGATTATCGCTTTAGCCAGCTACAGCGCCAACTCGCCGATCGCTGGCGCTCCACCGATGAGTTTGACACCGAGGAGCGGCACATTTTGGTGGTGCCCTCCCTCAGCCTGGATCAGGAGGAGTTGCAAAAGGTGGAGGGGGTCAACCACTACGAAGAACGGCTGTTGTTTAGCCTGATTCGGCTGCGCAACCCCAACACCCGGCTGATCTATATCACCTCCCAACCCCTCCACCCCAGCATTGTCGACTACTACCTGGAGCTATTGCCGGGGATTCCCAGCTCCCACGCCCGCGATCGCCTCACCCTGCTGGCTACCTACGACGGCTCCACCAAACCCCTCAGCCAGAAAATCCTGGAGCGGCCTCGCCTGCTGGCCCGCATCCGACGCCTGCTGGACCCGCAACGGGGCTACATGACCTGCTACAACGCCACCCCCCTG
>CAYVMR010000296.1:0-2839 GCA_964452545.1 uncultured bacterium
TGGGCCCGGTCCCCCGCCTCCTTGAGGGCAAACACCTCGGCATGGGGCAGGCCAGCCCCCGGATGGAAACCCTCGCCCACCTTTTCCCCCTGGTTTACCACCACCGCCCCCACCATCGGGTTGGGGGCGGTTTGGCCCATGCCCCGGCGGGCCAATTCCAGACAGTACCCCAGCCAATGGGCATCGCCGGGATGATCAACTGAATTGGGCTGGTTCAAGGACCACCTCCTCCTCCAAGCAAGTACTGGCCAGGATGACCATGGCTGCTACACTAAGCCTATATCCTAGACGAGTGTGCGCGAGTGACTGTCATTCCTGCCTTTGATGTAACCGAGCAATTCCAAACCCTGGAGCCTGATATTAATCGGGCGGTGGCCGCGGTTTTGGCCTCAGGACAGTATATTAATGGCCCGGCGGTGCAGGCCTTCGCCCATAGCTTTCGGGAATACGTGGGCACCGAGCATTGTGTAGTCTGTAACTCTGGCACGGATGCGCTTTATTTAGCCCTGAGGGCGCTGAATATCGGCCCCGGCGATGAGGTGATTACCCCCTCCTTCACCTTTATCGCCACCGCTGAGGTGATCAGCGCCGTGGGGGCTACGCCGGTGTTTGTGGATATCGATCTGGACAGCTTTACCCTGGATTGCGCCAGGTTAGAGGCGGCCCTCAGCGATCGCACCCGCGCCCTTATGCCCGTCCATCTGTTTGGCCAACCGGCGGCCCTGGGGCCCCTCTTAGACCTGGCTCGACGCTATGATTTGGCGGTGGTTGAAGACTGTGCCCAGGCCACCGGCGCCCAATGGCAGGGTCAGCCGGTGGGTAGTATTGGTCAGGTGGGCTGCTTTAGCTTTTACCCCACCAAAAATTTGGGGGGCTGCGGGGATGGCGGTGCCATCACCACCAACGACGGCGATCTGGCCGCCACCATGACCATGCTACGGGAACACGGCAGCCGGGTGAAATACCACCATGAGGCGATCGGCATTAATAGTCGGCTTGACTCCGTTCAGGCGGCTATCCTGGCCATCAAACTGCGTCACCTGGAGGACTGGAATCAACGGCGACGCAGGATCGCCACCACCTACCAGCAGCTGTTGAGCGGCCTGGAGGAGGTGGTTTGTCCCCAGCAGGGAGGAGTTGGCCAGGGGGTCTGGAACCAATACACCATCAGACTGGCCGGCGCTACGGCCGCCGGTGGTCAGCGGGATCAGGTGCAACAGTTGCTGCGCCAGGCTGGGGTGATGACCGCCGTCTACTATCCCCTACCGCTGCACCTACAACCGGTTTACCGCCATCTCGGCTATCAACCGGGGGACCTGCCCGCCTCTGAAACCGCCGCCTACCAAGTACTCTCCCTGCCCATGTTTCCCGAACTCCGGGTTGACCAACAGGAGCAGGTGGTGACGGAGCTAAAGACCGCCCTAGCGCAGGTGGGGCTAACCGCCGCCGTGGCTAGCCCGATCGGCTAGACCCTGGGGAGGGGGCTACGGTTTGGGGTTGGGTACGGTCTAAATCCTATCCATTGGGAAAAGTCGTTTAACCCGCCAACTCCAAAGTTGTTTGTAGTTTTCTATACTATGGTTAAGGATCTAAAGATTGCTAGTTTCCTTACCGTTTGCCACGGGTTATCTGGGCTATACCCAGCTAGGGTCCTGAAGTGACGTTGTCAGGCATAACCTCCCTTCTGGGGTGCCGGATGGTCACCTCGGGAGCCCCTGGCCATGGCCTATGGATGGCTCCCGAGGGCCCTGACGACAACGATGCGTTCCCAGCTAGAGGTGATGGTGTAGTGACAGCTGTAGACCCCGGTTCCCTACAAACCTATGACCCCCTGGTCATAGGCCGCTACTATCGCTGGCGACTCTGGACCACGGGCTGGCGGGTTCTACAAATTGTCTGGTGGTTGGGGACCTTTGTGCTGGGGTTGCAAAGCGATCGCTGGTTTGGTCGAGAAGCCCAAAACCAACCTCGACGGGCGGTCCAACTGCGCCAGGTGTTAACCAACCTGGGCCCCACCTTTATTAAGGTGGGGCAAGCCCTCTCCACCCGGCCTGACCTGGTGCGCAAGGATTTTCTAGAGGAGTTAATCAAGCTGCAGGATCAGCTGCCCCCCTTCCCCACCCCCTTGGCTCGAGCCATTATCGAGGCAGAACTGGATCGCAGCCCCGAAGAAATCTTTAGTTCCATCTCCCCCGCCCCCGTGGCCGCCGCCAGCCTGGGCCAGGTTTATCGAGCCCGGCTATTTTCTGGAGAGGAGGTGGCGGTTAAGGTGCAGCGGCCCAACCTGCGACCGATGATCTGTCGGGATTTGTTCCTGATGCGGTGGGCCGCCTTCTGGTTAGGTCGCTTTTTACCCCTCAACCTGGGGCATGATCTCACCCTGATCGTGGATGAGTTTGGCACCAAACTATTTGAGGAAATTGACTACCTCAACGAAGGACGCAATGCCGAACGCTTTGCCGAAAACTTTAAGGCCGACGCCACGGTGAAGGTGCCTCGCATTTATTGGCCCTATAGTACCCATCGGATTCTCACCCTGGAGTGGATTGAAGGCTGCAAGCTGATTGATGTGGAAACCATGGCCGCCGCCAACCTGGATCGCGATCGCCTGATCGAGATTGGCGTGACCTCCGGATTGCGGCAACTGCTCGAGTTTGGCTTTTTCCATGCCGATCCCCACCCGGGCAACCTGTTTGCCATGGCCGATGGCCGCATGGCTTATATCGACTTTGGCATGATGGACCAGCTCAATCAGGAGACCAAGGAAACCCTGGTGGATGCGGTGGTGTACCTGATCAACCAGTACTTTGCCGGGGTGGGTGAGGCCTTTGTCAAGGTA
>CAYVMR010000297.1:0-2833 GCA_964452545.1 uncultured bacterium
AACTTCCTGAAAAACATCGTCTCCCTATTGGGTTTCAAAGACAAGGCAGTTCCCCATAAGGTGATTCGGATTGACCCCGACACCGCTAAAATTTACAGTTATGTTCCACGTAAAACGGGGGATGTGCCTTCCCCAGCATTGCTACGAACAGGCAATGTCAAGATTATTGAAAAGTTTCTCCTTTTAGAGCGCACCACCAAAGAACCCGCGTTGCTTAGTGGTAGCTTCCGAGAAGTTAAAGGTATCAAGCGCCGCTACAACCTACCCACTCAACTTGATGCCTACAACAAGGTAACGGCTCAAATGCTGGAACGGAGTAGTATCTATCGCCGCTCTACTGCTTATTTTGATAGTGGCGTTCTCAAACTCTATGAAGAACCCCTGCAAACCATTGTCCACACTGAAGGACAGATCCGGCTGCTAATGGACTGGCAGGGGTTCACTAAACGCGCTGATGTGGCAGAACTCGAAAAGCTGCACAACTCTGACTACCGTGCCCAATTCATCCAGCGTACATTGCAGGAGTTTCTTGAGGGACTTGAGGAGAGTGCGTTCAATGGCACTCAAATCATGGCTGAGTTGGTACGGCTAGGTTTCTTGAAAATCAAGCTGATCAAGATGAGCCAGGGCCGATCGCTCTACCACAAGAAGACAGGCATCTATAGCGATCTCCTTGATAACCACATCCTCCACGAAGGCTCTGACAACTTCACCCGTGCCGCCCACTCCCGCAATGCAGAGAGCCTTACCTTCCTATGGTCATGGGGTTCGCAAGAAGACCAAGAAACGATCGAGCAAAGCATCCAGGAATTTGATAGCGAGTGGCAGCGGCAAGACCTTGCCTATGACCTGACCCAAGAATTTCTCAACCAGGTATTACAAGAGTACGATCGCCGAAGCCAGCAAGGGCAACCCCGCATCAAGCAAATCACGCCTGATGAACTTCCCCCCGGCGAGACTACCGAGGTCAAAATTACAGGCGACAACCTGGATCAAGTTGATACCATTACCATCCCCGATAACCCACTGGTTGAAGTCAACATCACCGAACAGACCCCAGAGGAAATCACAGCGGATGTCACGGTATCGCCCGACCACCCGCCCCAACCGATTACTGATTTTCGCCTCAAAGACAACGCAGGGGGCGAATACAACGTTCAGCCGCAGAACCCTCCCCAAGTTCCCCAGGTTGAGGAACTACCCAACTTCGATGAAATTGAAGGCTTCCAGCAGGCAGTAGAACTCATTTTGTCGGGAAAGAATGGGACACCTAACGACTTCCTCTACTGGTTGGCACAGCAACGCCCCCGGCAATTTCGAGTTGAGCAAAGCGATCTCCTCGATGAACTGGTAAACCAGGGAACATTGTTTGAACACCAGAAATCAGGAGCGCAACACTGCCTACGGGTCATGCAAGATTTTGGAGTGGCGGTCTGTGCTGATGCTGTGGGTCTGGGCAAAACCCGCCTTGCAGCAGCGGTTGCTCGTCTTTCTCGCCAGCAAAATGGGCAAGCCAAGGTTGCTATCATTGCTGCCCGGAAGCTCCATGACAACTGGAAACGCGAGATGAATGAACTCGGTTTTCGGGATAGTGATTACGAGCTATACAACAAAAACCTGATGAGCCGGAAGGGAACAGGCTTTATTGATGACTTCAACCGTTACGGCGGTCCCGACCTGGTGATCATCGATGAGGCCCACGAAGGCATCCGCAACTATAAGAACCGGATTCACAAGCTCTGTTTGCAAATTCGAGAACGCGATCGCGCCTCTGAGCGACAGCGTAACTTCCTGTTGCTGACGGCAACGCCCTGGAACAACCGCCGCGAAGACATCTACAACATCCTCCAGCCATTTCTTAGCCGACCAGAGGGATTTACTGAAGCGGGTTTTCCTCCAGAGGTAGCTAGTTGGTTTGAGAACCGAGATATTGGAGTTGAAAACTTTACTCAGCAGTACACGGAAATTTTTCGTCGTACCTATCGGGAACTGTTTTTACAACGTACCCGCCAAATGCTCCGCGATGCCATGCCCGACCTCAACGTTTATGCCAAACGTCAGGCAGAATGGCTGCCTGTGCAGTTTGAAGATAGCACCGAGCAGGCACTAGAGCAGATCTTCACCCAGTTTGAAACCCAACTCTACATTCCTTTTGCTGACCCAGTTCGGTACTTGGGAGGGAATGCTGAGCAACGCGCCCTGCTGCAAAACCAGCGCCGATTTTTTCTGCAACGGGCAGAGTCCAGTATGTATGCGCTGAAACGCACGATCGTCAACTTTCGAGGTCGAATCGAACAAATGCAGTCGCGCCTGGGCGCTGTTACCCCAGATGCCGATGGGTTAAAGCAGTTTCTCTTGCTCCACTACGGTTTTGAGTCAGGGCAGTCTGAGCAATTAGACTTCGGTTTCTTGGATGACCGAGAAGCTTCCGATGAAGACTATGAAGAGGAAGACGACGATGACGAGGATACGGTCGCCGAGCAGCAAGAAAAGCGGCAGCAGCTTCGTCGCACCATCGATCTTGCCATTGAGCGTTTACAGTCTGACCCGAACGAAGCGCGCCGCATCTATAACCTGATGTGGTCAGCCTGTGACAATGACTTGTTACAACTACAGGATATTCAAGACCTATTAGCGGATGAATTCGTCAAAGATCATAAACGGGAACAGGTAACAGCTAAAGTACGAGACTTGGTGAGCCAGGGACGTAAGGTACTGCTCATTTCTACCTTCTCAGATACGGTTCTCGACTATTACCGCTACATGGCTCAAGACTCAATCATTGTGGGTGAGGGAATTGGCATGGCGATTGGTGGAACTAAACGCTACTTCC
>CAYVMR010000298.1:0-2807 GCA_964452545.1 uncultured bacterium
TAGCCCTCAGCCCCTACCCTCGCCGACCTCCCCTCTCCCCAGTACCCATGGCTAACGGATATCTTGCCCTCGTTCTCCACGCCCACCTACCCTACGTCCGCCACCCCGAAAGCGACTACGTCTTGGAAGAGGAATGGCTCTACGAGGCCATTATCGAAACCTACATCCCCCTGCTCACCATGTTTGAGGGGCTAAAGGGGGACGGTATCGACTTTAAGCTGACCATGAGCATGACGCCGCCGCTGGTGTCCATGCTGCGGGATCCCCTGCTGCAGGAGCGGTTCGATGCCTACCTGTCCCAGCTGGAGGAGCTCATCGAACTGGAGGTGGAACGCCACACTCACCACGGCCACCTGCGCTACCTGGCGGAAACCTACGCCGAGGAGTTCAACCATGTCCGCCAGGTTTGGGAGAATTACAGCGGCGATCTGGTCACCGGCTTCAAGCAATACCAGGAAACCAATAACCTGGAGATCATCACCTGCGGCGCCACCCACGGCTACCTACCCTTGATGAAAATGTACCCGGAAGCGGTGTGGGCCCAGATTCAGGTGGCGGTGGAGCACTACGAACAAACCTTTGGTCGCCCCCCCTCGGGCATCTGGCTACCGGAGTGCGCCTACTACGAAGGTCTAGAACGGATGCTGGCGGACGCCGGCTTGCGCTACTTCCTCACCGATGGTCACGGCATTCTTTACGCTCGCCCCCGCCCCCGCTTTGGCTCCTACGCACCGGTGTTCACCGAAACCGGGGTGGCCGCCTTTGGCCGGGACCACGAATCTTCTCAGCAGGTGTGGTCCTCCCAGGTGGGTTACCCGGGCGCTCCCGAATACCGGGAGTTCTACCGCGACCTGGGCTGGGATGCAGAGTATGACTACATCAAGCCCTACATCATGCCCAACGGCCAACGTAAAAACGTCGGCATCAAGTACCACAAAATCACCGGCAAGGGCCTGGGCCTTTCCGACAAGGACCTCTACGATCCCTACTGGGCCCGGGAAAAAGCGGCGGAACATGCCGGCAACTTTATGTATAACCGGGAGCAGCAGATCAATCACCTGCACAATCTAATGCAGCGCCCCCCCATCATTGTCTCCCCCTACGACGCCGAGCTGTTCGGCCACTGGTGGTACGAAGGTCCTTGGTTTCTCGATTACCTCTTCCGCAAGAGCTGGTTTGATCAGGGCACCTACGAAATGACTCACCTGGCGGATTACCTGCGGGCCAACCCCACCCAACAGGTCTGTCGGCCCTCCCAATCCAGTTGGGGCTACAAAGGCTTCCACGAATACTGGTTGAACGAGACCAACTCCTGGATCTACCCTCACCTACATAAGGCGGCGGAACGGATGATTGACCTGGCCAGGCGGGAACCCGCCGATGAGCTGGAGTGGCGCGCCCTCAACCAGGCGGCGCGGGAGTTACTGTTGGCTCAATCCTCCGACTGGGCCTTTATCATGCGCACCGGCACCATGGTGCCCTACGCTGTCCGCCGCACCCGTTCCCACCTGATGCGCTTCCAAAAACTCTGGGACGATATTTTGCAGGGTAAGATTGACTCCGGCTGGCTCGAGAAGGTGGAAGCAGTGGACAACATCTTCCCCCACATTAACTACCGTGCCTACCGTCCCCTCTAGCAGGCCCATATAGCCCTAGTTATGCTCCGATTCCCCTGTCTCCAGTTTTGGGAGAAGGCGTGGGGGTATGAAGGGTAGGGAGGTCTGCCTAAACTGGCTAGGATGGGGCAAGGGCCCTAGCCCGTGACTATTTCGAGCGGAATCTAACGGCGTCGACGACTGGGGAAGTCCTCCCCTTCACCGGAGCCCTCTACCCGTTTCTCCCCGTTTTCCATCAGGCTGGCCAAGCCCTCCGTCAACAGTTTGGGGTCCATAAACACCACCTTGGAGTTATTGCTCTCCCCCAGTTTGTGATTCGCTTCCACGTAATCCTGGGCAATTAAAAACTGTAAAACGTTGGTGGCCTCCGGGCGTTCCTTCAGGGCATCAGAGAGCATATGGATAGACCGCACGGTGGCCTCGGCTCGCTTGATGGCGGCCTCCTGTTCCCCCTGGGCCTTTAGGACCATGGCTCGACGCTCCAGTTCCGCCGCCTGCTGCTTCTGCATCGATCGCCGCACCTCCTCCGGCGGGCTAATCTCCTGCACCTCCACCCGGGTTACCTTGACCCCCCAGGGTTCCGTAGCGTCATCCAATTGGGACAACAGAGCCCGGTTCAGTTCATCCCGAGAGGAAAAAGTTTTCTCAAACTCCATCTTCCCGATCTCCGATCGCAGGGTGGTAATCACCAGCTCCTGGATGGCCTGCTCTACATTTTCGATCGCATAGTAGGTCAGCTCCAATTCCAAAATTCGCCAGTAGACCACCGCATCCACCTCCAGGGAGACGTTGTCCTTACTGATGGCATTTTGCTTAGCAACGTCCAGAATCCGCTCCCGTACACTATCCTTGAGGCGAATGTAGTCGAGGGCTGGGACGATAAAATTTAGGCCGGGCCTGAGCTTACGATGGTAGCGCCCCAGCCGTTCTACCAGGGCCTCATCGCCCTGGTTAATAATCCGCACCGAGCTAACCGTATAGCCAATGATCAGGAGGGCAAGCACGCCAATAATGGAAGACATAGAATTGCCCCTGGTCTGCTAATACTAAGGGTTAGAACTGAATCCCCATGCCGCCCTGGACAGAAATGGCCATATTGCCCCCATCACGATAGGCATCAAAGGCGAAAATAGCGTTGCCAAAGGCCACCAGGTTACTGTTGGGGAACATATAGTCTACCCCGGGTTGGAG
>CAYVMR010000299.1:0-2800 GCA_964452545.1 uncultured bacterium
TCTGGAATGACTTCCAGTACAAAAGGCATCCAGCCTGAATAGACAATGGCCATACCATGTCCATGATTGAGATCAGTTTGGGCAGAGAGTTCATGCTCAATCAAGTGAGAAGACCACTCGGGAATGGCCCCGCACATGTTTTGGTCACAGCACGCCCAGGCTGCGGCATAAAGCAGATAACTGCGCGCATCATAATCACTGGGATTCTCTTTGATACGATTCCCAGCCTTGATTACCGCCTTGAGCTGTCCTTCCTTAATACCATCCAAAACCAAGGTATTTTTAGAAGGAGAGAAATATTGCTCTAGAAAGTGGGTCATGATGTCAGCGACACCGTACATACTCTCCTGCAAGGGTGTGGTTAAAGTGAGATCAGGATCATCTATGCAGAACTTCGCATAGATGCGTTTATCAATGATCATGATCTTTTCGCGGGTCTCTCGACGGGAGAGGACGGATGTATAGTCAAATTCTGATCCGGTTCCAGCTTTAGTCATCACGATGCCAAAGGGCAATACATCACCAACGCTATGCTTGGCAATTCTGCTAGGGTCGTGCATCGCATAATTGAAATCCTCGTAGGCATCCCAGACATCGAAGTTCATCTTTGTGCCAATGGCTACTGCCTTAGCCGTGTCACTAACACTACCTCCACCGATGCCAAGGACAAATTCGACGTCTTCATTGCGGCAGATAGTAATTCCATCTTCCACCAGTCGATAGCGCGGATTAGGATGTACCCCTTCTAACTCAAACCAAGTGATACCCGCCTTGACAAACATGCTGGTAATCTTCTCATACAGTCCTGTAACCTTCAGATGATGTTGTCCATAAACTAGAAGTATCCGCTTACCATAGGGGAGAATCTCACTCACTAGATTCTCAATCTGACCCTTGCCAAAGAGCATCTTAACGGGGTTGTAATAGTTGAAATTTTCCATACTTAAACCTCGTAAGTAATGCCGTGGACTGACTCAGAGACTGATGCGGCAAAGTGTGCGGCTTCCTTGTGGAGAGAGTGGTTAAAATAAGACTCATAATCTTCCTTCGTGTCAAATTCTACGAAGACACAGAGATCATCAAACAAATTCGAGGAGTCATGGAGATTTTCCTTGACTTCAATCATCTTGATTGTTTTGATGTTGGCTTTCAGATTTTCGACATTACATTTAATCTGATCAATATTCTCAGACTTACTTTTTCCAAAGGCATTCTCTTTGATCTTAAACAGTCCAATGTGTCGAATCATTTTTGTCTCCTTTAACTTCAATGTTTGAGGTTGTCTAAAATATCAACTACGTCATAGCGAGTGATCACCCAGTGGCCATTCTCTCTTATCATCTCCCATTCCTGCATTGCGTCAAAATCACAGACTTTTGACTGTGAACTGCCCTCTGGACGAGTAGTTGCACGCCAATTTACCCAAACGGCCAAATGTGCCCGGTCACCATCAAGCTTTATTTCAAGATGGCGAATAATGTGATTTTGGTCGAAGAACGATTGCTTGACTCCCTTATACCAACTTCTAAAACTACTTTCATCGGTCAATGTCGCCTCAGGAAACCTAAGTAAAAAGCCCTTCGAAGAAAGCATTTCGATCAATACCTTGTCATCCACTTGATCGTTAATTGCCTTGAACCAGTTACGCACATGCGTCATAATCGCTAGGTGATTCATTAACTTCCTCCTTACTGCCCACAATGCAGACTAATTAATTCGGGATGGACGTTGCCCTCAAGCACCAAATCAATTAAGAAAGGACCGGAATGATCTAGAGCCTTTCGAATAGCCGGCTCAATTTGATCGGGAGTTTCCACTCGAATAGCGTCTACCCCCATGGCCTGGGCAAGTTGAGCAAATTGAATAGTGGGCTTAGACAAATCAAAACTAAGGGGGAAGTCATGCCGTGGAATGTTGCGTTCAGTCCAGTAGGCCTGAATATTGAGTTGGAGAAGCCGGTAGGAACTGTTGTTGCAGATCACGAACTTGGCATCCACATTATGACGAGCAGCAGTCCATAGGGCCTGAATGGTATACATAGCACCCCCATCCCCCGTAAACCCCCACACGGGTCGGTCAGGATAGGCCAGCTTGACACCAATGGCTCCTGGAATCCCTACCCCCAGCGATCCTCCCCGGGTCAAGAAGTAGGACTCGGGCTCAGTCATCCTCAGGTAGCGACTCAGGGGTGGTGAGTTGGTCAGGGCTTCATCAAAGACCACTGCATTATCCGGCAGCAGACGACCTAAGGCCTCTGCAAATTGAACCATATGCAATGGCCTGCGATCCCAGGCTTCGCGATCCTGCACCTGTTGGGCTGCAATTTCAGTCTGTTTAGCGACTGTCAGCAATGCTGTGCGAGACCTTGCCGCCTCCTGCTGGTCTGGGGTCATCAACTCCCGTAGGAGATCTGCCATGCGAGCCAGCGTCAGTTTTGGGTCTGCCACCAACCCAAGATCCACAGGATGGTTTTTGCCAATTTCGTAAGCATTCAGGTCAATATGAATGGTTTGGGCGCCGGTTGCAAAGATGTCACCGATTTCAGGAAACACCTCCGGCAAGACATAGGTACCACAAATTAGGTTTACATCTCCCTTTTGCAGAGTGGGAAGGCTCTGGTAGCCAAACATATGTCCCGTAGATCCCCTATAGAGGGGGTGATCCAGAGAAATATTAACTTCCCCGGCATCCGCTGACCAGACCTCAGCCCCCAGCAGTTCCGCCACCTGAGCTACCTCTGCCTGGGCTCCAGCATAGGCCACGCCATCTCCCACATAGATCATGGGATGGGCGGCCGCCG
>CAYVMR010000300.1:0-2760 GCA_964452545.1 uncultured bacterium
TCAGGGCAACCAGACCATAGCTAGCGGGGGGCGGGTGCTGGGGGTCACCGGGCTGGGGGATAGTCTGGCGGCGGCCCTGGCCGTGGCCTACGGAGCGATCGGGCTGATTCACTTTGACCACCAGTACTATCGCCGTGACATTGGTCATCGGGTCCTGGGTTAGGGCCTGGCCCATCCGCCATAAATTAAGGCTCCCTCGGCTGAGGGTGCTGCTGCAGGGCCGTTTGGACGGCCCGTCGTTGGTCCCGTAGGGTAATCCAGCGGTGGTAGGTGCGGGTGTGAATGGCGACGGAGTGCCCCATCATGCGGGCCGCGACGGTGTCTGGCAGGCCCATGTGAATGGTGCGGACGGCCCAGGCGTGGCGGAGACTGTAGGGGGAAAAGGGCAATCCATAGCGCTTGAATTGGATCGACACCTGCTGACCAATGCGCTGCAGGGTGGTGCGATTCAGATCGGTGTTGATCCTGGGCAATTCACCCTGGCGCAGGCTAAATCGATCTACCCACTCAGGATAGAAGGGCCAAACATCATGGAGGCCGGTTTTAGTGGTTTCCAACACGGTGAGACGGGCCTCGTCAGGGTTATGGCGTAACTCATGGTAATCGCAGAAAAACACCTCATGGTTGCGCAGGCCATAGGTAGCCATTAACCCGTAAACGTACCGCCAGGCTGGGTTGGGGATGCGATCGTACCAGTGCAGAATGTCCTCGTCGGTGGGTAAATCCCGTCGTTGGGTATGGCGGTGGCCGTAGCTGCCGGCCAGGCTATCGATGGGGATGGGCAGAGTAATTTGGTGAAACTCGGCAAAGGCCTTGAGGGCCGTCAGGCCCACCTGGCGACTACGACTTTGACGGGGGAGGTCCTCCAGGATGACCACAATCGCTTCCCCTAGGGATTGGCCAGGATGGTCGCTGGCGTGGATCAGCAACTTCTTCAGGTAGGGGGCGTAGGCCTTATCCCAGGTGGTCTTTAAGGAGGATGGGGCGGCCCCGTCAGCCCTAGATCGGCGGCAGAAATAGTCGTGAAACTGGTTGACCTGATCGCTGAGGCTAACGGGTTCAGTGGGGCTTAATCCATCACTGGGGAGGTAATCGGCCCAATTAAAGCGGCGCTCAATCAGCCGGGCCGCCACCACTTTAGCCTCCTGTTCAATCTGCTTCAGACCAGCCTTGTTAGCGGGCAGACCCAGGGGTAGGCGTTGTTGATGAGGTTTACGTCGACTGCTTTGCGGTCGAGGGGGGAATGTGCCCCGCAGGGTCAGGCGATCGCCCCGACGCTCCACCGTTAACCCCAGGCGAGCTGCCCGCAGTCGCTGATTGAGCTGAGCAATGGCCGGATCAATTGGATCTAGACTAGTCATCAACTACCTTTTATGGACTCAAGGCCCTGATCGGATAAACCATCCAGCAAGCCTGTAGAATATATAAAACCTGTAAAATATATAAAAATTTAGTTGGCTAGACACCTCCAAGGGAAGAGGGCTAACTGGTTAGAATAGATCAAAAGTTCGCGATCGGCGACAACGAAACCTTAATCGCTAACCTTAGGCCTTGGTAAGTTTGGAAAACACTTGAAAATAGATGACGTACAGTGCCATGGACAGGCTTGGGGTTCTATTACTCAATTTAGGTGGGCCAGAGGAGTTAGAGGATGTCCGTCCCTTCCTCTTTAACCTCTTTGCCGACCCGGAAATTATTCGCCTACCCCTACCGTGGCTACAACGCCCCCTAGCCTGGTTAATTTCCACCTCCAGGGCCAAACAGTCCCAGGCCAACTACCAGCAGATCGGCGGGGGCTCTCCCCTACGGCAAATTACTGAGCAACAGGCCGAGGCCTTGAAAACCGCTTTAACCCTGCGGGGTGAATCCGCTCGGGTCTACATTGGCATGCGCTACTGGTATCCCTTTACCGAAGAGGCGGTGGCACAAATCAAGCGGGATGGCATTGAACGGCTGGTGGTGTTGCCCCTCTATCCGCAATTCTCCATCAGCACCAGTGGATCTAGTTTTCGTCTTTTGGAGCGGATCTGGATGGAGGATCCATCCCTCAACCGGATCACCTACACGGTGATTCCCTCCTGGTATAGTCGGCCAGGATACATTCAGGCAATGGCCGATCTGATCACCCAGGAACTTGACAAGCTAGACAGCCCTGATCAGGCTCACATTTTCTTCAGTGCCCACGGCGTACCGGTGAGTTACGTGGAGGAAGCGGGGGATCCTTACCAACAGGAAATTGAGCATTGTACCGAGTTAATTATGGCGGCCCTAAACCGTCCTAACCCCCATACCTTGGCCTACCAAAGCCGGGTCGGGCCAGTGGAGTGGTTGCAACCCTACACCGAAGATGCGATCGCCAGTCTGGCAACCCAAGGGGTTCAAGACCTGGTGGTAGTCCCCATTAGCTTTGTTTCAGAACACATCGAAACCCTGCAGGAAATCGACATTGAATACCGGGAATTAGCCCATGAGGCTGGGATTAAAGGTTTCCACCGAGTACCAGCCCTGAATACCCACGCTGAATTTGTTGAAGATATGGCGGATATGGTGCTTGAGGCCATGGCGGCACCCCGACAGCTATTCTCCGATGTGGTCCAACCCCAAAAACAAGTCAAGATTTACCCACCGGAACGGTCAGCTTGGGGACTCACCCCAGTGGCTGAGGTGTGGAATGGTCGACTGGCCATGGTGGGTTTCTTGGCTTTGCTACTAGAGCTGGTGAGTGGCCATGGTCCCCTCCATTTCGTTGGCATCCTATAG
>CAYVMR010000301.1:0-2753 GCA_964452545.1 uncultured bacterium
GGCCTGGCGTCAGGGGATTTTCATGCCCCCCCTGGCGGATCACTGGCTGGCCCTGAACCAAACCGCTAGGGCCGCCGTGGGTCGCCTCATGGAGGCGACGGCAACAGGAATCGTCCCCAGCGATCGCCCGGATCTGGAGGCGGATCTGGCCCGGGTGAACCAGGCCTGTGAAGCTATGAACCAGTGGGTTTACGGCCACAGTCGAGCCGCCCTGGAGCGGGGTCAACGGGTAGGTATTGTGGGGGGAGACCACAGCGTTCCCCTGGGCTATATCAGGGCCTTGACAGAATTTAGCTCGGAGTTTGGCATCCTCCACATCGATGCCCATGCCGACCTGCGCTGTGCCTACCAGGGGTTTACCTACTCCCATGCTTCGATCATGTATAACGTCCTGCCATTACCCCAGGTGACCCGCCTGGTGCAGGTGGGGCTGCGGGATGTCTGCCAGCAGGAGGTGGCTCTAATCGCCGAGGCGGGCGATCGCATTGTCCCCTTCTACGATGCCCACCTCAAGGCTGACCACTACGGGGGGCTCTCCTGGGAACATCAATGTCAGCGCATCATCGCCTGCCTTCCAGACCAGGTCTACGTTAGTTTTGACGTCGATGGTCTCGATCCAAAACTTTGCCCCCATACCGGCACGCCGGTACCGGGGGGGCTGGATCTACCGGAGGTGCTCTACCTGCTGCAGCGGCTGGTGGCCAGTGGTCGCCGTATTATCGGCTTTGACCTATCGGAGGTGGGGGACGGCGAGTGGGACGGCAATGTGGGAGCACGGATTGTTTATAAGCTTTGCTGCCTGATGACGGCCTAGCCATTGACGAAATCGGGCTGTAGCCAAGCGTGAGGGGTCGGAGGCAAGCCAGAACCCCTACCCAACACTCGGTATCGAGCGACCCACGCTGTCCTCAACGGAGGGGCCAATGGTATGCAGTGGCCCTGGAGGCCTAGCTCCACGGTACAGGGCCAGGGTCATGGCCGATCCGGAGAAATTACCCTGGGTGGGTATACCAGCAGTTCTAATGACTCAACTCAACCCGGAAATAGCTACAGCCAGCCTAAGGCTCTGGAGGTGATGACGGCGAGTCATCCAAGGCATGGGCTTGCAACTCTCTCAGGGAGACGTACTCCAGGGCAGAGGCATGGGTCGCCCGCAGCACCACGGGGGGAGCCAGCCCTGCATCAAGGGCTTCCTTCCAGCGAGAGGCGCAGAGACACCAGCGATCGCCAGGTTGAAGACCAGGAAACCGATAGGCCGGCATGGGGGTAGATAAGTCGTTTCCCTGGGCCTTAGTAAAGGCTAAAAACTCCGCTGTCATTTCGGCGCACACCACATGGGCGCCGAAATCACCAGCACCGGTGCGGCAGCAACCATCTCGATAGAAGCCTGTAATCGGACTCATACTACAGGGAGCCAGGGAATTACCCAAAACATTGCTAGCGTCGGCCATAGCTGCTGCCCTAGAGGAAAACAACCTTCCTGTTTTACTACGGAGAGAGGGGGTTTGCAAACCCCAATCATCCCCCAATTAGCTCTCCGGAGGATTATTAATATCTCCACAGATCTAGACAAATCGGTAAAGATTCTGTGATTTTTATTCTTAGCCGATGAAGTAAGCTAGGCACTAAGGTGATATGGTAAATCGGGTTGCATACTTGATCTAGGTCAATGGGTCGTTAGCAGCCTATTGTGTCTTTGCCGCGACGTCATGGGGTTGAAACGACTAAATTGCAATACTTTTAGATGTTCTCCCTAGTGATAATTTCCGCCGTATGTTGTCCAGTTACCAATCAGGTAATCGCTCCTAAAGCGTGGGAAAGGGTTGATAATGGAGAAACCTTAACCATGGTAACGAGGTCTTGTTAACAACCTGCCCATCCTGAGATTCCAAGCCTCTGAGGGAGAATCGAGTTAACCTGACCCTTTACTGATCAACTATTGTCTATCCGGTAGATTGTCGCCTTTGTGGGCAAACTGAATTGTATCGAGTTTTGGTTGTTTCCCAGGTAGTCATGCTGAGTGCGTTAGTCGCTTTCACCCTTCCTCCAATCCTTCCCCTGATTGCCCAGGTTCCTGAGAATCCGGTTAGCGCGGTCCCACCGTCCGAAACGGTCATTGTCTCCCGGGATGGTACCTACGCAGAAGTGATTCGCAAGCAAGAGGTGCGTCCTCTCAGCGGTAGTCTGGATGACATCCCTGTTTTTAACAGTAACAGTCCAGAGGTGGTGCAGCAGGAGGGAATTTTACTATCCACCTTTCCCCCCGATGGCATGGCTACCCCCGGAGCCCATCTCAACTATGCCTTCAAAGGGCGATTTGACATTTTTGCCCATCACATCGCTCGGGGGTTAAATGCGGATGATCGCCGTACCCTGTTTCTAGGAGTGGTGGTTTATAACCCTAGCGACAACCCAGTGGAATTGAAGATTCATCAAGGGGTCAGCTATCTCAGCCAAGAAGCCCCCTTTATCGACTTACCAGAGTCCCGATTGAATATCAACGGCAGTGTCTTTGCCGGACCCGGTAGTCGCACCACCACCGATATTCTTCGGGGCACCAGTCAGCCCCAGTGGCCTCGATCCGTCACCATCCCCCCTGGCCATGTTCATCTCTTGATGAATACCCCGATTCCCCTACGCCAGTTGTCCGTACCGGTGAATGGGAGCTACGCCCAAGGGGAAATCATTCCCAAGCCTGCCACCCCCCCCGTAGCGCGCGGCGCCGCCGGGGCTGCGGGGGGGGGGCCGGGGGC
>CAYVMR010000302.1:0-2748 GCA_964452545.1 uncultured bacterium
TATTGGCTGATGGTGCGCCCCTCCACCTAGGGGCCGGTGGTGATAATCATCGTGGTTAATCCTTCGATCACAGGTCTACTCCCTCAGTCTAGGCCCTCGGTGAGCAGCCGCATACTGATGTCGAGCCAGGGGGCTCGGGTGACGGGGCCACTGCTGGAGATGAAGTCCACGCCGGTGGCGGCGATCGCCCCCAGGGTGGCCAGGCTGACGTTGCCCGAAGCTTCGATGGTGAGGTGGGGCTGGGCCTGGCGCAGGCGCTGCACCGCCGTGGCCATGGTCGGCACCGCCATGTTGTCCAGCATGATGATATCGATCGGGCAGGCCAGGGCCTCCTCCACCTGGGCTAGACTGCTCACCTCCACCTCCAACCGTAGGGGGTAGGGCATGGTCTGGCGCACCTGGGCCACCGCCGCCCGCACCCCACCAAGGGCGGCGATGTGATTATCCTTCAGCATCACGGCGTCGTCCAGCCCCAGGCGGTGGTTGATCGCCCCCCCCACCCGGCTGGCGTATTTCTCCAGTAGCCGCAGCCCGGGGGTGGTTTTGCGGGTATCGACAAACTGGGTGGGGTAATCCGCCAGGGCGTCCACGTACTGGCGGGTGGCGGTGGCGATGCCACTCAGGCGCATGGCCAGGTTGAGGGCCACCCGTTCCCCCATCAGCAGACTGACCAGGGGACCAGCCAGGTGGGCGATGGGGGTGTTAGGGGCACAGGTCGCCCCCTCGGGCACCAGGGCGGTAAACCTGACCGCCTCATCTAAAAGGGTAAACCCCCGGGCCGCCACCGGCAGCCCCGCCACCACCCCGGCCGCCTTGGCCACCCAATGGGCCTGGGCCGTCGCCTGGGCCCCCGACCCTAGACCGGCACTGCTCCAATCGCCACGGCCAATGTCCTCCTGCAGCCACTGGCGCAGCTGGGGGTCAAGGGTGTTGGCCGGTAGGCTGGGGGGCAGGGGGGAGGGCATGGCATTCAGGCAAGGGGCTGGGGTAACCCCATCCTCAAAATACTGTGCTATGGTACGGTTAATGCCGAATTTACGGCAGCTAAATTGTACCCTTTAGTATCTCAGGAGGTGGTGCCCATGCAAGAGAGTAGTAAACGTGTGGGTCTTCAGGTTAATGTAGGCCGACTGTGCGCCGGGGCTGTGCTCTAGTTTAGTTAGCTCCTGAAGGGATTAATGCTTTCCTAGCCGACTGGCCTGGGTTCCTCCCGGCAGTCAGGTTTAACCGAAGATCCGACTAGACCGCCCTTGCCCTGAAGGATTTCTCCTTCCTCTGGCAAGGGCGGATAGTTTTTGGGAAATAAGGGGTAATGGGGTGGCTGGAGAGGGTTATCGATGTATTCCAAGGAGAGGGTATGCATGGGGTTATGGATATCAAAGATGCTGAAATTCATGCCATGGTACGGGAGTTGGCGATGTTGACCGGATGCGATTTTATCTGGTTTAAAGTCGGGGATCTTCGGGATCGCCTTTAATCAAGCCCTTGGGACAGTTTCCCTCAACCCCGAATCACCGTAATCCGGCGCCCGGCGGCACTCAGAACTTCCTCGGCGCTGGTTCTTTCTTCAATGGGGGGTAAATCAGAGCGCCGGTCGAAGATGACTAGCCAGCCAGTCTCTAAGTTTAATCCGTTTAAATATTCATCTAATTGGGCTAATCCCGCGTTTAAGGGATCTGGTTTGTTCGGGCGCCAGACTTTTAACTCCATGCCCATAATGACTGAGCCGTAACGTAAATAAAGATCCATTCTGCCTATGCCCGTCGCATATTCTCGCTCTAAAATTCCGGCGCCGTTGACCACCCGATGGAGAAAGGCCATTAAGACTAAATGGGGGGCGATTTCATGGTAGGGGGCGCTTTTCAGTAACGGCTCTCCGTGTCGGCGCCAAAAATCCAGAAAACCCACCAGTAATTTGTCTGGGTTTAAACTGCCATCGGGGTTGAGCCAACTGGGTTGAATTTGGGGCATACTGTCCTGAGGCCCCTGGGAAAGAACTCTAGGAATCACTTCCCGATAAATCGGATTGGCGATCACTAAACCGCCCAAGGGACTGCGTTTAACCAAACCCAGATCTAATAAGAAGCGCCGGTCATCCTCGGGAGTTTCTGGCAAGTCTTCCCCGGCTAGCATCGGTTGAATGATGTTTTTTACCCGGTTTTCTCGCAGTCTTTCCGCTAAACTATCTAAATGGGTGTCCTGGCGTTGGATCAGGATTTCCTTGGCTTCTTCGATGGTTTTAACAGTGATGGGTTCAGTCCGGTCTTTGACTAAAAATTCCGTCGCCTGACGGGCGATCGCGTTCACTAACCAAGGTTGCCCGTCTGTTAACTCAAAGGCGTATTTCAGCGCCGCCGGGCTAAAACTCTGTCCCGTTGCTTCGGTATGCTGACCATAAAGGCTACAAACATCCTCAAAGCTGAAATTGCCCATTGTTAAAGACTCGACCTTAACATTAAAGGGACTGGCGGTATTTAGTCGGTCGCTTCCCCCGGCTTTGACTTTATAATCACGCACGTCTCTCATGCCAATTAACCCTAAAGAATGGGGAAACCCTTGGGGACGGTTAGGATAGCCTGAACGTAATTGTCGTAAGACTGAAATTAAAGTTTGGTCTTGTAAAGAATCAATTTCATCGATAAGAATCACCAGGGGACGGGACGAAGCTTGGGCCCAAGTTCTTAAAAAGTTGCCGATCTGCTGACCTTCCCGACCTTCTGGATAGCGGGGAGGATGCAGTTCCGGCGG
>CAYVMR010000303.1:0-2741 GCA_964452545.1 uncultured bacterium
TCCAGGGTCACCCCCTGATCCAGGATCGGCATCACCTCAACCCCAGCAAAGCTGGTTTGACGCTTACCGTTGGCATTAAAGGGGGAAATCCTCACCAGGCGGTGGGTACCCTTCTCTGATTTAAGATAGCCAAAGGCATACCGGCCAGTGATCTCCAGGGTGACAGATTTAAGACCGGCCTCCTCCCCCTCCGAGAGCTCCACCAGGTGTACCCCGTAGCCCTGCCCTTCGGCCCAGCGACTATACATGCGCAGGAGCATTTCGGCCCAGTCCTGGGCATCGGTACCACCGGCCCCAGCATTAATGGTCAGGACGGCTCCTTTCTTATCGTAGGGACCGGACAGCAACTGCTGCAATTCCCACTGATCGAGATCATG
Source organism: uncultured bacterium (assembly GCA_964452545.1). Lineage (GTDB taxonomy): Bacteria > Cyanobacteriota > Cyanobacteriia > Phormidesmidales > Phormidesmidaceae > Nodosilinea. The sequence goes on from CAYVMR010000303.1 coordinate 378, forward strand.
GCCTAATTGGAGAAGGCTCTCCTCCGCTTCCTTGAGCAGGGCTGGGTCCTGATCGGTCTGAAGTAGCTCGAGAATCACCGTGGCATCTGCCAGGGAGGTCTGCCACTGGCTCAGTTGCCCGAGATTAGCCTTGTAGTCACTCAGCTCCTGCAGGGTATCCTGAGCGTTCTCCTGGTCATTCCAGAAATCAGGTTGGGCCGCCACCTGCTCCAGGTCCTGGATTTTCGCTGTCAGCGCAGGGGGGTCAAAGATAGTCCTGGGCTTTACCCAGGCGGTCAGTGAGCTGGTCGAGGTGACGCTTTAAATCAACGGTGTCGAACATTGGAATGGGCAGATGGGACAGAAAATAGGGTTGGCGCCAGGGCCACCCGGTTTAGGGGACTGGCCCTGACGGCTTAGGGCCTTAACCTAATCACGGTTAATGGCGATCAGCAGACGGAGAATGAAGACAAAGAGATTGATGTAGGTGAGATACATGGACAGGGCCGCAGACAGGTACTGCTCGTCCTTGTAGCTACGGGGCAGGATAAAGAAATCCACCACAGCGGCGCCCACAAAAATCAGAACGCCAAAGGCCGAAATAGCAATGTCCAAGAACTGGGGAATGGGGCCACCAAACAGGGTGAAAATAAACTGACCCGCCACCGCTAGGAGCACCCCAATCACCCCCAGACCCACGGTGCGAGAGAGGGCCAGCCCATCCGACTCTGATAAATTTGAGCCAATCTGTCGACCCACAATAAACACCACGCCACAGGCGATGGCGGCGGCAGCGATGCCGGTAACCCCGACGCCAGCGGTGCCCAGGGCGACGTAAAGCAGCCCGCTCAGGGTATAACCCGTCAGCAGGCTATAGGTGGCGAGTAGGGGGAGTGCAGTACCATTGTTGCCCTTGGCGGCAATGTTGCTGGCCACAAAGAACAGCACCAGTTGGGCGATCAGGGCGACCCAAAAGGTGGGCATAAACAGGGCAGGGTTGTTGGCCATCATGCCCAGCCCGCCAAAGCAGCCGAGGGCGGTGATGATCAGACCTCCGCCCACAAAGGGCAGGGCTTTGTTGATCACGTTGGGGCCGATCAGGGCCTGACCCTGGGCCTTGCGAATGGCTTCGCGGAAATTACTGGTATTACTCACAGCCTTGTCCTTGTTTTTAAGCGATGTGAACAGGTTGGTCGAGGTCGCCCCCAGTGGCATCATAGCAAGAGGCTAGGGGCTGAGGACGGGTCAAGAAAGTCCTTAAACCTCTTTCTAGATTTTAATCACCTTTTCCCCGCTTGGCGGGGGCTAACCGGTGCGGTGATCCAGCCTGGCAATCTACCCCCCTTCCCTGATTAGGCTAGGGATCAGCACGCTGAAGGTTGTAGCCTAGCCTCACCTCTGTCCCCTGAATTCCTTTGCCAGCCAGGGCCAATACCGGTGGTCATGCTAGATTATTCAAAACCTAATTCCCATCAGCTTGCCCGGTGGATGGGAGGTTGTTGTTAGCAAACTGACTAAACAGGCCCATGGTTAAGGATTTGCTTGGTGTCGGGGTAGTGGGTACCGGCTTTGGCCAGAAGGTTCACATTCCTGGCTTACAAGCCCACCATCGAGCGGCGGTGGTGGCAGTTTATCATCGCGACCTAGCTAAGGCCGAGGCGATCGCCGCCACCCATGGCATTCCCCAGGCCTGCGATCGCCTGGAGACTTTGCTGGCCCTACCCCAGGTGGATGCCGTCACCATCGCCACCCCGCCCTTTTTGCATTACCCCATGGCCCGGGCCGTCCTCGAGGCCAATAAGCACCTGTTGCTAGAAAAACCCATGGCTCTCAACGCCTGGGAAGCAGGAGCCCTGGTGGATTTGGCCGAGCAACGGGGACGGATCGGCACCCTAGACTTTGAATTTCGCTTCGTGCCGGCCTGGCAACGGCTAGCGGAGTTGCTAGCGGCGGACTACGTGGGTCCCCTACGGCTGGTGAAGCTGGACTGGACCGTGCCGGGGCGAGCGGATCCGCACCGCCCTTGGAACTGGTACGCCCGCCGGGATCAGGGCGGTGGCGCCCTGGGAGCCTTTGCCTCCCATAGCTTTGACTACCTGACCTGGTTGTTTGGCCCGATTCAGCGGCTCTGTGCCCGGCTCAGCACCACCATTGCCCAGCGGCCAGACCCGATCAGTGGCGAACTGCGATCGGTGGATGCCGATGACACCTGTCACCTAATTCTAGAACTAGCCCAGGGCGTTCCCTGCCAGGTGGCCATCAGTGCGGTCACCTACGCGGGTCGGGGGCACTGGTTAGAGGTGTATGGCGATCGCGGCACCCTGGTGTTGGGCAGTGATAACTTGCAGGACTACATCCACGGCTTTCGCCTCTGGGGTAGCCAGG
>CAYVMR010000304.1:0-2728 GCA_964452545.1 uncultured bacterium
CCAAGCCATAGGGTATCTCCAAACTGACCTCACTAGAATACAGTAGGCCATCATCTCCCGGCCTCCGCATCAGGACCGACCGCCCCCAGATGCGGAGGTGCTGGGGAGAGAATGTTGGCGGAGGTGTATGAAGTAGGTCTTAGTATAGATAAACTATAGTTGTATATAGAGTCTCAAGCCCGATCTATCCGGCTAAAGTACGCTATATTTAGCCCAGTTGTCAGTTTGTATTTGCTAACTATCCCCCTAATGGTTTCCCAGCTTCAGGTCACCGGCCTCCATACCCCCGCCAACACCTTAATTCGCCATCCTCTCTTGCAAACCATTGAGGGGGCGGTGCAGGTGTTTACCTCCCTGCATCGCAGCTTTTTCACCGATGTCATGGTGCAGGCCTTGCGCTTGGCGGATCAGGGTAAGCCGGTTTTGGTGGTGCAGTTCCTCAAGGGGGGGATTCGTCAAGGATCTGAGCACCCCATGCAACTGGGGCAAAACCTTGACTGGCTGAGGGCAGATATGGCCCACTGTATCCATGGACCAGAGGTTGATAACGAGAGTCGCCGAGCCGTTCTGGACCTTTGGCGACACACCCAGACCGTGGTACAAAAAGGCCGATATGGTTTGGTGGTGCTAGACGAGATTAGTCTTTCCCTCAACTACGGTTTGATTTCTACCGATGAGGTGTTGGCCTTTATTGATCAGCGTCCACCCGAAGTGGATGTGATTTTAACCGGTCCAGCCATGCCTGAGGCGCTGCGAAACCTGGCGGACCAAGTGACGGAGTTTCGTCGTAATTGCCTATCCTAAAATCTCACCCTTAGAACGGCCATGACCCCCACCATCCAGCGGTTAACCGATTTTGTCTATCAACCCAAGTACAAGCCTGGACAGCTGACCTGTGGACAGGGCCAAACGGCGGTGATTACTGGGTGGACCGTTAAGAAATCTGTAGTTAAGCATTTGCAGCCGCAGGAGTTTGCCGTGGTTGGCCAGCTCTATAGTCCCACCCGGGGGATTAATTTTTTGCTGCGTAATTTGCTGATCAATCCCCATGTTCGCTTCCTGGTCATTCTCAATGCCACGCGGGAGGACAGAAATGCCGGCGCTCAACGGTGCCTGATCGACTTCCTTCGCTATGGATTTGAAGCGGGTAGCAGTGATACGGGCCAGGCCTGCTGGGTGATTCGCTCTGAGGTAAAAGGTTATATCGATATTGAGGTGGAGGCTTTTGCCTTAGAGCGCTTACGAGAGTCCCTGCACTGGCAGGAGGTCGGCTCGGTAACAGATGCGGTGCAGGTGGTTAAGGCCTATGCCAAGCAAGTTCCCCTACCTGCATGGGGCCAGCCCCTAGAGTTTCCATTGCAGACCTATATCCCCGCCGTTATGCCTGGGGAACTCTATGGCCATCGCATCGAAGGTAAGACGGTGGCAGAAACCTGGGTCAAAATTATCCACCGCATCAAAACTACGGGCACCTTGCGACCGACGGGTTATGATGGCCAATGGCAAGAGTTGATTAACTTGATGGCGGTGGTTACCGACGAACCGGAGGGTTTCTATATCCCTGAGCCCAACTACTTGCCCTGCGATCGCGGCTTTATTAACGAGTATCTCCCCCAAATCCTGGAGGATGCCCCGGTGGTGGAGGGGGTGAAATATACCTACGGTCAACGGCTGCGGTCCTGGTTTGGCCGTGACCAGATTGAACAGGTGATTGAAAAGCTGATTGGGGAAATTGATGCCGCCAGTGCGGTGATGTCCCTCTGGGATGTCAGGGATCATGAGATGGGTGGTAGCCCCTGCCTCAACCATGTTTGGCTACGGGTGACAGAGCAAAAACTGACCCTGACGGCCCTATTTCGCAGCAATGATATGTTTTCCGCTTGGCCCGCCAATGCCTTTGGGCTGAGGGCCTTACAGCGCTATATTCGAGAGGAAATCCAGCGGCGATCGCCCTATCACCTCACCCTGGGGCCCCTGATTACCATCAGCCAAAGTGCCCATATCTACGACGATTGTTGGGAAAATGCCGAAAAACTGATCACCAACCAGTATGGCAGGATCCTCAGACGTCGAGACTATGGTGATCCGGTGGGTAACTTCATTGTGGAAACCGGTGAAGGCGGGTCTCTCAGGGTCAGTCGTACCACCCCTGGTAGCGGAGAGGTGATCCAAGAGTACCAGGGTGAGGATCCACTAGGGCTAATTCGGCAAATTTGCCAGGACGCCCCCGCCATTCAACCCGACCATATTGGATACTTAGGGATAGAGTTGCAAAAAGCCAAAGCCGCCCTGGCCGCTGGGCAGCCCTATAGCCAAGACCAATAGTCCTTTGCCTAGCCAACATGGTTAATCACGAGATTCGACCCACATGGCATGAATACTTCCTGATGTTGGCTAAACTAGCCGCTACCCGATCCACCTGCCTCTCCTTTCCGGTTGGGGCCGTGATTGTGCGCGATCGCCAACTCCTGGCCACGGGCTATAATGGCCCGCCATCGAAATCGGCCCACTGTACGGAGCTGGGTTACTGCTACGAGGGTCTGAGCCAGTGCTCCGCCTCCAAGCTGCTCCCCTCCCGGGCGGTTCATGCTGAGGCCAATGCCATTGCCCAGGCCGCCAAGAATGGCATCAGCACGGCGGGAGCCAGTATTTATGTCACCTTAGAACCCTGTCTATCCTGCTTGAAGCTGATTATCTCGGCGGGGATTGGTGAGGTGTTCTACGAAAC
>CAYVMR010000305.1:0-2723 GCA_964452545.1 uncultured bacterium
CGATCGCGGGGGTTGGCCTGGCGGTTGTTGGTGCGGGACTTGAGTAGTCAGTATCGGCGATCGCTATTGGGGGTTTTCTGGGCTTTCATTCCGCCGATAGTGACGGCGGTGGGGTTAACCCTGGCCAAGAATAGTCAGGTGCTGAATATTGGGGAGACGGATATTCCCTACCCGGCCTATGTGATGTTTAGCATGGCCCTATGGCAAACCTTTGTGGAGGCCACCAACCGACCGATGCAGTCGGTGATTGAGGCTAAGCCCATGCTGGCGAAGATTAACTTTCCCCGGGAGGCCTTGATCCTGGCGGGGCTGGGTCAGGTTTGCTTTAACTTTGCCGTCAAGCTAATTTTAATCCTGGGGTTGTTTTGGTGGTTTGGCATCGCCGCCAGTGGCCGGGCGGTGCTGGCGGTGGTGCCCCTGATCCATCTGATTTTGTTGGGCACGGGGGTGGGTTTACTGTTGACGCCGATTGGGGCTCTTTACGAAGATGTCTCCCGGGGTCTGACCCTGATCATGGCGGTTTGGCTGTTTCTGACCCCGGTGATTTTCCCTACCCCCACCACTGGGCTGTTTGCCACCCTGGTGCGGTTGAACCCGGTGACGCCGCTGCTGGTGACGGTGCGGGAGTTGACCATTGCCCCTGGGATGGTGTCTAACCCCCTGGGGTTTGGCTGGGCCAGTGGCTTAGCCCTGGGTTTAGTGTTGGTGGGCTGGCTGGTCTATCGGATTACCATGCCCTTTGTGATTGAACGGATGAGTGCTTGATGGTGGCGACGAGGGACGATCAGGGCCGGGCGGAGCTGGGGTTAGCGGATCCCGTGGTGTTGTCGGTGGAGGGGGTATCGAAGAAGTTTTGTCGCAGTTTGAAGCGATCGCTGTTCTACGGGGTGCAGGATGTGGCGGGGGAATTGCTGGGCGCCCGGCGTCGCCAGGTGGATCTACGCCGGGAGGAGTTTTGGGCTCTAGATAACCTCAGTTTTGAGGTGCGGCGGGGGCAGGCGATCGGGCTGGTGGGGGCGAATGGCAGTGGCAAGACCACCCTCCTGCGGATTATTAGTGGGCTAATTCGCCCTGATCGGGGTAGGGTGCGGGTGCGGGGCAAGGTGGCCCCCCTGATTGCCCTGGGGGCGGGGTTTAGCCCGGTGTTGACCGGGCGGGAAAATGTCTACGCCAATATGTCGATTTTAGGGTTGAGCCGCCGGGAGATTGAGGAGCGCTTTGATCAGGTGGTGGACTTTGCTGAGCTATGGGAGGCCATTGATGCCCCGGTGCAGAGCTACAGCTCGGGGATGGCGGCCCGGTTAGGGTTTGCCTGCGCGGTCCATACCCATCCCGACATTCTGCTGATTGACGAGGTGCTGTCGGTGGGGGATGTGAAGTTTCGGGCTAAGTGCCAACGACAGCTACATGGGCTGCTAGAGACGGGGACGGCCTTTGTGTTGGTCAGCCATGCCCCCCAGTCGTTGCTAAATACCTGCACCTCGGCGATTTACCTTGCTAAGGGGCGCTTGATCATGGCGGGAGAGCCCCGTCAAGTACTGGAGCACTATGAGGAACAGTTGCTAGCCAGCCAACCGGAAATCCCCCTGGAGGGGGCCAGGAGACAACGGCGATCGGAGGCGGAAATTAGGGCGGTGTATTTTAGATCGCTGCAGGGGGAGGTCATCGAGACACCGGTGACAGGGAAGCCCCTGCAGGTTTGTGTGGAGTTTAGCACCACCCGGGCCCTGGAAAATGTCTGTGGGTTCATAGCGGTGTACCAACTTTCTGAGGCGGAGACCCTAACCCTGCACCTGAATGGCTACCTGGATAGTCAGTTGAACCAGCGCTGCCTGACCACCCCGCCAGGACGCCATCGCTTGGTGGTGACCCTACCCTACCTGGGGCTGAGGCCAGGGTCCTACCTAATGAAGGTGTTTCTCAAGGAGGGGTCGCTCTATACCCTGGATGGGCTGGATAACCTGCGGTTTAGGGTGGGTTATCGGCAAAGCTTTAATCGGGGGCAGTACTACCAGCACCGCCAGTGGCAGGTGGAGTCTGTCATGGCAGGGGAGCAGCAGGGGGGAGCTACCCCTGACGGCTAAGGGGGTTGTAAACCGGCCCACCGCTCTGGTGTGGTGTCGCACCCATCCCCCTGCTCGGTTTTAATTTGCCCCAGCAGGGTGGGCATGATCACGCACTTCCGGCCACTGCCATTGGGGGAGTTGGTTTCGTAGACCTCGATTTTGAAGGGCACCCGGCTGCGGTCTGGGTTACCCAAAAAGTCCAGGTTGAAGCAAGGCTTACTGATATCTTGATCGCAGGTGCCCGATGTGGTGGTGAGGGGTTGCCAGGTGGCATCCAAGCCCCGAAAGGCCCTGAGGCGAATGGTGCCCTGGGGAATGCCCTCATCACCGAGGGGTTGGAGGCGCAGTTGGTCGAAGGGGGCACCCGCAGCACCGTAGCGGATCTGAGCCCGATCGGGATTACTCACGTCAACCCAAACCTGGACAGGGGTGCGTCTTTGCTGGGCATCGCTTTGTAGCCTATTCAGGTTAGCCACCAGGTCGTTTTGCACCGATATAATCCGCTGGCGGTTGACAAAGGCTAACCACCCCGGGGTGGCGATGCCCGCCAGCACGGCGGCGATGATGATCACCACCAGCCCTTCGATCAGGGTGAAGCCCCCGGATGGGGGCCGGCGACGGCGAGGGAACTGACTAGGGGGTGGGTTAACCATGGTA
>CAYVMR010000306.1:0-2719 GCA_964452545.1 uncultured bacterium
GGGGGGCGCCCCCCTGCAGGAATTGGCGATCCCCGACCGCCTCCAGTTTCCCAAAACCTATACTGATGGTCGCATTGCCCCCTTTATTCGGGTGGTGGATCACTGGGTGGAGGCCATTGACCAGGGTCGATCCACCGCCCCCAGCCTGCGGGAGGGGTGGCGATCTCAGCAACTCATGGACCTGGCCCACCAGGCCCACCAGCAAAATCACTGGGTAGACTGTGGCGGTGTCGTGGCGGTCAGTTGACCGGTCAGCCGCTGATCTTGGCCATGGAGTCCTGAATTTGCCATGGAGTTTAATCATCTACACCTGTACGTCGATGACCTGGCCCCCTGGCGGCAACGATTTCTGACCAACTGGGCTGGGACCGTTACCCCCCAGACGGACCCCCAGCGGGATCACACCGCCCTGATCTATCTGGGCCAGGTCCCCCTACTATTGTCTGACCGTCGCTGCTCCGCCGTTCAATCCTACCTGCACCGCCATCCCCCAGGTATCGGCGACCTGGCCCTCCGGGTGGGGCATCTGGAAACAACCTTAGATCGTCTAGCGGGGGCGGGTGGAAAGCTCCACACCCCCATCGAAATCGATGCCCTGGGGCGAGGGCGATGGTGCCAGGTGCAGGGGTGGGGATCCCTCCGTCATACCTTGATCGAGTCCTGCCGGGGGGAAGCCTGGGTCCCTGACCACCCCACCCATCCCCTGCCCCCCCGGTCCGCCCCCTCCGCGATTGACGGCATTGACCATGCGGTTCTGAACGTCTCCGGGGAGGACTTTCCCCGAGCCCTGGCCTGGTATGTCAATCAACTGGGCTTCCAACCCCAACAGCGATTTACCATTACCACCCCTTGGTCAGGTCTACAAAGTGTCGTTCTGGCCCACCCCCAGGGGGGGGCCCAGTTGCCGGTCAACCAACCCACGGACCCCAACTCCCAGATCCAGGAGTTCCTCCACTGGAACCGGGGGGCGGGCATCCAGCATGTGGCCCTGCATACCTCGGATATTCTCCATACGGTTGATCAGCTGAAACGATCGGGGGTGGAGTTTATCGATGTCCCCCCCAGCTATTACCAGGCCCTGGCTCAGCGGCCCAGCTACCAGGTTGATCCCACCCTGGAAACTGGCCTCAACCAGTTGAAGATTTTGATGGACTGGGATGGGACCTTACCCCAGGCAAGGTTGCTCCAAACCTTTACCCAGCCCCTGCTGGATATTCCCACCCTATTTTTTGAGGTGATTCAACGGCAGGTGGTAGAGATTAACGGTTTGTCCCATCGGGCCAGGGGGTTTGGCCAGGGCAACTTTCAAGCCCTGTTTGAGGCGATCGAGGCGGAGCAGCGCCAACGGCGCACCCTGGATGTCCCTGGGCAAGGGATCAGCGAGGCTAGGTCTTGACCCGGCCAGGAGGCGAGACCGCCCCCCAGCGCAGATTAAAAGTCAATGTTATCGGGGGTGCGGGGGAAGGGAATGACATCCCGGATATTCCCCATGCCGGTAATAAACTGCACCAGGCGTTCAAAACCGAGGCCGAAGCCGGCGTGGGGGACGCTGCCAAACCGGCGCAGATCTAGGTACCACCAGTAGGGGTCTAGCTCCAAACCCGCCGCCTGAATCCGATCGCTGAGCACATCCAGCCGTTCCTCCCGTTGGGATCCGCCGATGATTTCCCCCACCTTCGGGGCCAGCACATCCATGGCCGCCACGGTTTCACCGCCCTCGTTGAGGCGCATATAGAAGGCCTTAATGCCGGTGGGATAGTCGGTGACAATCACCGGTTTTTTAAACAACTCCTCCGCCAGGTAGCGCTCATGCTCCGACTGCAGGTCAATCCCCCAGGCCACGGGGAACTCAAACCGGCGATCGCTCTGCTGCTCTAGCCGCTTCACCGCCTCGGTGTAGGTAATCCGCTCGAAGGTATGGTTGAGGATATTTTCCGCCGTGCTGAGCACGGCGCTATCAATCCGCTGGTTAAAGAACTCCATATCCTCCGGGCACTGGTCCAGCACCGCTTGGAAGACATACTTGAGAAATTCCTCCGCCAGGTCCATATTGCCGGTCAGGTCGCAGAAGGCCATTTCCGGCTCCACCATCCAAAACTCGGCCAGGTGGCGAGAGGTGTTAGAATTTTCGGCCCGGAAGGTGGGCCCAAAGGTGTAGACATTGGTAAAGGCCATGGCCATAATTTCCGCCTCTAGCTGGCCGCTGACGGTGAGGTAGGCGGGTTTGCCAAAGAAATCCTGGCCGTAGTCCACCCCACCGCTGGCGGTCAGGGGCAGATGCTGGAGATCGAGGCTGGTGACGGCAAACATCTCCCCCGCCCCTTCGCAGTCACTGGCGGTGATGATGGGGGCATGGATCCACAAAAACCCCCGCTCATCGAAGAACCGGTGAATCGCCTGGGCGCAGGCATGGCGCACGCGAAACACCGCCCCCAGGGTGTTGGTGCGCGATCGCAGGTGCCCCAAACCCCTGAGGAACTCAAAGGAGTGTCGTTTTTTCTGGAGGGGGTAGGTGTCGGCGGGGGCGACCCCGACCACCGTCAGCTCACTGACCTGGAGCTCCACCCGCGGGCCTTGGCCCGGGGAGGCCACCAGGTCCCCCACCAGGGTGACCGCCGCCCCGGTGGTGAGGTGCTTGACGTGGCGATCGTACTCCGGCAGATCCGCCCGGATCACCCCCTGCAGACCGGCCAGGCTGGAGCCGTCATTCACATCCACA
>CAYVMR010000307.1:0-2710 GCA_964452545.1 uncultured bacterium
TTGGACAGGGCTACCGGTGAACTAGGGGAAATCGCGTTGGGGTGACCGATTTCTATTGTTTCAACTGTACCCTAGCAACTGAGAGAAAACCGAGGGAATCTGATCGGATGCGCCATCAATCAGGAAGCAGGGGGGAGGGACGTGCCAGGAAGGCTGCGATCGCCGTGGGCAGGGTGAAGTAGATGCGATCGCCGATCCGATCCAGCAGGCCCGCCCGGCCCAGTTGCAGGTAGAGGTCCTGCTTCACCCGGGCCATCCCCAGGGCAATGCCCCGGGCCCTGAGTTCCTCGTAGAGGGTAGTCAACAAATCGGCGGCGGTGATGTCGATTTCGACGATCGCCTCCGCGTTGATCACAAACCATTCCACCGGGGTGGTTTCCCGATCGATGGCGGCCAGGGCCCGGCGCTTAAAGTCCTCGGCGTTGGCAAAAAACAGGGGGGCATCGTAGCGGTAGATCACCAGCCCAGGGATGGTGGTGGCCCCGGGCCAGTCGGTGATGTCGTGCAGGCCCTCCAGGCCGGGCACCTTGCCCATCACCGCGTCGTGGGGCCGGGCCACCCGGGTAAACAGCTCCACCACCGATAGGGCAACGGCGATCGCCACCCCCACCAGAAGATCGGTGGCCAACACCCCCAGGGTGGTCATCAGGGCCAGCCCCAAATCATTCCGACGAAATCGCTGCAGCCGCCGAAACTCTGAGACATCAACTAGCTTAGTCGCGGCGTAGATCACCAGGGCCCCCAGGGCGGCGTTGGGAAACAGGGCCAGGACGGGTCGCAACATGACCAGGGCCAAAACCACGACCCCGCAGGCCACCAGGGAAAAAACCTGGGTCTTACTGCCCATGGCATTGCCCAGGGCGGCGCGGCTGGCACTGCTACTAATCGGGAACCCTTGCATCAGCCCCGTGGCCAGGTTGGCCAACCCCAGGGCTAACAATTCCTGGTTTGGACTAATGTCGTAGCGGTTGCGGGTGGCAAAGGCCCGGGCGGTCAGCACATTGTCGGAGTAGCCCACAATGGCGATGCCGAGGGCGGCGGTGAAACAGGCCAGATTGGCCGGACCACTGATCACAGGCAACTCGAGGCGAGGTAGCCCTGAGGGGATGGGCCCCACCACCGCCACGCCCTGGTGTTGGAGCCCCAGCAGCCCCACCACCAGGGTGGCCAGCAGCATCCCTAGGAGGGGCCCCGGTGCCCGGGGAAAGGACAACTCCACTAAAAATAAAAAGCTCAACACCAGAATAGCCAGCCCCAGGGTAGGCCCATGGATCTGGTCCAGGTGGGTGAGAAAGGAGAGCAGCTGCGGAGCGATCGCCTCTCCCCTCACCGGCACGCCGCTGACCTTGCCCAGTTGACCGACCATCATCGTCCCCGCCACCCCCGCCATGTAGCCAATCAAAATTGGCCTAGACAGCAGATCGGCCAAAAACCCCAACCGGGCCAGGTAGGCCAGCAGACACACGACCCCCACCCACCAGGCCAGCAGGGCGGCCATCACCGGGTAACTCCCCCCATAAACCGCCACCAAGGGCCCCACCGTGGCCGCCGTCATCACCGCCGTACTCGACTCTGGCCCTACGGACAACTGGGGGGAAGACCCGACCCAGAAGTAAACCACCAGGGCCGGCACCATCGTCCAGAGGCCGGTTGCCGCCCCCACGCCAGCCAGCTCACCGTAGGCCATACATTGGGGAATCAGGTAGGCCGCCACCGTCACTCCGGCCAGGGCATCCCTGGTCCACCAGGTTCTCTGGTACTGCCGCAGGGTAACCAGCCCCGGCACCTGGGATAACCATTGGGAAAGATTTGGGGCCATGGGTAACCTTGTCCATCCTGCCTTAATAAACAGAATAAGCAGATTTAGGACAAGAAGTTGCTTGAAAGGGACTGTCCCAGGTGATAGTTCGCCGCCAAGGGGCCCCAACGATGGTGAACTTTAAGGACATCATCCTACCCCATAGGTAAACCCGAACCCGCTTTGACCACCTCTCAGCGCGTTGGCTGGGCTGCTGGCAGGGGTGGGCGGCGCCTGGCCAGAGGGAGAATATCACCTCGGGAGCCCCTATCCCTGCTCTCCAGAGAGCGACAAGGTACTCAGCCTCAAAATTGACGGCCCAGACCTTCTACCCCGTGGCGCTGAACCTTACAGCCATCCTTAACCGTGGCTTCATTGCTTCTTTACCGGTCTTCGCCCTATCTTAACTTCATCTTAAATTCGTTTGAATTTGCTATCTGTTTCGATTGGGATTGATCCTGGACCGAAAAGTCTGCTACCATAGCGTCGACCAAGGTTAATATTCCCTGTTTGACTAGCATTAATCCTTTCTCTCATTTGGGAGCTATTTCTGTCTAAGAAAATAGCAACGCTTTAGCAAATAAAGGTCTTACAGGATCTCTCCTGATTACTAATTAGGATTGATTCCTGTTAGTGAGGCCTGTTATTATGCCATTGACTAAGGTTCTGCTTTTCTGTCAGAGGGGTTTACCTTGGTTGTCTAGCTAGGGGCAAAATCCTGCTCCCATTCGTAAAACTGACCTTCTAAGAAGGTGTTGAGGAGAAAATAGATGTCTAAATTGTTTTGGAACGCTTTACTGGCGGCTCCTGTTACGGCAGGGTTAGCCTTTTCTACTGCGGCCATGGCGGCCACCACTGTGGACAGCCTGGAGCAAGCCAGTGCCGAGGCTCCGGTGCAACTAGCTCAGATCA
>CAYVMR010000308.1:0-2660 GCA_964452545.1 uncultured bacterium
GTCATCACCGTAAAGATTAACTAAATGGCGAATCAGGGTATCCGCATAAAAACCACAGCCGGCTCGGATAGTGCCCGTTTGGCTGACATCAAATCCTATATTCATGGCCTTGGTTTCAAAGAAAGACGACTTCTAAACCAGCGGTAGTAGGTGACTGGGATCCAATTCATTAGCCTCCGAGCGGTGGCGGGGGAAATCAGACCATAGCGCCAACGGGCGTAGCTGCGGCAAACCTCCAGGACGAATTCATTCATCCGCTGTACCTCAACATCGAGGTTAGTCCCATTGCGTTTTTTGGCCTTGTCCCGTTCTTCTACTACGATGGAAGCATAATCCAGAACCCACTTTTCGGGGGCAATGAGGAATTTTTGGGCTAGCATCTCATTGATTTCATAGTGGACGGCGACCCGCTGCCCCAGGGTTTTATTATCCTGGTATAGGCGCGAGCCGGCCAACACCTCTGGCAGATAAAAGAAATCCGTTTTTTTGCCATACCGGAGCCATAGTTCGTAGTCCATACAAAACTTAAGTTGGGCGTTTAGGGGGCCATACTGTTCCACCAGTCGTCGGCGAAAGAAGGTGGCGGGCTGGCACAGAAAGCACACCTGCTTGAGCTGGCGGTAGTTCCAGGGAGCCGTGGGGTAGGATTCAAGGATGCGATCATCGCGATCGATGTGATAGGCATCCCCATAAATTACCTGGACCTCGGGGTGAGCCATAAAAATTTCCTGGACCTTGCTGAGGGCCGATGGGTAATAGATATCATCGGAGTTCAGCCAGGCAATAATCTCCCCAGTAGTTCGGCCGATTCCCTTATTGATGGCGTCAGCCTGACCGCGATCAGGCTCGCTAAGCCAATGGAGGTGGTCTTGATAACGTTTTAGGATGGTTACGGTTTCGTCGGTGCTGCCCCCATCACAAACCAGATACTCAAAGGACACCCCCCGCTGACTTAAGACACTCTGAATAGTCCGCTCGATGAACTGCCCCTGATTATAGGAGGGAGTAATGACGCTAAAGGTTGGGGGCATGGGTCTTAAGGGGTGCTGACACTGGGTGGGTTGGCCGTAACTACCTCGCGAAACACATCCAGGTATTGTTCCGCCATACGCTGTTGGCTAAAGTGCTTCAGGTGGTGCCGCGCCCGTTGGCGCAGACGGGTCGTTAGCTCCTGGTCATGGGCTAGCTGACCAATGGCCTTGGCAATGGCCTCCGGTTGACGAGGGTCAAAATAGATAACCGCATCCCCCCCCACCTCAGGTAGGCTGCCAAGATTACTACAGGCAACTGGCTTATCAAACCACATCGCTTCTAAAACAGGGATGCCAAAGCCTTCATAAAGTGAGGGAAAGACTAATCCTCTGCATCCCTGCCAAACGCAGCTGACCTCCTCTTCGCTGAGAAACCCTAAGAAATGGACATTGTTGACACAGCCCAGATAGGTGGCCATCTCCCGAAGCTCCCTTTGGGGAGCTTCGAGGGCCCCCGTAAAGACCAGATCGACTGCCGTAGCCGGATGGTGGTGTCGATAAATAGAATAGGCCGCCAGTAGCATGCGATGGTTTTTGTGGGGCCAAAAATTGGCCGGGAAAAACACATACTGGTTGTCCTTGAGCTTTAGCCCTGTCAAGGTCTCAGCCTTAAAACCTGCGGAGGGAGTTTTAAAGCGCTCATGAATACAAATAGGAATGGATATTAGCTGGCTGTCTATAGCATTGAAGTGATTAGATAAGGAGTGCTTTGAAAAGTCAGAAATACAGATAACTCTGTCAGCCTTAGCAACAAGGTCTCTCAAGAAATAATCTCGATGACTACGCTCCTCCACCGAAAAGAAATTAGGCAAGTCGAGGTGCTGTAAATCATAGAATATTGCCACTAGGGGCAAACCCTCTTCCGCCAGATGGGGCGACGAAAAGGGACAAAATAACAGATCGATGTCATAGAGTCTAGAAAGCCTGGAATTTTTGGGAGGAGCAGCTTTAGCAATCGAATCAATATTTTTAGATAATTTATTTAAATGCGAACTTCTTCCCAGGTAATTGTTAGATTTAAAGAGCCATTCTTTTGTGTTTTCAATTATACCTTTTAATATAGGAGCCCTTGACTTTATTAGAGTCTTTAAGTGAAGCTTAGCTTCATCCTTTAAGTTTTTCCAGGGTTTAGAGGTCCTATGACAATTTGATGATTCTACCTCCTGGGGTTTTAAGATTCCTCCCCCATCCGACTGTATTACCCTAAAGGAGTCATAAATCTCTGATCTTAAGACAAAACTTATATTAGGACTTGAAAATCGAAGCAGTTCGTCTCGGTTCCACTCCTCACCAATCAGTAAGTATTGAAATTCTCCATTTCGAGTTGACTGAAAGAGTTTGAGTAACGTAATAATTAGGGTCTTAGCGCCACCATTTTCCCCTCCTGGTCGGAGGGGAGTCAGGTCGATGGCAACTTTTATTGGATTAGGCATAATAACAAATTGACTGACTACATCCCCCTGGCTCCAATTTAATCCTGATGCCAGGGTTGATCATATACCTCCAACGGCCATTAACCAAACTCACTTTACCATCGGTTAGAATCACCATTTGAACTTCCTATGGGCTTTTTTAGCCTTTGCTTCCTGAAGCCACTGAGTCAAGGTTTCAATTTGCTCTAATCGCGCT
>CAYVMR010000309.1:0-2632 GCA_964452545.1 uncultured bacterium
TAGCCCTGCTCGGGACCGTAGCCCTTGAAGCGATCGCGATCGCCCATATCCTCCACCGCCGCTACCATGGCAGCCCGACAGGCGGCGGGCAGGGGCTCGGTGACATCGCCAATTCCCAGGCGAATGATGGGCGCCTCGGGGTTAGCCTCAGCAAAGGCATTCACCCGCCGGGCAATTTCTGGAAACAGGTAGCCCGCCTTCAGTTTCAAGTAGTTATCGTTGATGGTAGCCATGGCGCGTCATCGTTCAGTTATACCTTTTAACCCAGCCTACAGCGCCAGGGGTAATCCTGGGGGATGAATTGATGCCCGGGCAGGGGCACAGCCCAAAATTAACTTTGTTGCCGCCGGAGAGGCTTGCAGCCAGACATAGCCGGGGGTTAAAGGATAAGCCAATTTACCGATGCTGACTCCAGTGACATTTAACATGCTTTGGTTAGATTGAGTATCATAGGAATATCAACATCAAAGTTACTGGGGTGGTCAGGACTAATTTATGCAGCCCACCTTTGCTAAAGCCAGCTTTTCTGACGCTGATGCCCTAGAAATTGCCCTGAATCGTCGCCGGGAAACTGAGGTGAAGCAGGTGAGTTTAGCTCCCTTTGACTGCCAGTTCCTCACCCTGGACTACGGTCAAATTCACTTTAGTTTTGTCGACATTAGGACTGCCATGCAGGTGGTGGGCACCAAGGGTAAAGCATGTCTGGAGTTTTCCTTTTTGCTTGAGGCTGGCGCCCAAGATTTGCTGTCCCACGGCGTCCCCATCTCCACGGATATGGTGTTTGGGTTTGACCCCCATCGGGAGGTAAACCTAGTCCTACCTGCCCACAGCCAGGTTTGTGTGGTGCAAATTGATTGGGAGACCTTCAACCTCTGCACTGAAGCTCTGGGTCGACCAGACCTAAATCGGGACTTTCTGCAAGCTAACTATGTAGGGATCCCCCATCAGGTCAGGGAGGTGAAGGGGTATCTTAAGAATCTGTACCATCTAGCCCTCCGCCAACCCCAGTTAGTCACCGAGGCGCGATCGCTGCACCTGGTTTTGGAAGACTTTCTGCCCCTGCTAGTTGATGCCTTACCCCTGCCCCAGGCCAGGCAGCCGACCTGGCCATCCCTGCGACGGGCCGCCCTGGTTAAGCAAGCCCAGCTTTACATGGAAACCCACCTGGACCAGCCCCTCACCCTGGCTAGCCTTTGTCAGGCCCTGCACACCAGTCAGCGCCCCCTACACTACGGCTTTGAGCAAGTCTTTGGGGTAAGTCCCATGGCTTACCTCAAGGTATTGCGTCTGACAGCGGTGCGGCGCCAACTGCGCCAGGTCAATCCTGACCAGACCACAGTGGCAGACATTGCCAGCCGCTTTGGCTTTTGGAGTCCGGGCCACTTTAGTCGCGACTACAAAAACCTCTTCGGCGAGCTCCCGTCCACCACCCTAGCTGGCGGCAAAAGCCGCTAACCTCGGGCCAGGGGCCGCCAGGGTGGGGGGCATGGGTCTGGCCGATCAGTCTAGTTCATCCAGGTGGTCAACCACCGCCTGATAAAAACTGAACACGTGGTCATCCAGCAACCGATAAAACACGTGGCGCCCCTGCTTGCGGGCGCTGACTAGGCGAAGGGCTCGTAGGGTCCTCAACTGATGGGACACAGCAGATTCCCCCATGCCCACCGCCGCCGCCAGATCCCCCACGCAGATCTCCCCCTGGGCTAGCAGTGAGAGAATGCGCAGCCGGTTGGGGTCCGCCAAAAACCCCATAAACTCCGCCATCCGCTGGGCTTTCTCGGGGCTCAGGGCGGGGCCTGGCCCAGGGGCGAGGGGGCTGGGATGGGGGCGATCGCAGGACAGATCATCCCCATCCGCAGGGAAGACCAGGCTCGGTTGATCAGCCATCGGGGGCCAGCTCAGGCGTGGCAACCGCAGCCGGTGTGACCACAACCGCTACCGGCGGGGTGGCCCTGGGCACAGGCCTGACCGCAGTAGGCTTTGCCGTCCTTCATCACCGCCTCGCTCAGGCTGACGATGCAGAGACAGTCAGGGCAGGCACATTTCATTTGGGTGACCGTGGTCATGGCAATCCTCCGGTTTAATCAGGGTTATGTTCATATTAACCTATGAACAATGATTCATGTATTTGTCCGGAAATCTTTATTGATGGCGTCGGGCTGCTGAGTGGGTTCCAATGGGGATAGTCACGCCGCCTTTATGGGGGCGCTGAAAAGCCATCCCCGGGAAGCGGCCATCACCCCAGTGAAGACCACTCTGAAGCGGTTTCGTGACTTTTGCCCTGAGCCTCGGGATAGGCCACCCTACGCCCCCTGATCAGGGTCAATCGCCGGTTCCCTCAGCTGAGCCGTCCTGGCTCAAAAGGCCGCCAGGTAGCGGCTCACCAGGCTATCGATGCCGGTGATGGCGGTGCCCACCACCACGGCGTAGGCCCCTAGATCGAGGGCTTGGCGGGCCTGGGCCGGGGAGGCGATGCCCCCCTCGCAGATCACCGGCACGGGGCAAGCCTCCACCAGGGCGGCCAGCAGTTCCAGGCCAGGAGGGGTCTGGTGCTGGGTGGCGGCGGTGTAGCCAAACAGGGTGGTACCGACGCAATCCGCCCCGGCGGCCACCGCCTTTAGGGCATTGTCTA
>CAYVMR010000310.1:0-2595 GCA_964452545.1 uncultured bacterium
TAGCCAAAGGGAGATCGAGGCTGCTTTGGCCGCCAAGACCCACAGCCCCGCGTAGGGCAGCACCGTGTTGAGAATTTGACTGGTGGCACGGCGATCGCTGCGCTGCATATAGGGTGCCAAAATAAAATCGGAGGTTTTGACCATGGTGTTAGGGTTGGCTGTTGTCAACGCCCCCATCGAACCTGAGCTCGACAAGGATAAGGACTAGGAGGGCTGAAAGAAAGGCTGAGGGTTACGCTCAAAGTATTAAATTTTAAGCACCTTAGCCCCGTGTCTAAGTCTAGCGCACCTCGACCTGACCCAAATCCTCAACGAGGTTGACGGGAGTTTGTGCCGTGCTGACTCCCTGCCCGTCACCCGTTGCCCGTCACCCCCGCCAGCACCTGCTCAACCCCAGCGGTCCACCCCACAATCCCCCCCTGGGCTCGCACCATGGCCAGGGTGGCCTGTTTAAACTCCGGGAAATAGCTGGCGGTGGCATCCTCCACCAGCAGGCACTCGTAGCCCCGGTCATTGGCCTCCCGCAGGGTGGTTTGCACACAGACCTCGGTGGTTACCCCGGCTACAATCAGGTGGCTGATGTTCTGGGTTTTCAGTAAAAACTCCAGGTTAGTGTTGTAAAAGGCCCCCTTACCAGGTTTGGGGATCACGGTTTCGCCGGGTTGGGGGGCCAGGGCCGGAATAATCGCATTACCCGGTTCCCCCAGCACTAAAATTCGCCCCATGGGGCCGGGGTCGCCAATTCTAAGCGAGGCCTGACCCCGCTGGTACTTACTGGGGGGGCAATCCGCCAGGTCTGGGCGGTGGCCCTCGACGGTTTGGAAAATCGGTAGACCCAACTGCCGAAAAGCCTGCTGCAGCCGCACAACGGCGGGAACAATCGCCTGCAGGGGGGTGACATCGTTGCCCAACACCGACCCAAAGCCCCCGGGCTCGAGAAAATCCCGCTGCATGTCAATGATCAGCAGGGCCAGTTGACCCTGGCTAGGCAGGGCATAGTCATAGGGTTGGGCTGTAATCACCGCCATGGGGTTAATCGGGTAAAGATCGGGGACTGGGGGGCCTATCCAACGGTTGGTGGACTAGCCTAAAAAAGAGGGTACATGGACCATAGCCCCTGCACCCAAAACAAACAAATTCGTGATGAGCATAGCGCATCAACTGAGCGAAAAGCTAGAGCAACCGAAACGGCAATCGCGATTTTTGAGCCTATCAACGGCCCCAACCCTGGCTGGGATGGGGCTAGTAGCACCAGTCGGCGTGATGATGCCCTGTGGCCTAGCCCGACCTGCCCTTGCTCAGGCTGGCTGGGGCTAATGATCGCGTTGATGACCTCGTTCCCGCCGTTGCTTCTTGCCTAACCAACCTCTCCCCTCGCCTTTAGATACGCCCCCGGGCGGGTCTTGATGATATAGCTTTTGGGAACCCCTAGGAAACGCTCAACAGTCACCTGGCCGTCTGCAAACTGCTCCTCCAGAAATCTTCGACTGATCACGCCTGTGTTTTCGATCATGTCCGTCCAGGCGGGGAGTTTTTTCTTCCACCTATTCATAAAGAACGTCCGAAGAGAATTTGGATAAAACCACCAGAATAACATGCCAGAATGGGCTTCTACGGGAAAGTATTTGGACGGAGTTTGCACCCAGAAGAACCTACCCACTCTCTTGACTTCGTCAGAAAATTGCTTCTGTCTAGCTTCATCCCCCACATGTTCAATCACACTGTTGCTAAATACAATGTCAAACTGGGCCTGATCAAACATTGACATGTCGCATCCATCGCCCTCGACGTAACGTATTCCAGGCCTTGATGGGTCCTTTTCTAACTGACCCGGAAGATTTAAGATGGTCAGGGAAAGGTTTCGATCAATGCTTGACCAAAAATGAGCACTTCCGCCCACGTCCAAAATGTTGGGCTGATCAATACCAAGTTGATCTAGGAAACGTAGAAATAGCCGCATGCGTCGTTTCCTGAAGAAAGCTGAGACTGGAGATAGAAGAGTAGTAAATATAGTAAAACGCAAATATTTCATGCCTATTTCCCGTAATAATAAAGACGGAATCTTTTCACCTTGACTCCTGATCGGCTGACAGAACATTTTGCAGCAATACCGAGGCTATTAAGTCTCTTAAAAATAGCTGGATAGACCTAACCCGGCTGTAGACAGGCATCTATAGCGGTTCCTGATCGGAGGAGATAAACCCGAAATGGGAAGGGTCTTTCCGCTAATAGCTATTGACAATGCATGTGTACTTCATCAGGGCGAGAACCGCTATGGAACGGTTTCTGAGTCTAGGAGATACACCTGAAATGGGAAGGGTCTTTCCGCTAATAGCTGTTGACAATGCACCCGCACGTCATCAGAGCGAGAACCGCTATGGAACGGTTTCTGAGTCTAGGAGATACACCTGAAATGGGAAGGGTCTTTCCGCTAATAGCTGTTGACAATGCACCCGCACGTCATCAGAGCGAGAACCGCTATGGAACGGTTTCTGAGTCTAGGAGATACACCTGAAATGGGAAGGGTCTTTCCGCTAATAGCTGTTGACAATGCACCCGCACGTCATCAGAGCGAGAACCGCTATGGAACGGTTT
>CAYVMR010000311.1:0-2583 GCA_964452545.1 uncultured bacterium
CGTAGCGGGCGAAACAATCTCTTCGGTTTTCAGTTTATTTATGCCTAGCTACTTACCTATAGAAACCGTAGATCCCAATACATTCCCAATACATTCCCAATACATATTTATGAGCTTCACCCCTAACTACTTGTCAGATCCACAGCCACATCAAAAACTTGTCCAACCATCTAGTTCAGAAGGATGGCTAGTGATTGGCTTGTTTATTGCCATGAATATAGTCTTATTAATCGCAGGCGGGATTGGCGCAAGGGTGCTGAGTATTGCTTTCCCCCTCGGCACATTTGTGGTGGCTTGGTTTCTCTATTTTCGCTATCCAATACTCTATATCGGCTTTGTGTGGTGGGTCATCTTTTTAGTAGCTTTTGTGAGAAGAATTGCTGATTTCCGTCTGGGAGCTTTTACCGACTCTAGTCCAATTTTGCTGGCTCCTTACTTAGCAATTTTAGCTTCTGCAAATACCCTGTATCTCAACTTGCCCAAGGTTAAAGAAAGAGGAACTCTGCCCTTTTTGTTGGCTTTAGCTAGTGTGATGTATGCCTATGGGATTGCGCTTTTATATCCTGGCATGACTGTAATTAAAGCCACGCTCACTCTGCTTACTTGGATTACACCTATACTTTGGGGCTTCTATACTTACATCAATTGGCAAAGATATCCAGAATATAGCAAGGTCACACGCCGAATATTTCTTTGGGGCGCTTTAGTTATGGGGCTTTATGGCATCTATCAATATGTGTCTCCTCCAGAATGGGAGAAAATGTGGTTGTTAGGATCGGGTATGGATGGTAGTTCGGGGAGTCCTGTGCCTTATGGGTTGAGGGTTTGGAGTACTTTAAATTCCTTTGGGGTTTATGCAGATGTGATTGCTACGGTGTTACTGATTTTGCCTAGTTGTAGTAGTCCTTTGGTTTTGCCTGCGGCGATCGCTGGCGGATTGTCCCTTCTATTTACCTCTGCGCGGACGGGTTGGATCGCTTGGTTTGCAGGTTTTTTATTTACAACATCCTTTTTACCGACCAAACAAAAACTTCGCCTAATTGCGGGTTTATTAGTCATATCCCTAGTTATGATTCCTATTGCCTCAATGGAACCATTTTCCACCAACCTGTCTAAACGCCTTAACAGTCTGTCTGATTTAGAAAACGATAATAGCGCTCAGGTTAGGAAAATGATTTACCAGGACTTTTTTCAATATCAAATTTATAACGTCTTGGGTGATGGCTTAGGGGTGCATGAAAGTGTGGATAGTGGACCAATGTCTTTAATTGTAGATTTGGGATGGGTTGGTACAGTTCCCTACGTGGGTGGTTTAATACTTTGCTTGATCAGCTTGTTTCAGAATTTAAAAAACTATTCAGATTTATTTATTAAATCCTGCTGTGGTGTGCTGTTGAAATGTTTAGTGGTTTTCTTAGCTGCGAGGAGTACGGCTGGAACCCCAGGCATATTAATTTGGGGTTTTTTAGGGATTGCGATGGCGGGTCAAAAATATATCCAACATAGTCAAACTCACAACTTTATTCAGGATCTGCGATCGCGACAGATACAATAATCTGTATATGAAGGCTCATAAAGGCTGTATATGAAAATTTGCATTGTTACGCATAACATTATCAAGGGTGATGGTCAGGGACGCGCAAATTATGAAATTGTGCTGGAAGCTTTACGGCGTGGTCATCAGGTTACGTTGGTAGCGATGCGGGTTGCGCCAGACCTGTTACACAATGATTCATTAAAATGGGTCAAAATCTCCACAGAACGTTTCCCCACGGCTTTGTTAAGTAATTTTGTATTTGCGTGGCAGAGCCAACAATGGCTCAAACAACATCATCGCGAGTTTGATCTTTTACAGATCTATGGTTGTGTGACTGATTTTGACTGCGATATTAATACGGTGCAGTTTGTGCATAGTGGCTGGTTGCGATCGCCTTTTCATACATCTAAGTTGCGCGGCGGTTGGTATGGTAAGTATCAATGGCTCTTTAGTGCTTTAAATGCGAGTTGGGAGAAGAAAGCATTCCAGAAGTCGAAGTTGGTGATTGCCGTATCGGAGCGCATCAAGCAAGAGCTAATGGAGATCAATGTACCTGCGGCAAATATTCGCGTGATCCTCAATGGGGTGGATGTGGATGAGTTTTTTCCAGGTAAGGGCGATCGCGCTAAGTTGGGTTTGCCAGAGTCAGTGCCTCTAGCAATGTTTACAGGGGACATTCGCACCCCTCGCAAGAATTTGGATAGCGTTTTAAAGGCTTTGGTAAAGGTGCCTGATTTGCATTTAGCTGTTGTCGGTGCGACTGCCAGAAGCCCATACCCTGACCTATCCCAAGAGTTAGGTATAGGCGATCGCGTGCATTTCTTAGGATTTCGCCGCGATGTGCCAGAGATCATGAAGGCGGTGGATTTCTTTGTGTTTCCATCCCGCTATGAGGCCTGCACCTTGGTATTGCTAGAGGCTTTGGGTACGGGCATTCCTGTGATTACGGCAGTAACGACAGGGGGCGCAGAGATCGTTAAGCCTGAATGTGGCATTTTGCTATCTAGCTCTGAGGATGTGGCGGCATTGGCGGATGGCATGGCAAG
>CAYVMR010000312.1:0-2553 GCA_964452545.1 uncultured bacterium
CCAGGTTTTCTGGCCCCTGTCCCCATGCTTCACCGCCATGCTCCTAGCCACAGCCCTCGGCCATCCCTGGTGGCAGACCATCTTCCTAAATAGCCTCTTGCTCCTAGTGGCCTGGCTATTACCGAAAAAATTGTTGACCCCCGCCGGCTATCTCCATGCCTGGCTGCTCGGGGTGATCATCTGGGGCGGCATGGGTTGGCGCGGCTACAGCGTGGTCATGGTCTATTTCCTCCTGGGGTCGGCAGTCACCCGCCTGGGCATGGCCCGCAAACAGGCGGCGGGCATTGCCGAGGGGAGATCGGGCCGCCGGGGTCCAGAGAATGTCTGGGGGTCTGCTCTAACCGCGGCGGTTTGCGCCCTCGCCATAGCCACCCTACAGATCTGGGGAACAGCTCCCCGAAGCGGCATCTGGCTGTTCCTGCTGAGCCTAGCCTACGTCAGCAGTTTGAGCACCAAACTCTCCGATACCATGGCTAGTGAAGTGGGCAAGGCCTATGGTCGGCGCACCTTTTTGATCACCACCCTCAAACCGGTGTCGCCGGGCACGGAGGGTGCTGTCAGCCTCGAAGGTACCCTGGCGGGGATAGGGGGTTCAGCTTTGATCGCCGCCACTGCCTGGGGGATAGGGCTGATTCCTGCCTGGGGAGTGGCGGTCTGTTTGATCGCCGCCCTGCTGGCCACTACCGCAGAAAGCCTGATCGGCGCCACCTTACAAACCCAATTCCCCTGGCTGACCAACGAAGTCGTGAATATGATCAACACCACGCTGGGCGCTCTCCTGGCCCTGGGGATGGGTTACGGTTGGGTGGCCCTGTGGTTTCCGCATAATTACGGAGGCTGATTTTCAGGACAATCCATGGAATTGATATAAATCTTTACAATGCCTGTCCGGAAATGTCCTGAGGCGATGTTTGAGGTCAAATTTTCATGCGAAATGCCTAATGCTTCCCTCTTCTGGCAAAAGACTCCGTAAAACTACGGAGTTTAAAGATCCGTGGGTTTGCTGTCGAAGAAAAGATGAAGTCCTGGCATTAATAGAACTGGGTTTCTGAATAGTTTCGTGAAGTTCTACTTCTGTTGTTGTTTAGGGAGCGTCTACCCCTAGCCATGGCTTCATAACTTTGAGGCAATCTAGGGGTGTCACGATGAAAACTATGAAAGTTTCGCTGGAAAATCTCTTGTCTTCATCTCGATTGCTCGCGGCAGTGGGGATGTTATCGTTAGCTGCCATGATCTGGCTGCAGGCGTTTGGGGTTGGCTCCATGGCCAGCGCCAGTAGTCGCGACGAGTTCCCGCGGCGGCGTCAAGGCGGAGGCACCCACTGGGTTGTCATTCCCGATGTTGGCGTCAACTAGGGTCTGACTCACTTCCACCATCGCTGCTTCATTCTATGGGCAGTTTCGGCCCCTGTAGGGATTCAAAAACAATTTGAACCCCTACAGGGGTTTTAGGCGGATTGGGTGGTGCGTTCAAACCCTAACTGAATTAATTGGTGGACCAATTCAGGGAAGCTGACGCCGCTGGCTTGCCAGAGGAGGGGGTACATACTGGTGGCGGTGAAGCCTGGCATCGTATTGATTTCGTTGATCAAAAGTTCCCCTGTGGTCTCCAGGTAGAAAAAATCCACCCGGGCAAGGCCGGCGGCATCGATCGCAGCGAAGGCCGCCACCGCCATCTCCTGGACCTTTTCAGTAATCGCCGGGGGGAGGGGGGCGGGAATCGTCAGATCGGCCCGGCCGCTGGTGTACTTGGTTTCATAATCGTAGAAGTCGCTCTCGAAGGTGATTTCCCCCACCCCTGAGGGGCGGGGCTGATCGTTCCCCAACACCGCACATTCTACCTCTCGGGCGATCACCCCCGCCTCAACGATCAGGCGGCGGTCGTAGCTGGCGGCATTATCTAGAGCCGCTTCCAACCCGGCTCGGTCAGTCACCTTGGTGATGCCGACGGAGGAGCCCAGGTTAGCGGGTTTGACGAAGCAGGGGTAGCCTAATTCGGCCTCGATGCGATCGCACAGTTTCGGAAACACGCAGGGATCGGACCAAACCTGGTGACGACTGACCGCCAGATACCTGACCTGGGGTAAGCCGGCTTGGGCAAAGGCCATTTTCATGGCGATTTTGTCCATGCCCAGAGCCGATCCCAGTACCCCGGAGCCCACAAAGGGCTGGCCTAGTAAGGTCAGCACCCCCTGCACTGTGCCATCTTCTCCATTGGGGCCGTGTAAGACCGGGAACCAGATGTCGATGTTGTGGTCTACCTGGGGTAGGCGCTCAACCAGAGGGGGGCGATGGCCCTCAATCAGGGGCAGGCCGCTGGTCAAGATGCTGTGGGCCTGATCGATGCCGTGCCAGCCCCCCTGTTTGTCGATATAAAAGGGCACTAGCTGATAGCGATTGCCATTGTCGGCCTGGGCTAGGGCTCCGGCAATGGCTTGGGCGGAGGCAATGGAGACATTATGTTCGCCAGAACAGCCCCCAAACACCAGCCCTACCCTGATCTTTGCCATGTTGCAACCTCCCGTGAGTTATTGCCGATAGGGTATCACAGAGC
>CAYVMR010000313.1:0-2547 GCA_964452545.1 uncultured bacterium
TTGGAAACCCAATGGCAAGCGGTTTGAGGGGGCCACCTCCGACGCCCGCCTCTACGGCGGAGTGCCGCCGGCGATCGCCACCCAACAGCAGTGGGGCACCCCTGAACAACGCTACCAGCGGATTCGCCACCTCAGCCAGCAACTCTGGACCGCCCTGGGTCAACTCCCCCAGGTACACTGCCTCAGCCCCACCCCGCCGGAGTCCGGGCTGGTCTCCTTTCAGCTAGGCCGCCCGGGGAAGCCCAACCCAAGCTGGCATCGTCAGCTGGTGGAACAACTGGAGAATCAGGGCCTGCTACTGCGGATTTTACTCTCCCCCCATTGTCTGCGGGCCTGCACCCACTACCTCACCCTGGAATCGGAGATTGCCCACCTGGTGGCCTGCATCCAGGCCATCCTGGAGACGAGCCAGTCATGCCAGGAGCTTTAGTTAAGACAGTTTGTAACGAAAAGGACATATTGGCTCCCGAATCGGAGTACGCTGATCGTCATTGCTGTGTTGTTAAGTTGGGAGAAACCCCTATGGCCGCTGCTTTTCTACCCTCTATCCTGGTGCCGCTGGTTGGTATTGTCATGCCAGCGGCGGCCATGGCCTTTTTGTTCCTTTACATTGAACGGGAAGATACGGTCTAGCCCTGGCTGGTAGAGTTCTACCTGCTAGTATTGACTTCTCAGGGCTGAGGCCTAGGCATTCAGGTTACCCCAGGAAGTACCACCCGGCTGCCCCCCTAAAGCGGCTAGAAACATCCAGTTCCCCTAGTGAGGTGCCTGGTGGCTTGGCTACCAGGCATTTCACTAGGCCACCCCCGTACCTCCCTAAAAGAATGCAGCGGAGTGGGTGCCTCTCTCCCAGGGAATCTTGATAGACTAAGGCCCTAACCCCTGGCCAGGTCTGCTAGCCTGGGCAGATAGCAATAGTGAAATGGGTAGCCCTCCATGGCTGAAGATTTAAAACTAGAATTGGCGGCCATGGTGGGGCCGGCGGAGTGGCGGTGGCTTAGCCCCCATGCGGAACGGGGCGCCCTATTTGTGGTTGATGCTGGCCTTGATCTAGCGGAGGTGGGGTTGGCGATCGCCCGGGACGACGTGGCCACTGTCAACCGTTGGCTCGCCGAAGCCCTCCTAGCCAAGCCATCGCCACGCCAGATCAAGACCTGGGAACAGGAAATGACAAAGTGTTTGCAGTCTTTGATCGTGCAGCCCTTTGTGTTGGTGCAGGATTCCCTCTCCCCCTAGGCCTATGAAGACTGAGGAACCACCGGTCAGTGGTAGCGAATCCTTAAAGCACCATGGGCGAGAACCACGCTGGGTCAGCCTTGAAGGGCACAACACTATCCTAATTCGATTTTTGTTGCTAGTTGCCAGTGGCTGGGCCATGGTCCAGATCCTGGCCTACTTCCAAGTTCTGGTGGTGGTGTTTGTCAGTGCCACCATTTTGGCTTTTTTACTCAACCACGTCGCGATCTGGTGGAGTCGCTGGCTACCTCGCCGCCTAGCCATAGTTAGCGTATTTCTCTGCTGGCTCGGGTTAACCCTGGGGTTTTCCCTCACCCTGGGTACCGTGATTTTATCCCAGGGTCAACAGCTAGCGGCTAGTGTACAAGACTTCTCCCATAGCCTACTACCCTGGTTGGCCAATTTAGAAACCTGGTTAGCCAGTTGGCGTATCCCCTTAAACTTCCAGGGACTGGAACCCCAACTGCACAGTCAGATGGTGTCGCTGCTCACGACTAGTCTGGGGTTGCTGCAGTCCACCCTAACCAACGTGGTGCTGGCGCTGCTGATTGCCGTGGTTACCCTATTCATGATGCTCGACGGTGACCGCATCTGGTGGTGGCTATTGGGTCACTTGCCGATATACCATAAGGAGCGTTTTAACCAGGTCATTCAACGCAACCTATTAGCCTTCTTTTGGGGGTTGTTGCTACTCTCGATTTTCTTTGGCCTTTCCACCTTTGTGGTGTTTTCGGTGCTGGGGGTTCCCTACGCGGCCTTTTTGGGATTAACCGTAGGCCTGTTAGATTTAATTCCCGGCATTGGCGCCACCCTAGGTATTGCCCTGGTCTGCCTATTACTTCTCTCCCAGGGTGTTTGGTTAGCCCTCAAGGCCCTGATTGTCTGCATTACCCTACAACAGGTGCAGGAAAACCTGCTGCTCCCCTACGTCATGAAGGATTCCTTGGACCTTAATCCTGTGGTCATGTTTTTTGCCCTGATCGTGGGGGCAACGGTGGCGGGGGTATTGGGTCTATTTCTGGCGGTGCCGGTGGCCGGAGTGATTATTACCTGGCTAGATATTGAGGCCATGCGAGGTAAGTCCAGCCAAAATGTCCCCACGAAAAACTAGTAGGCGATAGGCTATTAGACGAAACCTCCTGGTAAGTTCCAGCACCATGGCCGAACCCTCCCCCTCCAGGGCCGTTGCCCCGCCCCTGCCCCCCCTCCGTTTAAGTCGATCGCCCCGGGCTTGGTTCTATGCCCTGTGGAAATTTTGGCGCCCCCACACGGTGATCGGCACTGGTCTTAGCGTGATCGGCATTGCCGTCA
>CAYVMR010000314.1:0-2542 GCA_964452545.1 uncultured bacterium
TGGGACTACCAGAACTTTTTGAGTAGTTACGAAATTGTTATATTCTTTTAACAAGATTTCTATCCCGCTAGCCCTATCGAGACCCTGGTTAAAGCCAGTTATTCCGAGCCCTGATCGAGGCCATGGCTTGACTCCCTAACTTGGTCCTAAGCGCTCAACTAAAGCTAAAGCTACATCCCTCAAGGTTCCCCATTCAAGTTCTAGGCCATGCGTATCCGATTTCCCCTTTCTCTGCTGATGGTTGGTGCCACCGTTGTCCTTTCACCCTGGTCGGCCCTGGCGGTAGATGGCAGCAGCAATCGTCCACCCCGCCAAACCTTTCAGGTACCCTGCTCGATGGGTAAGCCAACCCACGATAAAAAATGTGCCCTT
The DNA here is from genome assembly GCA_964452545.1 of uncultured bacterium. GTDB lineage: Bacteria > Cyanobacteriota > Cyanobacteriia > Phormidesmidales > Phormidesmidaceae > Nodosilinea. The sequence continues at coordinate 373 of CAYVMR010000314.1, forward strand.
ACCGTTGACTATGGCGACCCAGGCAACTCGATGCTAACCATTACTCGCCCTGATGGCCCCCATAGTCAGCGTATTCTCAATTATTACGACAACGACCTCCACTCACCGGTGGCTGGGGATAATCTCTCCGTTGGTATTGTGGATGGTCAGTGGTACATTGGCATTAACGATAACGAGTACTACATCATTGAGGAAATGGTGATTACGGGTATGGATTAAACCTGGGGCCCAGAGCTGGCCTTCGACAGTGCCCGTAGATTCCTGCGGCAGCCTCAACCCAATAGGATTTCCACCACCGGACGGATCAGGGCAATACAGCCGGCACTGTCTTGGTTGTAGATCACGGTGGCTCGAAAGCCGCTCCAGTAGGCATACCAAAGCCCGGATACTCGGGCCTCCGGTGAGTCGATCTCAGCCTCGATGAGTAATTGGTGGAGGGGGGCCGTCAGGTCTTGAATTTGCTTCAGGCAGCGTTTGTCCTGTTCTTGACTCCAGAGCCAACCGTAGGCCGCCCCTAGTTTGCGTAACTCCCTATGGGTAATGTCCAGATCGTACATGTATTGCAATACCTGGAGCACCCGATCTAGCAAGGATCCTCGGCGAGGCAAGGTCATCGACTGTATAGCCTCAATTTGAGCTTCGTTGAGCTCAAAAATCAACTCCGCCAGCAAGTCAGGTTTCGTCCACCCTTCCTTATAGATCAGAGCGGGGGAAATTTGGGCGGCCTCAGCAATTTGTCGCATCCCCACCTGTTCATAGCCCTTGGCGATGAATAGCTGCTTGGCGGACTCCAGGATCACCCGTCGCCGCTCGTCAGGATCCCGACTGCGTCCTCGATGCTTTAGAAAGCTCATGGTTGATCAGGACTCCTCCTTGCCGGCTTGAGAGATCTACATTCACTTAACTTAAGGTAGACGCCCGGCTGGCATAAGAAAAGATCAGGGAAATGCCCTGGCAAAGGTTAACAAAGTATAAACGTGTTTATGGATGGCTTCCCCCTATTTGATAATCAGGTAGAGGCTGGTGCTAGAGGTTGTTGGGCAACTATTAGAAACCTTCCCGCATCGCTCAAACCAGCCTGAACCGACCTGTATAGCCCTAGACCCCTGCACAGGGTGGGCGATCAGTGGAACGAAATCCGTTAGCACGCCTACTCGAAATTTACTTTTGTCGATCTCGCCCATGCCAGGCGAGGCTATACAGATTGATTGATTGTCCTAACCCTATGGGGAGATAGCCATGTCCTTACCGATTTTGACCCACATCATTGATTACAACAAAGCTGTTACCAATAAAAACGCTGCCGACAAGGCATTGGCGTGGTTGCAGGGGCAATATCAGAAAACAAATCCCAACGTGCTAAAGGAGTTTGAACGCATTTGGCGGGGGGGCCACAGTTCTGGCCAGCCTCTAGCCTTTAAAGACGTAGCCCATTACTACGATCCTAAAAACCCTAACCATGGTAAGGCGATTCAATACCTGGATAGTCACGTTGCGGCGCCGACTCTCCAGATGTTCGATGATATCTGGTTCGGTCGTAAGGAGCCCGATCCCCTACCTCCCGCCCCTGCCCACCCAACCCCAGCGCCCCCCCAGCCTGGGGTAACCGCCCTGCCCCTGCTCACCCACCTTCAGGACTACAACCGCCCAGTGACCAATAAGGCCAACGCAGACAAAGCCCTCACCTGGCTACAGAGCCAATACCAGCAAACCAACCTGACCGCCCTAAAGGAATTTGATACCCTTTGGCGGGGGAGCCATGCAGCCACCCAACCGCTGGATTTTAAGAATGTGGCCCACTACTTCGATGCTAAGAATCCTAACCATACCAAGGCGATCCATTATCTCGACAGTCACATCTCCGGGCCTACCCTGCAGATGTTTGACGACATTTGGTTTGGTCGTAAACAACCCTAATCCCAGAATATAGGTAGCCCTATTCCCCTCAGCCGCCGTGGTTAGACCACGGCGGCTGAGGGTTATGGTCGTAGCCGCCGGTAAGGGGACGGGCCCTGGCCAGGGCTATCTAGATTGGCGGCCCCATCCTCCAATGACACCCTGGGGTGACAGAGTAAACAGGTTTATACTCTGTTAAAGACTGCGTGAATACACTGAGTGCAAAATCGCGCTAACTTCGGCACCTAAGTCGCATCAACCTCGGCACCTGAAT
>CAYVMR010000315.1:0-2527 GCA_964452545.1 uncultured bacterium
AAAAAACGCATTGGTAGCCTGCTTGGGTGAATCCCAGTCTAAAGCCACCAATGCCAGCAAATAGATCAATAAATCGTAATTGAGTCACAACTTAGTTAAAGAAACATGGCTAAAAAGTACCTGCCAATGCGCTAACGCAGCGATCGCAAATATGCGGATGCTCAGCAGACACAGTTAACACTAAAGCAACAAGGCAATTTCAGCTTTATTTTATCTTTTTGGATTTGCTTTTAAGCACTTTTTTCCTTACTTATAAAGGGTTTTAGGTTCTAGGTCTGCTAATATCGATTTGCCTTTAAGCACTTTTATGCCCAAAAAGGTAGATAGCGAATATAGCGTGCAAAGCAGTTGTATTATCTAAACCTAGTGAATATTTCGCTCCATTTTTGTTTGTGTTCAAAATTTATTTCGTGATCTTTTTCAATTAATGCAGAATAGTTATTGATAAATTCGGATAAATCCTTGACTAGTCTCAGATAATACTTGATTGTTGGTAGTACCCCATTCACGATTATTTGACATTTGTATTTATTAGCTACTTCATCAATCATTCGGGAAATATCACTCACGTCTTCTTGCTTAACATTCGCTGAAGATAAAATTAAATATCTCTGAGGATTAAATTTGACTATTTTTTCTGTAGCGATCGCCACCATATATTTATCTATTGGCTTCTGAAATTTAATTTCTATTACCTCCAAAAGAGAATCAGGAAATTCTGAATAATAAATCTCAATATCTCCCGCACTTTTTGAAGTCCTATCTGAAGCAGTATGGCTTCCTAATGACTTTAAAGTGCAGTTTTGATACCTACTTACTTCTTTGATAATTAACTCATATACTGCATAGATCGCAATTACAGGCAATTTTGATGTCCCTTTTGCTGTATAGGTTTTGCAATAAAAATGCTCTTCCAATGCAGAAATAATATCGTTAATTTTGATCTCAGATTTTTCGTTGTCATCAATTTTTGGAATTTCAATAGTTTCCTCTTTGGCTATTTCTACTACTGCTTGGAGTAAATAGATAGTCATTTGTTCAGCTAATTTTTGCTGGATAGTTGGCTTAACTTTCGCCTCCAGAAAATCTAGAATACTTAAAAAAGCCTCTTTAACTCCTTTGCCGCCGATTTTACCTTGGTAATCCATTAAATATGGAAATGGTTGTTCCAGTGAGCGTGTTAACCATCCACTTTCTGACATTGAGGGTAATCCTAAAGATTTAAGAGTTGGTGTAATGTACTTTGTATCAATAGATCTTCCTGAAAATCCATTTGGTAAATTTTCTTGGTGATATCTAACATCTTGTTGAGGATGTAAAGCTTTATGTATTAAGAGTGTAACCAATACTGTATACACTCCCTTTTGTTTAGAACTGTTTCTAGCAATCAAGCTAATTTTCTCTGAAATTTCTTGTGGCAATCTTTTAGTTACCGCAACAGCAGAATTTTCAGATATTAGTTCATGTATTTGAAGTAGTTTATCTCGATGATTCATTGTTTAACTAAAAAGTGATAATTGTTTAGAACTATATATATTAATTTTGGTTAGATTAGATATAGATTGAGATAGTTCCTTTTTAACCTCTAATGCGATTTGATAAATCATAGGTACACATACTGAATTACCTATTTGTTTGTAAGAACTACCTAGTACTTCGCAAGATTTGAAATCTTTAGGGAAACCCATAATTTTATAACATTCATTAATAGTTAGTTTTCTAACTCTATCCTCTGACGGAATATAGATAAAAAACCTTCCCGAAGTTTCTTGAGATGGAATAGTTGGATGAATTCCTTCTACTGAATAAATGCGATTTGGTTGATGGTGCACTCTTGATAGATGTTCGGTATTAGGTCTTACTCCTTTCTTCCAAATACTTTTATTGGTTCTATAGCCCGTAAATATTAAGCCTGATTGTTGATGTTTAGGATTTTCAATTAATGTGTATTCGTCAGGTAATAAGTATTCAAATTTATCATCTTTACATAAAAAATCTTTTAATTTGGGAATTGGTTTAATAATTGAGAGCTTGCTAAAATTAAAAACTTGTTTTTTACTAGCAATAACAACTAATCTCTCACGATGTTGAGGCACACCAAAATCCTTTGAATTTAGTAAAGCATAGCTAACGTAATAGCCTAACTCTTCAAGGGATTCTAAGATAATTGCTAAAGTTTTACCGCCATCGTGATAAATCAAATATTTGACATTTTCTAAAACCGCGATCGCTGGTTGTTTAGCTTCGATAATTCGGCAAATATGGAAAAATAATGTGCCTCTAGTGTCTTCAAATCCCTTGCGTTTACCACAAATACTAAAAGGCTGACAGGGAAATCCAGCCGTTAACACTTCAAAATCAGGAAGAGATCGCACATCAATTTGCGTAATATCTGCAAAGGGAGTTTCACCAAAGTTATTTGCATAAACCGCTTGACAAGTTGGATCAATTTCGCAGGAAAAAACGCATTGATAGCCTGCTTGGGTGAATCCCAGTCTAAAGCCACCAATGCCTGCAAATAGATCAA
>CAYVMR010000316.1:0-2524 GCA_964452545.1 uncultured bacterium
ACCGCCATCACTGACGAGTTGGTGGAGATGATCTACGCCCCCGCCGCCCGTCCCACCGCCCAACCCGTCTTTGCTTCGATTCTGACTGCCCCCGCCGGGCCCCAGCCCAGCCAACTGCTGCCCGCCATTACCCAGCCCCTGCTGGTGATCTGGGGAGAGGATGACCCGTGGACCCCGATTCAGGGGGCGGAAATCTATCGGCAACTATCTAAGCAGGGGGACCGCCCCGCCCCGGTCACCTTCCATAGCATTGCCAACACCGGCCACTGCCCCCACGATGAGCGACCGGAGGTGGTCAATCCCTTGCTGCTAGACTGGCTGGCCCAGATCTAGCGATGCCACTCGGTGATCCCACCGGGCTTATCGATCAGGGTAATCCCGGCGGTTTGGAGTTGATCACGGATGCGATCGCCCGCCGCAAAATCCTTCGCCGCCCGGGCCTGGCGTCGCTCTTCCAAGAGCGCTTCGATGTCATCATCCGCCAGGGCCGAGGGGGGTTCGGTGGGCGGGCTGGGGTCGGCCTCTAAACCTAAGACCTGGGCCAGGTTGACCAGGGTTTCCCACTGTTTCTGCAGACTGGCACTGTCGGTATCCACGGTACCGGTGTGGATCAGCAAATTGCCGGCCCGCCGTAGATCCTTCGCCAGGTCAAACAACACCGCCAACCCCCCCGCCGTATTAAAGTCATCATCCATGGCGGTGGCAAAGGCCTGCACCGCCGGGCTCTGGCGATCAACCGCTGGGTTGGGGGTGGCGATCGCCGCCGGGGCCCAGCCCAGTTGGGGCCCAAACCGATGGCCAAAGCCCAACCCTTCCTCCAGGGTATGCCAGCTGTTGTTAGCGGCCACCATGGCCTCCGGGGTAAAATCCACCGGCTTACGATACTGGCCCTGTAACAGAAACAACCGCAGGGCCATGGGTTTAGGCCCCTGGGGGGAGTCTAGCAGTTGGCGAATGGTGGTGAAATTACCCAGGGACTTGGACATTTTTTCCCCCCCCACATTCACCATGCCATTGTGCATCCAGTAGCGAGCCAGGGGCTGCCCCGTCGCCGCCTCCGACTGGGCAATTTCGTTTTCATGGTGGGGAAAGATCAGATCGCTGCCCCCCAGGTGAATATCGACGGTGCTGCCCAGTTGCTCCCGAATCATGGCGGAGCACTCAATGTGCCAGCCAGGCCGCCCCGGCCCCCAGGGGGAAGACCAGGAGGGCTCGCCGGGTTTGGCCGCCTTCCAGAGGGCAAAGTCAAAGGGGTCGTGTTTCAGGGTTTCCGTCCGGTTAACCCGACCGCTGGCCCCGGCCTGCAGGTCTTCTAGTTTACGACCCGAGAGTTTGCCGTAGCCCTCAAACTTGCGCACGGCATAGTACACATCGCCGCCAGCGGGGTAGGCATAGCCCTTTCGCTCCAGTTCGCCAATCAATCGCTGAATGCCATCCAGGGTGTGGGTGGCGTAGGTGTAGGCATCCGCCTCTAGAATATTCAACCGGGCCATGTCCTCAAAGTAGGCCGCCGTATAGCGCTCCGCCACGGTGGCCATGGCAATATTTTCGGCTTTGGCCCGATTCAGGATTTTGTCGTCAATGTCCGTAAAATTTTGCACGTAGTAAACTGTGTAGCCCCGCCAGCCCAGATAGCGGCGCACCGTATCCCAGATCACGTAGCAGCGGGCATGGCCCAGGTGGCAGTAGTCGTAGACCGTCACCCCACAGCAATAGATTTTCACCTGACCCGGCTCCAGGGTTTCCAGGGGTTCCTTACGACGGGTGAGGGTGTTGTATAAAACAACGGTCATAGGTCAAGGGCGGGGGAAGGAGGGCCAGGGCAAACCCTCCGGTCTGGGCTTGCTGACTTCAGCATTATAGCCATTGGCGATCGCCAGTTCGTCCCCTCCCTGGCTCCGATTTCAGGCTATGATAAAAGACTGTAATCCTTCCTGAAAAGACTAGTACTACGCCGCCTAAATTAGGCGACCCCTCAAGAGGGAGTCAGTAGTAGAACTCAGCAGTCAGGAGAAGCCGGCCGATTTACGTCGGCGTCCACTAGGGCGGGCGGTAGAGACCCAGCTATTTCCCTAGCGTTTGACTTCTGCCTCCTGACCGCCCAGGTCAACGCCAGGCAAGGTTCTATCCCCTGATCCCCGCTCCAGTCCCCCCGGGGCCTACTCTAGTCCACCCCCGTTCCCCCCTCTGGCCATGGTTAATAGCACCACCCTCTCCCCCCTCACCCCCACCGTTCCCCAGACCCTTAAACACACCCTCTCGGTGCTGGTGGAGGACGAGGCGGGGGTGCTGACCCGCATCGCTGGCCTGTTTGCCCGGCGGGGCTTCAATATTGAAAGCCTGGCGGTAGGCCCAGCGGAAAAGCCTGGTATTTCCCGCATCACCATGGTGGTCCCTGGGGATGAGCAGGTGATTGAGCAACTCACCAAGCAACTGTACAAGTTAATTAACGTGATCAAGGTGCAGGATCTCACCTACACCCCCTGCGTGGAGCGGGAGCTGATGCTGCTCAAGGTGAATGCCA
>CAYVMR010000317.1:0-2523 GCA_964452545.1 uncultured bacterium
TAAGGGTCTCCTCACCCTGCGGGTGGGCTATCTACTGCTGCTGATCACCAGCGAACTGGCCCGGGAACGCCACCTGCCCCAGGACGAAGCCTACGGCGAGCTGCTGCGCCTCAGTCCCTTTGCCTTGAAAACCCGCCTACGGCAGGTGCTGGCTGGGTTTAGCGGCTTTAACCAGTCAATCTTCCAGCGGGAGTCCCTGCACCTGAAGGCGCCTACGGATGTCAACTGGGAGGTGATTCCGGTGGAGGTGGCCGCCACCCCGGCGGAGGCCATCACCAGTCCCCAAGACTGGTGGCGCAAGCGGGTGATTGATGGGGAAATTACCCGGATTCCAGCGGAGTTCTATACCCAGGTGTGGGAGGTGCTCAAACACTGCCAGGGCATTGTGATTGGCAATAAGCTGGACCGGAAAAACCGCCTGGATAGCGATCGGATGCTCTCGGAAATGACCCCGGGGGAGCAAAATTTCGAACGCGGTATTACCCATCTGCTCAGTAAGATCGAAGCCCCCGAGTATCGCCATGTGAACCTGGAGGCCCTGCGGGAAATGGGAGAAATCTTTAAAGTCAATCCCAACCTCTACTTTGAAGACTATATCTACCTGGATGTCTTGATCGGCCATGCCGTCCGACTAGGCTGGCTGGATCGTCAACCAGAGCGGGAACCCACCTATGAAGTCGACAAAGCGGCCGCCTGGCAGTCTTTCTACCAACTCTCTCCTAGTCAATGCGCCACTTACATCGCCAAAGCGCTGGAGTTTCTAACCCGACTAGGTCGATCTCATCCGGCCACCCCGGAGTGACTTTACCATAACTTGACAGTCATTCAAGACAACAGTTAAGTCTTGGTAAAGATAGATTCACCAAGGTTTATCTTCTCAGTATCTTCACTTAAATTACATACATTCTTACTTCATTCCTTGCTCGTTGATACCTATATCGAGTCTCTTGACAGAGATCAGCTAGCGGATACAAGGGCAGGTATGTAAGACTATAGCGGTTCCTGAATCCATGAGATACACCCTAACTGAGTAAGAATCCCTCAGTTTCTATCTCTGAATATTACGCTCGCACCTTATCCGAGTGAAATCTGCTAACCGAGTGTAGTAATCCGTATCATCGCGTCACCATCTAAGATTGTCTGCTTGAAAGATGACTGTCAGCCGAGCTAACACGACTGATATACACAGCAAAAACTAGTTTGTTAAGGTAAACGATATGGGATTTCATCTGGCCACGAGTACGGTATTTGACTTTGATTATTTTTTACACCGGGCTGGGGCAGATGCAGGGCCACGTCATACGGTTTATCAACTGGCTGAACAGCTAGGCGCTAAGATCCATCAGCCCTATCAGGAGAGGACTGAGTTTCTCGATAAATTTTTATCTAAAATCATCGGTGAACCAAAGCATTGGGCTCTAGCTCGTCAACTGATTGGTGAGCTTGATCAAGACGATGTTATTTACTGTTCTGATTCAGACATCGGTTTTCCCCTTGCCATACTAGCTAGGTTGAGGCGCTGCCCACCAAAAATCGTGGTTCATGTAATGGCCCCTAAGCGACCTAGGTTCCAACTGGCGGTGAAGCTGTTTGATCTCAGTAAGGTGATTCCACTTTTCACAGTGACCGATCAGGAAAAGGCTGGTTTTATTCGTCGGTTAGTACCAGGGGCACAGGTATTTGTTGTTCCAGAACAAACCGATGCTCGCTTCTTCACTCCAGGTGAGGGCAAGATGTTCAAAAACCGTCCTCTCATCGCTAGCGCCGGTTTAGAGCAGCGAGATTATATTACTCTAGCCCAAGCCACTGAAGGGAAAAATATAGATGTCAAGATCTGTGCTTTTTCACCCAATGCATCCCTTCACCAGCGCAAGGACCTACCAAGCCCAGTTCCTGAGAATATGGAGATTCGGTATTTTGATTTTGTCGAACTACGGGACCTTTATCGTAGTGCCGACATCGTTGTCATCAGTCTTTTGCAAAATCATTACTCCGCTGGTTTAACGGTGTTAATGGAAGCAATAGCCTGTGGTAAACCAGTCATCATGACCGAAAATATTGGCTTGACCATGGAGTTTGTCGAGAAAGGTTTTATTTTGGGTACTCAACCAGGAGATGCAAACTCTCTTGCCGCCGCTATCGACCACTTACTCGCCAACCCCAAAGCTGCACAGGACATGGCTGACAAAGCCCATGACTATTTTCTAAAGCATCATACTAGCGAACATTATGTCAACTTGCTATGTCGACAGCTAGAAGCCGTTAACACTGTAGATAATCTTCGCCACGTAAGTTCTGTACATATTAAAAGTTCCCAACCAGTTTCTTCACTGTAGTGGTTCTTATTCGGATGATATATAGCTTGGTTTCCAGTTGTGCATCTGATTTCAGGTTGCTAAAGCCATTGAAACCTCGTTAGTCACGCTTGAACACCTAAACTCAACCTGAGTTGTAAACTATTAATCACGGGACGCGGCCAGGAATCTAGTTTGAACCTGAAATCCCTGCTGGATATAGATATTA
>CAYVMR010000318.1:0-2510 GCA_964452545.1 uncultured bacterium
CCCTGGAGGAGGTGGAGCGGGTCACCTTTACCGATACGGGCCTAGAGGCAGAACTAAAGGCCAAGCGCAAGGCTTCCCTGACCTGCACCAACTGCGCCGCAGAGTTACACCAGGAATGGCTGGATTGTCCCTACTGTCTAACCCCTCGTTTTCATGATTACTAGATCCCTAGGGTGCCATTTCCGTCCCCACCAGCCTATCCACCCACACCCCTTAGCAACCTAGTAGAGCCTGGCATACATCTACCGACTTCCCCTGACCCTTGAGTTCTGACTCCTGATCCCCCTCCTTCGGGGTCGCCTAATTGACGCCACGTAGTACTGGAAAGGTAACACCATGGAACTGATGATTGAAGATTTAATGGAAGAGGTGATTGAACGGGGTGGGTCAGACCTGCACCTGTCGGCGGGGTTACCTCCCTACATCCGCATCAGTGGTCGCCTCACCCCCACTGACCATGAACCCATGAGCCCGGAGTCTTGCCAGCGGTTAATTTTCAGCATGCTGAATAATACTCAACGCAAGCATCTGGAGCAAAACTGGGAGTTAGACTGCTCCTACGGCGTCAAGGGGCTGGCCCGCTTTCGGGTCAACGTCTATAAGGACCGGGGTACCTACGCGGCCTGTTTACGGGCCCTCAGTTCCCACATTCCCACCATGGAGGTGTTGGGCCTACCCAATATCGTCCGAGAGTTGTCGGAGAAGCCGCGCGGATTGATTCTGGTGACCGGACCGACGGGATCGGGCAAGTCCACCACCCTAGCCTCGATGATTAACAACATCAATCTCAGCCGCTCCGAGCATATTTTGACCGTAGAGGACCCCATTGAGTTTATCTATGAACCGGTGAAAAGCCTGATCCACCAACGTCAAATTGGTGAAGATAGCAAGAGCTTTGCCAATGCACTGCGGGCGGCTCTACGGGAAGATCCGGATGTGATCCTGGTGGGGGAAATGCGGGACCTGGAAACCATCGCCCTGGCCATTTCCGCCGCTGAAACCGGCCACTTGGTGCTGGCCACCTTGCACACTAGTTCCGCCGCCCAAACCGTAGACCGGATCGTCGATGTATTTCCTCCGGATCAGCAGCAGCAGATTCGCATTCAGTTGTCCACCTCTCTGGTGGCTGTACTTAGCCAAACGTTGATTCCCAGGGTCAATGCCAGGCCCGGTGAGTTCGGCCGGATCATGGCCCAGGAAATTATGGTGGTGACGCCGGCGATCGCTAACCTGATCCGGGAGGGTAAAACCGCCCAAATCTACGGGGCCATTCAAACCGGTGGCAAGATAGGCATGCAAACCCTGGAGCGGGTGCTGGCGGATCTCTACAAATCCGGGGCGATTTCCTTTGAATCCGCCATGGCCAAGACCTCCCGTCCCGATGAACTGCAACGGCTGATGGGCCCGGACCAGGTAGCCCCTAACCAGGCTCGTTCGGGCATGGCTAACGCCCGATTGTAGGGGTGCGATCGCCGCGGATGCGGGGTTCCGCCAACTAGGGCTATCGTTATAATGACTGGACATCCTTTAGAGCTGCAGTCATGCCTACCTATGTTGCCATTGGTCGTGATGCCACCGGTGCCCAACGCCGAGAACGGGTTGCGGCGGAAACCCCCGGAGAAGCCCGTACCCTACTTAAGGATCAGGGCCTGTTTGTCCTTGACCTGCGGGAAGAGACCAGCTTTAACCTGGACCTAGAGACGATCCGGACCTCCCTCACCAAGGTGACGGTTAAGGACAAGGCGATTTTCTCCCGTCAGTTCGCGGCCCTGGTTAATGCCGGCGTGGCCCTGGTGAGGGGGCTGGGGGTGTTGGCGGATGATTGTAGCAACCGCAAACTCAAACAAGCTTTGCTGGCGATCAATAGTGACGTACAACAGGGCACCAGTCTCTCTGACTCGATGCGCAAGCATCCGGCCTGCTTTGACAATCTGTATGTCGCCCTGGTGCAGGCCGGCGAAGTGGGGGGGGTGTTGGATGAAGTATTGAATCGGCTCGCCAAGCTGCTCGAGGATCTTAACCGGCTCCAAAATCAGATCAAATCCGCCCTGGCCTACCCCGTCACCGTGGGGATCCTGGCGGTGGTGATCTTCCTGGCCATGACCATGTTTCTGCTGCCGATCTTCGCTGACATGTTTGCCAGCTTTAATGCGGAGCTACCCCTGTTTACCCAGATCATGCTAGGGGTTAGTCGTTTCCTGCGCCAGCCCCTCAACTGGGTGGTGATGGTAGCGGTGCTAGTCCTGCTGGCCTTTGTTCTGCGTCGCTACTATGCCACCGTGAATGGGCGTCGGACCATCGATCGATTCGCCTTGAAAATGCCCCTCTTTGGCGATTTGATTCAGAAGACCGCCACCGCTCGCTTCTGCCGAACCTTTGGATCGCTGTCGCGATCGGGGGTGCCGATTTTGACCGCCCTGGAAATTGTCCGGGATACCGCTGGCAACCAGGTGATTGCCGAGGCCGTTGATGAAGCTCGCAAGGATGTCCAAACCGGTGGCATGATCAGC
>CAYVMR010000319.1:0-2508 GCA_964452545.1 uncultured bacterium
CCCAGAGTTGGGTGCAGCCTTCTGCCAGGCCATTCATGGCGGCGGCAATGTAGATGAAGTGCTCGAAGAATTTGCTGGCGATGTCTTCGTAAACGGGTTTTTCTAGGGCCAGCTCCAGGGCTACGGTGAGCAGGTTGAGGGCATACATGGCCATCCAACTGGTACCGTCGGATTGCTGGATGTAGCCCCCGGTGGGCAAGGGGCGGCTGCGGTCAAACACGCCGATGTTATCCAGGCCCAAAAAGCCACCCTGGAAGACATTTTTGCCCGCGGCATCTTGCCGATTCACCCACCAGGTAAAGTTCAGCAGCAGCTTTTGAAATACCCGCTCCACGAAGTCCAGATCGCCCTGGCCGTAGAGCCGTTTCTCGATGCGGTAGACCCGAATGGCGGCCCAGGCATGGACGGGCGGGTTGACATCATCAAAGGACCACTCGTAGGCGGGCAGTTGACCGTTGGGGTGCATGTACCATTCCCGGGTCAGGCGGTCGAGCTGCTGTTTGGCAAAGTCGGGGTCGAGCATGGCCAGGGGCACCGCGTGAAAGGCCAGGTCCCAGGCGGCAAACCAGGGGTATTCCCACTTGTCGGGCATGGAAATGATGTCTTCGCAGTGCAGGTGCCGCCAGCGGCTGTTGCGCCCGTGGCGCCGCTGCGCGGGGGGCTGGGGCTGGCCGGGGTCGCCATCGAGCCAGCGATCGACGACATAGTAGTAGTACTGCTTAGTCCACAGCAGGCCTGCAAAGGCCTGCTGTTGGATGTTGCGCTGATCGGCGGTGAGGTGGGCCGGGGCCAGGCGATGGTAAAATTCATCGGCCTCGGCCAGGCGGGTTTGCCGAAGCTGATCAAACTCAGCACCAAAGGGCTGGGGCAGATCGGGGGCGTTGCTCAGCCGCAGGCGAATGGTGTGGGTAGCCCTAGGGGCAATTTCCACCGCATAGTGGGCCGACACCTTAGTGCCGATGCGGTCCGGGTTCACCGCGTCGGTCTGACCGTGAATCAGGTAATTGTTAATGCCGTCTTTGACGTAGGGCGAAGCATTGGGCGACCCCCACAGCCGCTCTAGGTTGGTTTCGTTTTCCGTAAACAGTAGGGGCGGGACCAAGGTGTCTGGCCTCCCTGCCCCCCCCGGGTCTGTCCGGTTAGCCTCGCCATAGAGCCAGCGATCGCCCAAGCTGGGGTGAGCCGCCTCAATCACGCAGTACCCCCCCTCGGCCTGGCGCAGCTTGAGCAGGGGCTTGGTCGCCTGGGCATCCCAAGACCAGGTATTGCGGAACCAGAGGGTGGGCAGTAGGTGCAGGGGTTTGGCCTCAGGGCCGCGATTGGTGGCCGAAATTTGGATCAGCGTATCCTCGGGGGATGCCTTGGCGTATTCCACCGTGACATCAAAGTAGCGGTTGTTGGCAAACACCCCCGTATCGAGCAGTTCAAACTCGGGCTGATGGCGGTTTCGACGGCGATTTTGCTCCAGTAGTTGACCGTAGGGAAAGGCCGCCTGGGGGTACTTATAGAGGTATTTCATGTAGGCATGGCTGGGGGTGTTGTCGAGGTAAAAATAGTACTCCTTAACATCCTCGCCGTGGTTGCCCTCGCTGCCCGTCAGGCCAAACAGTCGTTCCTTCAGGATGGGATCCTGACCGTTCCAGAGGGCGATCGCAAAGCACAACCGCTGATGGTTATCAGAAATGCCAGCAATGCCGTCTTCGCCCCAGCGGTAGGCATAGGAACGGGCCTGATCGTGGGAGATGAAATCCCAGGCTTCTCCCGTGGCGCTGTAGTCTTCGCGCACCGTGCCCCACTGGCGCTCACTCAGGTAAGGCCCCCAGCGCTTCCAATAGGCTGAGCGATCGTGGTCTTGGGCTAAGCGGATTTCTTCTGCGGTAGTCATGGTTTTATCCTGAATTGTTGATGGATTTAAGAGAGTTGCCATCCCCCACCCGATCAATCCCTACTGCTGCTGATCATTCCTCAACAGCCCACCATCCCCCCAGGCGTGGCGCTCCATGCCGGCATTGTTGACTAAAACATCGAGCTGGCCAATACCTAAGCTACTACCGGTCACGAGGACAACGTTGTTGGATAATTTCATGGAGATTCCTTCCTTTAGGCGTCAACTGTTGTGGGTCATAGCCTGGGCTGGGGTCGGGTCCCCCCGGCGGCTTTACCGGTGGCTGGTGGCCTGGTCAAGCAGGCACCAGGCCCGCAGCACTTCCGCCACTGTCCAGGCCTGGGCAAAGGTGCCGCGCGGCTGGTGGGGCGCATCGCCATCAAAGATTTCACTGAGGTTGCCGACGCAACCGCTGAGCAGGTGATCGGCCAGGGGCGTCAAAAAGCTATGGGCCGTGGCTGGATCCTGGTAGACCTGCCAATGGGCCTGGACAAAGGGGCCGATCAGCCAGCCCCACACCGGCCCCTGGTGGTAATGGCTATCCCGCTGCACCGGGTCGCCACCATAGCGCCCTGCATAGTCGGGGTGGAGGGGTGAGAGCGATCGCAGCCCATAGGAGGTCA